>DBPV01000134.1:4182-12219 GCA_002304995.1 Syntrophaceae bacterium UBA1411
TCATGGCGATCGTCGGCTTCGGCTGCGTGCTCTTTACTTACCTGGGCGTAAACTTTCTTCCGAGCCTGCACAGCTACATGATCTGACGCCGCGCGGAAATGCAGGACGGCGCGGTTTGGCGGACCTGAAGATCCGCTCTGCAAAACGCGCGCTACTTTTTCAGAAAATCCAGCACCTCGCTGATGTCCGGCAGCTCCCGGATCGGATAGACCCTGACGAAGACGGCCTGGCGTTTTTCGTCGAGAATGACGTTGGCGCGCTCGGAAAAGCCGAATTTTTCGATGAACAGACCCAGTCTGGCGGCGATGCCGCCGTGCGGCCAGAAATCCGCGAGCAAGTCGACTTTTTCAATGCCGAGGCTTTNNNNCGAAAACCGCGCTTTGGGCCTCGAGCGACTGCATCTGCCGGGCGCAGACGTCCGTCCAGGCGAGCGGATGAAAAGACAGGAGGATTTTTTTCCCCGCCAGGGCCGCCGTGTCCACCGCCGCTTCCGTGTGGCTTTTGAGCGTAAAATCTCCAAACACTTCTCCGACTTGAATTCTGGCCATGATGATTCTCCTTCCTTTTTTTACAACCGTTAATATCCGCCTCATCTGTCCCAGGCCAGGATTCTATTTCTGAACCTTGGACCTTGCCCCTCGTTTTTATTCAATCGCCATCAACGACTGCCAGCGCTCCCATTCGGTGGCGTGCGGGAGGCCGTGCTTCTGCAAGAGCCGGATGATCGGCTCCTCGTTGAATCTCAGGTAGGGATTGATCTGCTTTTCTTCGGCCAGCGTGGAGTAGAGAAAATGCGGATCGCAGGTTTGCCGGAAACGCTCGATGGCGGAATTGTCCGGTTCCAGGCGCCGGGCAAACGCCAGGGAATCCCGCACGTAATCATGTCCGGCAAAAATGCGCGTGTTGTCCGGCAGCGCCATGAGCCGTTTGATCGATTCAAAAAAGCCGCGTGAATCCCCTGAAAAGTTGTTGCCGACCGTGGCGTTGAAGAGCGTATCGCCGGTCACGAGAATGTCGCCGGCGGAAAAGCAAACCGAATCTTTGGAATGGCCGGGCGTCCGGTAAACCACGACCGGTTCGCCGTCGATCAGAATCTTTTCTCCGTCGGCGAATGCCGTGCAGTCGAGAAAGCGGGCATTGGTCTTCCGCAGGAGATGGTCGTCGCCCGACGTGTGGTCGGAGTGCCGGTGCGTGTTGGTGACGCAGGCGAGCGCAAGCCGGTGTTGTTCAAGAAACGCCAGAATTTCCTGCCAGGCGCCGCCGTCAATCGCCATGGCTCCGGTCGGGCCGTGCAGCAGATAGGCCAGGTTATCCCCGTAGCGGAACTGTTCGATCTGGAGCATGTGATTTTCCTTATTTCACGATTTTAAAAATATCCCGGGCTTTCGGGTCGGCCGCCGTCCGGAGAAGTTCGAAGAGCACCATCTCGACCGACGTGAGGTGCGCGCCGGCGCCCTTGATCGCGTCGATGCCGACCCGGCGGTTTTCCGGCGTGCGTGACGAAACGGCGTCGGTCGCCAGATGAACCGTGTAGCCGTTCTGCAGCAGGTCCAGCGCGGTCTGATAAACGCAGATGTGGCTTTCGATGCCGGTAAGCACGACATGGCGGCGGGTCAGCGCTTCGAGCCGGTCGCGGAAGGCAGCGTCGATCCAGCAGCTGAAGGTTTCCTTGGCGATCGGCTGAACGCCCCGGAGCTCCCGGGTGAGTTCCGGAATGGTCGGCCCGAGCTTGTCCGGCGTTTGCTCCGTGACCAGAATCGGCAGGCCGAGCGCCTGAAATCCCTGGATCAGTTTGATGTTGGCGGCAAAAAGGTTTTCTTTGTCGTGCATGACCTGGGCGAGTTTGCCCTGAATGTCGATGATGATCAAAACGGCTGCCGTGCGGCTGAGCATGTGCATTCTCCTCATGGAATCTTTCGGAACTGTAGTGAATTTGCATAATCCTTGTCAATCCCTATTATTGCTGCTAAAAGACGAAAAAAACCCGGTGAGGAAAAAAACCATGCCCCTGCCCTCGTTTGCCGAGGTCGCGCTCTCCGAATACCGCGACGGCGTTTTGACGGAAGTCTCGCTGCCTTTTTCGGCCGAGTACGCCGTTTTGTTGAAAATCAACGGCCGCCCCTACATCACGATGGCCAGCTCCGGAAATTATCTGCGCGAGCACGTGACCGGTTACCTGATCACGGAAGGAATCATTGCGGCCGCAGATCAGATCGCCCGTCTGGAGATTGATGAAGATTCTCTGACCGTCGACGCCGTTTTGGCGGACGACCGGATCATCGCGGAAAAGCTCGAGCGGATCAAAACCATTTCCGCGGCGGGGGGGCGGACCAGAAAACAGCCGCCCGGCGAGGACCTGATCCGCGCGAAACTGCCGCGGGTTGAGGCCGGCGTTATCGTGGAGGTCATGAGCGAGTTTCTGACCTATTCGCGCGAACACGACGCCACGCACGGCGTTCACAGCGCCGCCCTCTATTCGCTTGCCGGCCGGCGCCTGGTTTTCTTCGATGAAATCGGCCGGCACAACGCCATCGACAAGGTCATCGGATATGCGGCCGCCGGCGGCATTTCTCTCGAGGACAAGATGATCTGTTCGACCGGCCGCATCTCGAGCGAGATCGCCCTCAAATTCATCAACGCCCGCGCGCCCGTTCTGGTCACGCGCGCCTCGCCCACCACACTCAGCGTCGCGCTTTTGCGCCGATACAACATCCTCGCCGTCATCCGGGCGGTAAACGGCCGGTTTGGCGTGGTAAACGGCAGAGACCAGATCATTTTGTAGCGCGGCCGCCGGCAAAAAAAAGACGTCGTCCGGCCGAAAAGCAGGCCGGACGACGTCTTTTTTTTAAATCCTATGCCGCGGCGACGGGTTTCCGACGCAGATAGGCATGGTAAATATCCTGGCGGATGAAAATGTAGATGAACGCCGCCAGGCCGAAGAACTGGACCACGAAAAGCGGAAACAGCATCAGGACTCCGCCCACCAGGGCAATGACCGTATCCTGCCAGCCCATTTTCTTGGCCCAGAAGCCGGAGAGGCCTGCTGCGAACAGCACCAGTCCGGGAATGTAGAAGAAGATGAGCTTGATCACCTGCCAGACGTCCCAGTACTCGGCAATCAAAAGCAGCGCCGGATTATAGGCAAAAAGGAAAGGAATGATGTAGGTCATGATGCCGAGCTTGCAGGCGACCAGGCCCGTCATCATCGGATCCTCTCCGGCGATCTGCGCTCCCGCGTAGGAGGCGAAAGCCACCGGCGGCGTGATCGAATACAGCGTTGCGTAGTAAAACACGAAAATGTGCGCGACGGGGGCGATAACGCCCAGCTTCATGAGCGCCGGTCCGAAAATCGCGATGCCCGTGATGTAGGCCGGAATGGAGGGCATGCCCATGCTCAAGACCAGGATGGCCAAAGCGGAAAGCAGAAGCGCGATGAACAGCGAGTCGCGTCCCAGGCCGATGACCATGTTGGCGAATTTCAGATTCAGCCCCGTTTCGACGAGCAGGCCGGTGATCACGCCCGCAGCGGCGCAAGCGATGGAAATGTAAACGGACGTTTTTCCCGTTTTGGCCAGGATGTTGTAAAACGTTTTTACGTTCAGGCGGTTGTGCTTGCGCAAGAGGCCGAGCACCAGCGCCGTGGCGCAGGCGTACAGCGCGGCAAGCCCCACCGGATAGAAAATGACCAGGAAGTAGATCAGCACGATCATGCTGACGATGAAGATGTAAAATCCGTTGGCCATGATCTTTCCGTACGTAATGGTGACCGCCTCGTGCACCGGGATGTTCCATTTGCGCGTTTCAAAATCGATTGTGCAGTAAAAGGCGAAATAGAACATCAGCGCGGGAAGCAGCGTGTACTGACAGACCTTGATGTAGGGGACGCCCATGTACTGCGCGACGATGAAGGCCGCGACGCCGAGCATCGGCGGCATGAGCTGGGCGGCCGTTCCGACGACGGCCGCGATTCCTCCGGCGACCCGCGGCGGATAGCCGACTTTTTTCATTTCCGGAATGGTCGGATAGCCGATGAGATAGGTGGTGGACATGGGCAGGCCGCTCGCCATGCCGACCAGAGTGCCGGCCACGATCGCCGTCTTTGCCGGCGCGCCGGGCGTCCGCCCCAGGAGGCGGTTGGCGAAGTCAAGAAACGTCCGGAGAATCCCCAGTTCCTCGAGGATGACGCCGTAGAGAATAAACGGAAAAGCCAGCGTGATCACAACCCACAGGGGGCTGCCGAAAATGCCTTTCGACGTGAGATACATGGTGTCGACGATCCAGTCCCAGTCGTAGCCGGAATGGCTGACCGCGGCCGGCAGATGGTTGCCGTAGGCCACGTAGATCAGCAAAACCAGCGCAATGACCGCCATCGCCGTTCCCATCGCGCGCCGCGTCGCCTCCAGAACGGCGATGAGGCCGAGGATGCCCATGGTGAACTCAAAGGCGGAAATCTCGCTGACATATTCGATGCGCGTGAGAATGTGGTTGGCGTTGACGATCAGGTACCCGATGGACACGACCGACACGGCGGTAAAGATCCAGTCCACGGCATTGATCTTCATCCAGAAGGGGCTTTTGCCGCCGGAGTACATCATGAAGGTCATGGGCAGGGCGAAAAAAAGAAAAATCGCCAGAGATACGGTGTATCCCAGGAGCGGCCCCGCAACAACGATGGACAGCACGAAAACGGACAAAAAGGCTCCGATCACGGACATGATGTGACCGGGAATGCCGGTAAGATTCCTGTTCACTGCAAACCTCCTTTGGCAGGCTTAAAGAAGGGCGTCCCGCCCGCGCGGCCGGGACGCCCTGTTGTAAGACGGATTATTTAATGGCGCCTTTTTCCTTGTAGTACTTCAAAGCCGCCGGATGCAGCGGAGGCTGTTTGCCCTTTCCGTACAACCGGGAAAGCTCCTTGGGAGTCATGCCCTTGAACTCGATGTTGCCCACCTGCGCCATGGTGTCCATGTTTTTGACAAGACCGTCGAGAATGACGGTGACGGTTTCGTCGGAAACGTCGGCGCTCACCATCCAGACGGTGATGTCGGCCAGAACTTTCGTGTCCTCGGTGATGCTTTCATGAAGCCCCTTTTTGACCGTGGTCACAATGAGCGGAATTTCCTTAAGGACGTCTTCCGTCGGTTTGGGATCCAGGGCGAGAATCCGGAATTTTTTCTGGGATTCCAGCTCTGCCAGGGCCGCCGCCTGGGAGTTGGTCGCCATGGTGTAGGAAATCACGTCGGCCAGCCCTTTGGACAGAAGGTCGCAGGCCTCCTGGTATTTGCCGACGATGTCGACTTTGCCGCCGGCTTTTTTAATGCTGTCGTAGGTGATGCCCGTGGCTTCGAGAATCTGCTCGGGAACGTAGCGGGCGGTAAAGCCGGACGGATAAGTAACGTAGCGGATCGGTTTGCCCTTGAGGTCGGATATTTTCTTGTACGGCGATTTGGCGTCCACCAGAAGCACATAAGCCGCCGTGGTCGTGTAGCACAGCACCCGGGCTTTCTTCACCGGCTCTTTGAAGTATTCGTCCTTTCCGATCTGGGCGACGACCTTGCCCGACGTCATTGCCGGGAGGTAGGAGGCGAAAGTGAGCCCCAGCGGAACCTTGCCTCTTTCAATCTGGATGACGTTGCTGATGGCGGAGCCGGTCATGGCATCGACATTCATGCCCAGCTTGCCCGACGCGATGCCTGAGAAGGCCGCGACCTGCGAGTACCAGGTGGTTCCGGTGGGGCCGGACAGAAATTTGGCGTTTTTCAGAACCTCGCCCTGAACGGTCCCTGCGGAGACCAACACACAAAACAGAAATGCGCCTACAGCCGAATAAAACTTTGCTTTCATCTTTCCCACCCTCCTCGTGATAAAGTTAAAATGCAAAAAAACGTTTAAATGCCGTGTCGCAACAGACGGCATGGGCCGCTTGTCCGGAAAATCTCTGTGTCACCTCCTCAAAATAATTTTTATCCGTTTTGCGCTCCGGCTCCGGTCAGCGCTGTCTTTACTTGATGTTGCGCAGCTCCCGGCGCAGAATTTTCCCCACCGCGCTTTTGGGCAGGGACTCCAGAAACTGAATCGCTTTGGGCCTCTTGTACGAAGGCAGCTGCGTTTTGCAGAATTCCAGCAGCTCCTCCTCGGTGACGGCGCCGGGCGTCTTCAGGGCGACAAACGCCTTGACCGCCTCGCCGTACACCGGGTCGGGAATCCCGATGACGCCCGCTTCGAGCACTTCGGGATGCAGGTACAGGATATTTTCAATCTCCTTGGGATAGATGTTTTCTCCGCCCCGGATGATCAGGTCCTTCTTCCGGTCGGTGATGTAAAGATAGCCGTCTTCGTCCATGTGGCCCACGTCTCCCGTATGCAGCCAGCCGTTGCGGATTGCGGCCGCCGTTTCCGCAGGCTTGTTCCAGTAGCCCTTCATGACGCCCGGCCCCTTGATGACGATTTCGCCCGTCTGGCCGATGGGCAGCTCGTTATCCTGGTCGTCGAAGATTTTGATGCTGTTGCATTTCTGGTAGCACTTGCCGATGGAACCGTACTTGGGCGGCCGCCGGCCCGCGACATTGCCGCAGTTGACCGTGGTCGCTTCGCTCAGTCCATAGCCTTCCCAGATATCGACGCCGATTTTTTCCTTCCAGACGCGCGCCACTGCGAGCGGCATCGGCGCCGCGCCGCAGATGCAGGTCTTAAGCGAACTCAAATCGTACCTGGCAAGCGACGGATGGTTGAGCAGCTGGATGTACATGGTCGGCACGCCGCGGAAGTCCGTGACCTTGTATGTGTCGATGCACTTCATGGCTTCTTCCGGGTCCCAGCGGGTGATGACGACCAGCTTGCCGCCGGTGAGAAATTCGAGATTCAGGGCAAAGACGCCGTAGCCGTGAAACAGCGGCAACGTGATGAGCGAAACCCGGCTGCGGCTGACGCCGAAAACTTCGCCTTCCTGCGGCGCTTTTTTGGCCTGGCCGCCGTCCTGTTCGCGCATCACGCCGCGGACCGACAGGCCCCAGGAATCCAACAGCACCAGGTCGTAGTAGCCCGTGACGTGGGTGTACCAGTTGTAATGGGTCAGCATGACGCCCTTGGGGCTGCCCGTGGTGCCGGCGGTGTAGATCATCACGGCCGTGTCGTCATTGTCCGTGTCCGCAACGGCAAGCTCAGCCGGTTCCGGCCGGCAAATGTCGTTGAAAGACAGGGCTTGCGCGGCCGCCTCCGTGCCGGTGAAAATCACATGCGTGAGTGCGGGCGCCTCTTTGCGGGCCGCCCCGATAGCGGCGAGATATTCGGGCGAGCTCACCAGGGCCGTAAGGCCCGCGTCCTTGTAGATATAGGCCAGCTCGGGAATTTTCAGCGATGGATTGATCGGCACGAGCGTTGCGCCGATCTTGAATGCGGCAAAAAACGTCTGGATGAGTTCGGGGCAGTTGAGCAGCTGCACGCCGACCCGGTCGCCTTTTTTGACGCCCAGCTTTTTCAGAGCGTTGCCCAGCCGGTTGGCGTTTTGGTTCATGGCGACGTTCGTGTGCCATTGGCCGTCAAAGTAAACAAAATCATACTCGCCGAATCTCTGGATGTTGTCGTCCGCCAAGCGTCCAATATTCATAACTACCCCTCCTCGAAGAATGTTGTCTGCGCATAAAAATCAATTAAAGGTTTCCCTGGTTCCTCAACTGATCCCGGAGACTTCTGTTTCTCGTTTGGTGTCTTTGGCCGTTGTGGTTCTTGCAGCTTTTTTTACGCCGGTTTGTTCCGAAGGCCGCCTTCCTTTTACAGATGCGAGGCGGCCGGATATGGTTTTTTCTTGAAATTATTTGTTTTTCTGAAAATTGTCCGCCATAAAATTGTTATCTTGCGGCCGAAAGCCGGTTGGAAGGGGATAGTTTGGCTACGATATCTGATCATCTACTCTCTCCGCCAAGATTTCACGTCAACAGCATACCGCATTCGATAAATCTATATGCAATGAGCAAAGTTTGTACCAGCCGCCGGAAAAGCGCCCCCGCGCTGCCGGGGAAAGGGCGGTTTCCCGATCGC
>DBPV01000134.1:12247-14118 GCA_002304995.1 Syntrophaceae bacterium UBA1411
GCGGCAATAAATTTTCGCCGCTCCGCAGAGGTCTTTTCGACTGCGGGTCAGTCCGGCGCCGGGTCGCCGTTTTTGTTTAAGTTGTACACAGGATGTATCTTTCGTATACATCCTGTGTGTCGCTCAGTGTTTAATATGTACACACGGCCGGGCAGCCGGCGTTCCGCAGCCCCGGCCGGGCACCGGCGCCTTTACCTTTCACTCAGTTCCAGCAAAATGCCGCCGGTCGCTTTGGGATGAACGAAGGCGATTTTCGCGCCGCCCGCGCCGTAGCGGGGCTTTTCATCAATCAGCCGGACGCCTTTGGCTTTCAGTTCGGCCAGCGCCGCCTCCAGATTGTCCACCCGCAGCGCCAGGTGCTGGATGCCTTCGCCGTTTTTCTCAATGTATTTGGCAATCGGCCCGTCGGGCGAGGTGGATTCCAAAAGCTCGATTTCCGAATCTCCCACGGGAAAAAAGGAAACCCGGACTTTTTGTTCGGCCACTTCTTCCACGCCCGCCTGGGCAATGCCGAGCATCTCGTAGAGTTTGGAACTTTCCGCCAGATTCTTCACCGCAATGCCGATGTGATCCACTTTCAGAATTTTCATGGTGATCTCCTGTATGTTTAATATCTTTGCCCGTCGTTAAAAGCACCGCTGACCCGACTGCCGGGGGCGGACTTTTTTCCTGCAATCTTACAACCTGCAGTCTGTCAGCCCTTCTAAAACTTCCGCCCCTTCAGGCACTCCAGGACTTTCGCGGCGGCGGTGGTGGGGGTGATAACGCCCTGCTCCACGTCGGCAAGCGCATGGGCCAGGACCTCAGCCGCCGGACTTTCGTAAAACCATTCCTGCACGCCTTCGCGCACCAGAAATTTCAGCCATTCCCGCGCCTGTTCTTTGCGCTTGGCCTGCAACTCGCCGCTTTCGGTCAGCTTGTCGCGGTGGTCGAGAATGATCTTTAAAATGTTTTCGAGCCCCGCCATCGTGAGCGAACTGCACGTCACAACCGGCGGCGTCCAGTTGGCGTAAGGCGGCGACAAAAGGTGAAACGCCGTTTCATACTGACGGCGCGCCATTTTGGCGCGTTCGATATTGTCGCCGTCCGCCTTGTTGACCGCCACGGCGTCGGCCAGTTCCAGAACGCCCTTTTTAATGCCCTGGAGTTCGTCGCCGCCGCCGGCGATCATGAGCACGAGAAAGAAATCGACCATCGACGCGACGGTGACTTCCGACTGGCCCACGCCGACGGTCTCGACCATGACCGCGTCGAAGCCCGCCGCTTCGCACACCAGCATAGTTTCCCGGGTTTTACGGGCGACGCCGCCGAGGGTCTTCCCGGACGGCGAGGGGCGGATGAATGCCTGCTCGTTGACGGCCAGCTTTTCCATGCGGGTCTTGTCGGCCAGAATGCTGCCGCCCGTCTTGGGCGAACTGGGATCGACGGCCAGCACCGCCACCCGGTAGCCTTTCTGCGTAAGCAGCGTGCCGAAGCTTTCAATGAAGGTGCTTTTGCCCGCGCCCGGCAGGCCCGTGATGCCCAGGCTGAGCGCTTTGCCGGTGTAGGGCATGAGCAGGTCGAGCAGCTGCCGCGAAAATTCCTGATCCGCGGGAAGCGCGCTTTCGATGAGGGTGATGGTTTTGGCCAGCATCCGCCGGTCCCGGTTCAACACGCCCTGCAGGTAGGGGTCAAGATTTCTTTTTTCCATGGTCGCTTCACTTTCGGATTCGCGCCGCCTGACGGCCGATTATTCTTTTGCGCGGCAAAAAAACACGACCGGCTGCGGCGGAATTTTGTCTCATCCGCCGGGAGGGCGTCGCTCGGGCCGGTCTCGGTTGGCGGGGATTATACCGGAAGGTGCCGGGGCAGGCAATTCAAATTTCAGGCGC
>DBPV01000101.1:0-17395 GCA_002304995.1 Syntrophaceae bacterium UBA1411
TGCGCGTCAAAAGGCGGACTTTCGCGCTCTTCACCCACCCGCCGCCGACCTCTTCCGGGTATTCTCCGACATTTTGCGTCCATCCCAGAACGCCGACGTTTTTGATGTAGTTGCGGGTGGCGATGGAGTAGGCGACGGGAGACGAGGATTTGCGCGCCCGCAGTTTGCTGAGCTCCGGATAATCGAGCGGCGAAATGACTTCGTCCGCGTCAAGAATCAGAATCCACTCGCCCGTGGCGTGAGCCAGCGATTCGTTGCGGGCGGCGGAAAAATCGCCCGTCCAGGGAAAGTCGTAGAGTGTCGCTCCGAAAACGCGCGCGATGTCTTTTGTCCTGTCCGTTGAGCCCGTGTCCACGATGATCATTTCATCGACCACGTCCCGGACGCTTTTCAGACATTGAACGAGATACTTTTCCTCGTTTTTCACGATCATGCAAAGCGAAAGCGTTCCTTTTCGGCCCGGCTTGCCGATGGCCAGCGGCCCGACTTTTTCGCGCACGGCGAGCGCCGCCTGAAGCGTCGGGTCATCCATTCCGAAGGCGTCGAGCGCGTCTTCTATTTTCAGGAGCGCGTCGGCGAATTTCTCCTGCCGGATAAGAATGTCGATGTAGAGAAAAGCCAGGGTCTTGTTTTGATGATTAAGCCGGCAGGCGCAGGCAAAGTCCGCTTCCGCTTCGGCAAACGCGCCTGAAGATGAGACGGCGGAATAATAAAGGGCGGCGGCATCGGGAAGAAAACAGGAAAGCTGAAATCCTCTTTGCAGATGAGCGAACGCTTCGTCCTGCCTCTCGGATTTCCAGGCCAGAATCCCCAGGTTGGTGCGGGCTTCTCCATAACCCGGATCGGCAAACACGGCCTGTTCGAAATATTTTTGCGCTTTTTGGATTTCTCCTTTTTTAAAGGCCAGGAGGCCCAGCAAATTGACGGCGGGGGCATAGTCCTTGTCCAGAGAAAGCATTTGTTCCGCCGCGGAGGCAGCCTCCTCGTCCAGGCCCAGGCCTTCCCGGGCATAACCGGCGCATTCCAAGCCCTTTAAAGTTTCCTGGGCTGCCCGGGGCATGGCGGCAATCACGTCGCGGGCTTCGGCAAATTTTTTGGATTCCAGAAAAAAACGCGCGAGGGCATAGTAGATCTGCGGATCGGTGGGTGAAAACTTGATGCAGTTGACCAGCGTTTCCACAGCCTGATCCAGATTGCCTTTGGCATAAAGGGAATCGGCCATCTCCAGGGCCCTGAGGACGGCAAGTTTTCTGCCGGCGGCGGTGCCGAGGCCCATGCCCCATTTTTTCTCAAAGGGTTTCCGGTCCACGTGTCCGGGTTCCTCCGTTTGGCGGGAAAGGAAAACATCGCCGGCGAGATAATTTTTAAAACCGGCCAGCTCTGCGCGCAGGCAGAAATCTTCGGCCCAAAGAGACTCCGCCGCGAACTGCTCATCTAGCCCGCCGATCTGATCGGCCAGATCGCGCCGGAACAGCAGGCAGAATCCTGCCATCTGGCGGCAGGAAAGACGCCGGGAGGCGAACTGCTTTCGAAAGCGCGCCGCGAACGCTTCCGGATCATCCGGCGACCGGTCGAGCGCCTGTTGCGGTCCGCGGGCCTTGTCGGTCATGGGGCCGACGATGCCTGCGGCGGGCGCCCGGGTGAGACAGGTCTGCAAGGAGGAAAGCCAGTTTTCGCCGACGCTCGCCTCGCTTGATAAAAGCAGGATATATTCGCCCCGCGCCTGACGAATGCCGCAATTGTACGCCGCGGCCGGCGTTTCACCTTGCGCTTCCGCGATCAGACGGTAATGGCGATGCTCTCTGGCCTGGCTTTGCACCCACGGCACGGTACCGTCGGCTGAAGCGTTGTCCACAAAAAGAATTTCATGAGCTTCCGGCGTGTGTTTGCGGAGATTTTTAACGCATTTTTTGGTCTGGTCGAGACGGTTGCGGGTCAGAAGAATAATCGAGGTCAGGCCGGAGACGAAACTGTCCCGGACATCCGGCCCGGAGGGCTTTTCGTTCTCGGGGGTCCGGACAGGCGGCGCGTCGGCCGGTGGAGAAGAAGGTTTGGAAAAATCTTTTTTGCTCCGGTCGGCAAACTTTGCGATGAGCGGCTCCAGGAAATCGGCCATGGGGATTTTTTTGAAGCGCTCGTAATAGGCGTCGGTGATCTGCGGAAGATCGGGGCGCCGCAGCGTTTCCAGGCACAGGTCCACCCACCGGTCGGTTTCCGCCCAGGGAAAGCATGCTTCATACCGGGCCTGATCGACGCACCGCTCGACGACGACGATGGAGCGGTTGTTGACCAGGTACAGGACCCGGCCGCCGCCCAGATGGTTCATGCCCGGCCCCTGGTTCGGCGCCAGGTTGACGCGCGCGCGGGCGATGAGGTCGTTGCGGTACATGGCCGCGTCGTCGAACATGGTGACGACTTTGCAGCCCTGCGCGGCAAGGGCGTCGAGCATTTTCTTGCGGTGCGGCGTGACGGAGCCGCAGAAAAGAAAATCGATGTCTTTGCTCTTTTTGTGGTGGATTTCCTCCATGCGCGGATGGTAACCCCAGAAGATCTGGTCCGCTTCCACGTCCAGCTTTTTCAAGGCGTCGATATTTTTCGCCACGCCCGTCCAGACGACGGCGGCCCGACGCATCAGCGGAAGATAGACGTCGCTGAAGGTTTTCTGAACGCCCCAGTTGTTGATCGTGTTGCCGGTGATGATTTCCGTGTTCAAAACAATGTAGGGGCCGGTGCGCTTTACCCGGTCGGGCAGGGCGGGGTCGGCGGACATATGCGCGCCCACCAGAATATTGGTCCGGTCGCCCGCGAGCTTGTTGCGCAAAATGCAGCAGTCGTAACCGGCGGACTCGATGCTGAAGCACAGATATTTGCACAGATCGTAGAGAAAATGCATGTAGGCATAGCCGGCCGGTTCAATGACGCTCACACAAAATTTCATAAGACGCTATCCTTCGGTTGACAGCGGCGGTCGGGCGACCCTTTTGAGAAAACCGCCCGGGGCCACCGTGACGATCAGTTTGTTTTCCAGCATCGTGTCGGTTTCCAAATAAAGCGGCGCTCCGTCGGCGGCCCGCCGCCCTTCCTCCGCCAGACGCCGCAGATATTCCCGGACGGCCGTCCGGGGGCTGTTTCCGCGGCCCCACGGCCGGTCGGGGAAGGCGTCGGCCGGCAGATCTTCAATGGAGGTGTCGAAGACGACGCAGTAGCTGTCCGGCGCGGCCAGCGGCGCGTAGGCTTCCAGCTCCGCCAGGACGTGCTCGTGCGTGTGGTTGGAATCGAGGAAGATCAGGATCCGTTTGCCGCCTTTGGCCGCTTCGCGCACCTGTGCGATAACGTCCGGCGCGATGGAGGAGCCTTCAATCATGTCGATGCGGTGCGCCAGCGGATGCGCCGCGATGGCGGCGCGGTTGTGCTTCCGGATGTCGATATCGATGCCCAGGACGCGGCGCCCGGGCCGCCGCGGATCGAGCACGGCGCCGCTTTGCGCCGCGTCGCAGTAATCCAGAAGCACCAGCAAAGACGCGCTCAGGATGAGCGATCCGCCGTGCGCGATGCCTGTTTCGATAATCAGATCGGGGCGGCTGGCCCAGATCACATCCTGGAAGGCGACAATGTCCTGCGGATACTGGATGATGGGGCGGTCCAGCCACGTGAAGTGGTAACCGTAATGATGAACGCGCGCCTTCTGCCGCCACAGGAGGCTGAGCGCGGCCAGCTCCTCGTCTTTGCCCTGGGCCGCGATTTCGCGCCGGCAGGCCTGGATAAATTCGTTTGCTGCATCCGTCATGGTTAACGTCTCCGGAAAAGTTATTTTTTATTGCCCCGGGGTTTCATCAGGCGGCGCGGCAGGGGTTGAGTTTCGTCCCAGGACGGCGGCCGGGACGCCGCCGATGACCGAGCCTGCGGGAAAGGATTTGGTGACCACCGCGCCGGCGGCGACAAGACAGGAATCGCCGAGCCTGACGCCGGCGGTGATGCAGGTGTGTCCCGCGAGCCACGTTCCCCGGCCGATGACGACCGGATCTTCCGCAAAGCCGCCGAACCGGTACGACCCGTTCTTCATCAGATGGTTCGACGCCGTAATGGAGACAAAGGGGCCGATCAGGGCCTCGTCTTCGAGCGTGATCGGTCCTTCGCCGAGATACGAATTGAAGCCGATGTAAACGTTGTCGCCCACCCGAAGCTTGTTGGGATTGTAAATAAAGGCCTGGGCGGCGATTTTAAAGTTTTTTCCGCACTCCGGCAGATAGGGCTCGTACAGTTTTCCTCTGGCCCGCGCCCCCGAGGGGCTGTCGGAAATGAAGAGCATCCGTATTTTCATCCACAGCCGGCGCGCCGGCGTCAATTTTTTCATCGTTTGTCTCCGCTTCATTCGTTGAGGTAGCGGCTCTCGGGCCAGAAGACCAGGTTTTGCCCCGTCTCGTCGGACACGCGAAGCAGACGGTAGGCTTCGGCCGCTTTTTGCAAAATCTCTTCCCTGCTCCGCCCCGTGACCAGATACCAGCCGATGCGGCCGTAGGCGTCCGTGATCCTGCGCTGACGGAAGCCGTCTTTTCTGTACCAGCCTCCGTCCGTGATCAGGCCTTTTCGGAGGAGCGGCTCCCAGCCGCCGTGCCGGGCGAGCACGCCTTCCTGCGCCACGACCAGCGTGATAAGACCGTGGCGCTGAAAAGCGTCGCGGCGCAGATCGAAAGAAAAGGGTTCGGGATGATTGAAGGCCAGATCGAGGACGCAGTCGAGCAGATCCACGCCCAGAACCTGCCGGTACAGGTCAACCTCGTTGGCGCCGCCGTAACGGCAGCCGACTTCCAGAACGCGGAGGCCGTCCTGGCTGCGGATCATCTGCGCGTGCAGCGGCCCGTCGGTGACGCCGAAGGCCGCAGCCACCCGCGTCAGGATGGAGGCGATTTCCTCATAGTCGCCGGCCGGGGTCCGGCCGGGGAATATGTGCTGCAAAGAGATGCCCAGCGCGGGCGGCGGGTTGTAGGTGACCCGGTCCGTGACGGCCAGAAGATGCAGACGGCCCCGGTCGAGCCAGGCGCCGGCGGCGATTTCCGGACCTGTGAGAAACTCTTCCACTGCGGCCGTTTTGCTCCGGGAGTGCCGCAGCGCGAGCTCCACGGCCGGCGTGACATCGGCGCGCCGGGCGACAAGCGATGTTCCGATCTGTCCCTGCGCGTCCGCCGGTTTTACCACCAGCGGCTCGCGAAGCGGCTCCAGAGCTTTTTCGTCAAAGTGTTCTCCGACGAAAACACGCCCGCCGACGGGCACGCCCTCCCGGAGGAAGGCTTCCGTCATGGCGATCTTGTTGGTGGCGCGCCGGGCGGCCGCCTGGCTCAAATGGCAGGGCAGGCCGCAGGCCGCGGCGACGGCGGCGACCGTGACCATCACCTGATCGGATCCGCCGGTCGCGATGCTGTCCACGTTGTACTCTTTTGCCGCGGCGGTCGCCCTGGGAATATCCAGCATGTCGCATTCGACGTGCCGGGAGGCGAGCGGCGCGCCCGGCGCGTTTTTGTCGCGGTCCAGAACAACGACAAAGGCGCCTCGCGCCCTGGCCCTAGCAATGAGCTTCAGTTGCTGGGGGCCGGCTCCGAGGATCAGAATTCGCCGGTCTTGATCTTTCTTCATTGCGTCGATCCTTTCCGAATGTGGCTGCGCACAAGGTCGATCACGCGGTCCTGATCTTCCCTGGTGATGTCGTGGTAGCTCGGCAGATTGACCGCCCGGGCGGAAATGCGGCGGCTGACGACGTTCTCCGGCCGGTTGGGAAACATGGGCAGCATGCTGAGCGGCCAGAAGAAAACGCGGCCGTCGATATCGGCAGCCTGAAAGGCTTCAACGAGCGCGTCGCGTTCGAAGGAAACGTCCGGGTCCGCCACCACGGACGGCATCCAGAAACTGTTCACGGTTCCCGCCGGTTCCGGATTCATCCGCACCGGCAGGCGGCGCAAATGATGGGCGTAGTAGGCAAAAACGCGGCGCCGGGTCGCGATCAGTTCCTCGATCCGCTCCAGTTGCGCGCAGCCGACGGCGGCCTGCAGGTTCGACATTTTGTATTTGAAGCCGACAACGTCCGGCCAGAACTGACGGGGCTGCCGGCGGGACCGCCCGTGATTGCTGAACGTGAGCACCTTTTCATAAAGGGAATCGTCGTCGGTGACGAACATGCCGCCTTCGCCGGTGGTCATGGTTTTCGTGCCGTGGAAGGAAAAGGCGCCAAAAGCGCCCATGCTGCCGGCGCGCCTGCCGCGGTAGATCGAGCCGATGGCTTCGGCCGCATCCTCGATAACGGGAATGCCGCGGCGCGCGCCGATATCCAGCAGGGCGTCCATATCGCAGAGGTTGCCGTACAGGTGGACGGCGATGATCGCCCGCGTGCGGTCCGTGACGGCGGCCTCCACTTTCCGGGGATCGAGGCACCAGGAGTCTTCCAGAATGTCCACCAGGACGGGCCGCGCGCCCAGATAGGTGGCGGGTGCGGCGGAGGCGACCCAGTTGACGTCCGCCAGAATGACTTCGTCGCCCGGTCCGACGCCCAGCGCGGCGAGTCCCATGTGCAAAGCGCCGGTGCAACTGGACGTTGCAATGGCGTGCTTCACGCCGAGATGGCGGGCAAAAGCCTCTTCCAGGCGGGAGATGTATCCGTAGCAGCTTTCGCCCCAGCCGTTGGCGGCGGCGTCGGCCGCATAGCGGACCTCCAGTTCGGTGATGCTTGGTTTGGCGTAGTAGATGTGTCCCATGATTACCCTTCCAGGATTTTCATTTCCGGCACGGCGACGGCAAAGCGGGCGCCCCACTGCCGGATGTAGCCGTGCCGGCTCATCACTTCGTCGGCGATGTTCCACGGCAGAATGAGGACAACGTCCGGCCGGTCCTTTTGCAACTCGGCCGGCCCGACGATCGGAATGCGGCTGCCGGGAAGAAACTTGCCCTGCTTTGAGGCGGCCTCGTCGCAGACATAGGCCAGGAGGTCCGGTTTGATGCCGGCGTAATTGATCAGCGTGTTGCCCTTGGCCGCGGCGCCGTAAGCGACGACTTTTTTCCCCGCGCTTTTCTGCCCGATGAGAAATGACACCAGAGCGTTTTTGATCCGGCCGGCCCCGGCCGCAAGCGTTGTGTAGCCTGCCTGCGTTTGCAGTCCGGAAGCGGCTTCTTCGGCGAGAATTGCGGCGACGGCAGAAGCCGGCGGCCGGTCGTCTGCGGCGTGGCCGCCGTAGATGCGCAGGCTGCCGCCGTGCGTGGGCAGGCGCTCCACGTCAAAAATCCGCAATCCGGCGGCGGCGAAAATGCGGCTGACCGTGTAGAGCGACAGATAGGAAAAATGCTCGTGGTAAATCGTGTCGAACTGGCATTGCGAGACAAGCCGCAGGAGATGGGGAAATTCCAGCGTGATTGTTCCGCCCGGCTTGAGCGCCGCCTGGAGACCGGCGGTGAAGTCGTTGATGTCCGGAACATGCGCATAAACGTTGTTGCCGATGATCAGGTCGGCCTGACTGCCTTCGCGGCCGAGCGCTTCTCCCAGCGCCCGGCTGAAAAATTCCCGCCGCACGGGAATGCCGATTTTTTCCGCAGCGGCGGCCGTTCCGTCCGTCGGTTCGATGCCGAGACAGGGGATGCCGCGGGCGACGAAATTTTTCAGAAGGTAGCCGTCGTTGGAGGCGATTTCCAAAACGAAGCTGCGCCGGTCGAGGCCGAGGCGGCCGCAGATTCCGTCGGTGTAGCGGCTCGCGTGCTCCAGCCAGGACGCGGAGGTCGAGGAAAAATAGGCGTAGTCTTCCCGGAAGAGTTCGTCGGCGCGCGCGTAATCCTGTGTCTGAACAAGCCAGCAGTGATGGCAGACAAAAACGGCCAGCGGAAAAAACAGCTCCGGCTGCTGCAGATCCCGGGCGGTCAGGTAGGCATTGGACGGAGGCGCCACGCCCAGATCGATGACCCGCTGATGCAGCGGTTTTCCACAGTGGCGGCACGTCATGATGCGTCCCCCCGGAAAGAAGCATCGACAAGCGGCCAGCTTTTGTCCTGCCGCGAAATGACGCTGACGGGCAGAGGCCAGACCAGCCCGAGCGCAGGATCGTCAAACCGCAGCCCCCGCGCGCTTTCCGGGCTGAAAAAGGCAAAATGCTGGTACAGAAGCTCCGTGTTGTCGGCCAGCGTCTGGAAGCCGTGCGCGAAGCCTTCGGGAATGTAGAGCATGTTGCGATGCTCCGCCGACAACTCGACGGCCAGCCATTTTCTGAACGTCGGCGACGATGCGCGCAAATCGATGATGACATCGTAAATCGCGCCGGCCGTGCAGCGGACGAGCTTGGCTTCGGCGTGCGGCGCAATCTGGTAGTGCATGCCGCGCAGGGTGCCCTTCAGTGTGTTGAAGGACAGATTGCACTGAACGACGTCGGAGGCAAGGCCGCGCGCCGCGAATTCGCGCCGGCAAAACGTCCGGGCGAAAAACCCCCGTTCGTCCTCGATGCGTTCGGGGAAGATAAGGAATGCGTCTGTGAGTCTGGTTTCCGAAAATATCATTCTTTCGTCCATGCCAGGCCTTTGTCCCGGGCGGCCTTGATGTAAGAGGCGAGGTTTCCGGCGCTGTCGATTTTTCCCGATTCGTAAAACATCCGATACCAGCCGGCCGTATTGCCGATCGCGTCTTGACCGCTCCAGGCCGGCGTCCACGGCAGCGTCAGCCTGGCTTTGGAACAGTCCAGCCGAAGCAGGCCCGCCTCATGCGGGGCAGCCGGGTCCTGCTGAATTTCATAGTCGATTTTCGGCCAGATCGTTTTGATTTTCCGGACCAGATCGCCGACGGACAGATGGCCCTCATCCGCCGGGCCGAAATTCCAGGCGTCGGCAAATTCCTTTTGGCCGTCGAGCAGTTTTTGCCCCAGAGCCAGGTATCCGGAAAGCGGTTCCAGAACATGCTGCCAGGGCCGGACGGCGCGGGGATTGCGGATGACGACTTTCCGCGACTGCGCGACGGCCCGCATGATGTCCGGAATCAGGCGGTCGGCTCCCCAGTCGCCGCCGCCGATGACGTTGCCCGCGCGGGCGCTGGCCACGAGAACGCCATGGGTCTTTCCGTAATCCCGGAGATTGAAGAAGGAATCGCGCCAGGAGCGCGTCAGAATTTCGGCGCAGGCTTTGGACGCGCTGTAGGGGTCGTATCCGCCCAGGCGGTCGATTTCGCGGTAGCCCCAGGGCCATTCGCGGTTTTCGTAGCACTTGTCGCTCGTGACGATGACGATCGCCCGGACCGAGGGGCAGGCTCTGGCCGCCTCCAGAAGATTGGCCGTTCCGAGAATGTTGCTGGCGACGGTTTCCAGGGGCTCCCGGTAGGACCGGCGGACAATCGCCTGCGCGGCAAGATGGAAAATGATGTCGGGCTTCTGTTTGTTTAGAGCGAGGGCCAGGGTCTCTCCATCGCGGACGTCTCCGGTGACGGAGGGCATGTCGAGGCCGATAAGCGCAAAATGGCTGGGCTCGGTCGGCGGCGCCAGCGCATAGCCGGAAACGTTGGCGCCCAGGTGCGAAAGCCACAGGGCCAGCCAGGATCCCTTGAAGCCCGTGTGTCCCGTAAGAAAAACGTTCTTATGCCGGTAGATATCGCCGAACATCGCCTGCGCCCTTATTGCCAGAGTTTCCACGGGGCCTCGCCTGACTTCCAGAGCCGCTCGAGGATTTCCTTGTCGCGCATGGCGTCCATGCACTGCCAGAAGCCGGAGTGTTTGTAGGCGACAAGCTGGTTGTCCCGCGACAGGCTTTCGAGCGGGTCGTCCTCCCACATCAGCTGGTCTGCGTTCTCCGGCAGATAGTCGAAGACTTCCGGCTTGAGAACGAAGAAGCCGCCGTTGATCCAGCCGCCGTCGCCCAGCGTCTTTTCCTTGAAGCTGGAGACGCGCGCGTCGTCTTCGAGGCCCAAAAGGCCGAATCTTCCGGCCGGCTGAACGGCGGTGACGGTGGCGATTTTGCCGTGGCTGTGATGATAGTCGATCAATGCTCCGAGGTTGACGTCCGCCAGGCCGTCTCCGTAAGTGAGCAGAAATTCCTCGCTGCCGATGTGCGGCCGGGCGCGCTTGAGGCGGCCGGCCGTCCGGGTCTGCACGCCCGTGTCCACGAGCGTCACGCGGAATTTTTCCGTGTTGGACCGGTGGACCTCGAAACTGTTCGTGAGGAGGTTGACGGTGACGTCCGAGTTGTAAACGTAGTAGTTGAGAAAGTATTCCTTGATCAGATAGCTCTTGTAGCCGACGCAGATGACGAAGTCGCTGAACCCCTGGGCTTCGTAAATTTTCATCAGGTGCCACAAAATGGGTTTTTCCCCGATTTCAATCATGGGTTTCGGCTTGAGATAGGACTCTTCCGAAATCCGCGTGCCGATGCCGCCGGCAAAGATGACGACTTTCATGGGGGACATGGACCTCCTTTCCTGCTTTCGGGCCGTTGCCGGCCGCAAGGAGTATCGCAACATCAATGCCAATCTGCCGCGCCCGGCGGTTGAAATCCGAACTATCCGTCATCTTTGGTTTATTGGCGCAAAGGATTTCTCCGGCGCGATGGGCGGCCGCGGAATGGGCCGGTCAATATCTTGACGAAATTGCCGGGAAGGGGGAGGGCAATCGTCAAATAACCGGCAATTTTTTCCGGCCGCAGCCGCTGGCGAGGGGATTCCCGGATGATCGGGGATGGATAAAAAAGAAGCAGGGCGCGACAGACGAGCTGCCGCGCCCAGTTGGCTTTCTTCGGGATTATTTCTGCTTTTTGGCCTTGGAGAGGATATCGCCCAGTGTGCCCATGGTTTTGGGCGCCTTGGGCAGGTAGCTTTTGTAGTCGTCTCCTTCCTGCGTGACGCTTTTCTTCTCTTCGTCGGTTTCCGCCATCATCAGGGAAATTTTCTTGCTGTCGCGGTCGATTTTTTCAATCTTGACGTCGATTTCCCGGTCTTTGGACAGGACATCCTGGGCGTGCTTGATTTTTTTGCCCCTGCCGAGTTTGGAAATGTGCAAAAGGCCGTCCACGCCGGCCTCCAGCGTCACAAACGCGCCGAAATCCGTGAGTCTCGCGACCTTTCCCCGATGGATGCTGCCTTCCGGGTACTTGCGGACCGCTTCGTTCCAGGGATCGGGAAGCGTATCCTTGAAGGACAGCGTGATCCGGTCCTTGTCCCAATCCAGGGCGATGATGACGGCCTGGACCGCGTCGCCTGATTTGTAAAGCGCCTTGGCGTCCTCCACCCGGCCCCAGGCCATTTCCGAAACGGGCAGGAGGGCCTGAATGCCGCCGATATCCACAAACGCGCCGAAATCGCGCACGGATGTCACCACGCCCTGCACCGTCATGCCTTTTTGCAGCGTTTCGCGGAGGGCGGCTTTCTTTTCCTGTTCGATTTTTTCCAGAATCGGCCGGCGCGAGAGAATGACCTTGCGGCCGTTTTCACCGTATTCGATGACGATAAAGTCGAATTTCTTGCCGACATAATCCGCGGCATTGTCGATCTTCCGGCGGTCCATCTGCGAAAAGGGGCAGAAACCGCTGGCGCTGGGGCTGATTTTTACGGAAAAACCGCCTTTGACTTCCTTTTCGACGGTGGCTTCCAGGGGAATGGCATTTTTGTAAGCGTTGACCAGAAATTCGTCCACGCTTTTACGGGCCAGAAGTTTCGTGGTGAAAAGTTTCTCGCTGTGGCGCGAGGACAGAAAATAAGCGGTGACCGTGTCGCCTTCTTTGACGGTCAGTTCGCCCGCCTCGTCCAGGAATTCTTTCCTGTCGATGTAGCCTTCGCTTTTTGCGCCCAGGTCAACGAAAACCCATTCGGGGGAGATTTTGACAATGGTTGCCTCCACCTTTTCTCCCACGGAGAAACGTTTGGGAGTCGCGTAGGATTCCTCAAACATTTCGGCAAAAGTTTTTGTGTCGTCCATAATGTAACGTCCTTTGAATGATAATCTCTAATACGATTAAGACTTTCCTGAGCCGCAAGAAATATAAAGGATTGGCTTTCCTGTCCGGGGGGCCTGCCTGAATTTCCGGGTATTGTCCAGTCTCGCCCGCCTCATTAGCACGAAAAGATGTTTTTGTCCTATACAAAATTTACCGGGCGCCGGATTCCGGAGCTGTTTTAAAAAATTCTGGATAAATTAAAAAATATGTATTATGGACCCATCTATAAATATTCAAGGAGTTTGACAACTTATGCGTTTTGAAATATCGCGCGGCGGCAGCGGTCTTACCTATGAAATCCGCAATATCGTGATGATTGCCAAGAAAATGCAGGAGCACGGATTGAAAATCATCTGGGAAAACATCGGCGATCCGGTGCAGAAGGGCGAAAAAATTCCCGACTGGATGAAGGAAGTGCTGATCGATATTCTCCGGGAAGATGCCTCCTATGCTTACTCTCCCACCAAGGGGATCGACGAAACCCGCCGGTTCATCGCCTTGCGCACCAACGCGCGCGGCAAGGCGCAGATTACGCCCGAGGATGTGATCTTTTTCAACGGACTGGGCGATGCCATTGCCCGCGCCTACAGCTCCATTCAGGTGGACGCCCGCATGATCATGCCGGAGCCGACCTATTCCACGCATCTGATGGCGGAAGTGCTGCACGCGTCTTTTCCGCCCAACACATACCGGATGAATCCCTACAACAACTGGCATCCGGACCTGCGCGAGCTGGAGCAGAAGGTGCGCAGCCACCGGGCGATCGTCGGCATCCTGATCATCAATCCCGACAATCCGACCGGTTTTGTCTATCCCGTGGAAGCGCTGGAAAACGTCGTCCGGATCGCCCGGGAAAACGACCTGTTCGTGATTTCCGACGAAACCTACATCAACATCGTCTACAACGGCAAATCCACCGTGCCGATCAGCGACGTGATCGGCGACGTTCCCGGCATCGCCATGAAAGGGATATCGAAGGAGCTGCCCTGGCCCGGCGCCCGCTGCGGCTGGATGGAAGTGTACAACGCGGACAAGGACCCGATCTTCACGCGCTTCATCAACACCATTCTGCATCAGAAGATGTCGGAAGTCTGTTCGACGACGCTGCCGCAGATGGCGATTCCCCGGATCATGGAGCATCCGGAGTATAAACATTATCTGCGCGAGCGCACGCAGCATTATGAAAAACTCTCCGCGATCGCCTACGGCGTTTTGAAGGATGTTCCCTTCGTCATCGCCAACAAAACCAACGGCGCTTTTTACATGACGGTCCTTTTCAACGAATCGGTGCTCAATGAACGGCAGCACCTGCACATCGAGCACCCGGAGATTCGCAGCTACGTCCAGGGGCTCACCAGGGGGGTCGAATACGACAAGCAGTTTGTTTACTATCTGCTGGCCTCCACCGGCATCTGCGTCGTTCCGCTGACGTCTTTCTTCACGCCGCTTCTGGGTTTCCGGATGACGCTTCTGGACAAGGATGTCGATGAGTTTGAATACGTGGTCAAGACGCTCGCCGCCAAAATTACCGAGTATATCCAGTCGAGCAAGTAAAAAGGCCCAGACGCTTTTTTTCGGTTCGGGCGAAACCCGTATCCGGATGGCTGCGCCATCCCCTCAAGAAAAGAACGGAGAATTTATGAAACGGATCTTCATTTATTTTGCTTTGGCTCTTTGCGCGGCGGTTTGCTCGTTTAACGCTTCCGCCGCTTCCCTTGCCTGGCATGCGGACCGTTTGATCGAAAGCCAGATCCTTGATGCGGCCGAGGTTCAGGTGGCCGTCTCCGGGGATCGCTCTGTTGCCGTCTGGAGGCAGACCACGGCGGGCGGCCAGCGCATTTTTGCCGCCTATTCGACCGACCGGGGAGTCAGCTGGCAGATGACGGCCGAACCCGTCGACTACAACATATTCGATGCGGCCGAACCGAAAATGGCCATGTCGGGAGAAAAGGTGGTGGTCGTTTTCAGGCAGCTCCTTCTGGGAACATGGCGGATTTTCGCGAACTGCTCCCCCGACGGGGGCGCCACCTGGCAAGGCGCCACGCTCATTGAGAACAACGTCGGCTTTGACGGATACGAGCCGCAGGTCGCCATGTCCGGCGACACGGTCGTCGCCGTCTGGCGGCAGTGGGACGGCTTCCATGACCGTATTTATGCCAACCGGTCCGCCGACGGCGGAGCAAACTGGGGAGTGCGAGTCCTGCTCGACAACCGCAACGACGACGTCGCGACGCCGCAGCTGGCCATGTCCGGCGGCAATGTCGTCGCCGTCTGGCGCCAGCACAACGGCGTCGGCCTGCGCATCTGGGCCAACTATTCCACCAACGGCGGCGCCGCCTGGGTGGCGCCGGCGATCGTTGAGGATGAAGGAGTCTTCATCGGACACGATCCCCGCGTGGCCGTTTCCGGCAATCGGGTGATCGTGGCGTGGCTCGCGCGAAACGATCTTGCGGGGGTTTCCCACGTCTTTGCCAATTATGCGGCCGTGAACGCGGGAGTGCTGGCCTGGACGCCCGCTCTGGCGGCCCGCATCGACGACAGAAATTACGACGCGGGCGCGCTCGAAATCGCCATGTCCGGCGACAACGCCGTGGCGGTCTGGGAACATTTTGTGGCGCTGTCGGGCATCCGCCATCTTTACGTGGCGCGGACGACGAACGCGGGCGCCGGCTGGGAAGGAGACCAGCTGCTTGTTGCGAACGATACGATCAGCGGCAGCGGTCCCCAGGCGGCTTTTTCCGGGGAAAATGTCGTGGCAATCTGGTCTCAGAACGAAGGCGTGAACCGTCTTTACGCCCGGCATTCCTTTGACAGCGGCGAAACCTGGAGCGATCCCATCCGGATTGAAGATAATGCGGGGGCCCACGGCCACGGCGGCCGGCTGGCTTTTTCCGGCAATAATGTCGTTGCCGTCTGGCTTCAGGCGGCGGGCGGCCACGACCATGTTCATGCCAACTTTGCGACCTATTCGTCGGCAACCGACGTGGACGGCGGCGGAGGCAAAAGCTGCTTTATCGCCACAGCGGCTTTCGGTTCGCCGCTGGCCGGCGAAGTGAACCTGCTGCGGCAGTTCCGCGACCGGTTCCTGCTCACCAGCGCCGCCGGCCGGACATTTGTCGCCTGGTACTACGCCAACGGCCCCGCCGCCGCAGATTTCATCCGGAACAAACCGCTGGTCCGCGCGGCTGTTTGCGCGGCCCTGTATCCGCTCGTCGGTTTTTCCTTCGTGCTGGTCAACGGGTGGCTGCCGGCCGTGGCCGCGGCGTTTTTCCTGGCGGCCTTCCTCTTCTGCTGTCGACAACGGAAAAAGAGAGCCTGAAAAAAAAGGCTACAGTTTATTGCCCGGGAGAATATGCAGCCGGACAGTATAAAAAAAAGGAACAGACAGCTGCGCCTGTCTGTTCCTTTCGAACCGGTAAGGATTTTCCTGCGGCTAGTAGCGGCCGCGGTTGCCCGACCCGCCGCGATTGTCGCGCCGGAATCCGCCGCCGCGGGACCCGCCGCCCTGGCCGAATTCCTTTTTCGGCCTGGCTTCATTGACGGTGATGGTTTTGCCGTCGAGGACGCCACCGTTGAATTTCTGGATGGCCTGGGTGGCGCCTTCTTCCGTTTTCATTTCCACGAAGCCGAATCCCTTGGATTGGCCGGTGAATTTGTCTTTGATGATGGAGGCGGAGGCGACTTCTCCTGCTTCCGCGAAATTCGCTCTCAAGTCTTCATCCGTAATCTTGAACGACAGGTTGCCGACATATAAATTCTTGTTCATTTTATTTCTCCCTTTCTTTTGTGCCGGCTCGCCGGCACGTGGTAAACCTTCATTTCCCCGGAGGGATTAACGAAGCATCGTCATCATCCCCGCCTCGCTCCCGATTGAGAAGGAAGGTTGAAGGGAGGGCCTGCGTGCCTCACCTGGCCGGACCTGCCTGGTCCGACGGATCGTCTCCGCCCGCGGTTTGCAAAGATTTGTCCCGGCGGGCGGTTAAACAAAAACCACCCAAACAAACAGCGTTGCAGGTGGTTGCGTCTCATCGTTTAAAAACAACAAAAATCGGTATTCTAAAAAATAACACGCGTTGTGAGAAAGCACATGGTCACAATCAGGGGGGATAGTCAAGAAACATTTTTCTCTGTCCGACAGGGGAAAACGGCCTGCGAAAGCGTTTCGAAAGCGCCCGGAGAGGGGGCCTTCGGCAGGGGTTGCGTCCGCCTCTTCCGGACGCGCGATCCCGAGCGGCTTATATAATATAATTGCTTGGTATTATAAATTATTTTATTGTTTGCCGCCGCGGCGTGCGCGCACGCATCGGCAAGCCCTCTCCTTTCTAAATATTTCTTGACAGGACTTGCATATTAAGGTAGGGAAACGCCATTGATGATTGACTTGCGGTCAAAGTTTGACCTCATGTTAATAATTCAGTTAGATTAAGTACTTTAAGCGCTTTGCTGACAGAACGCCCCGCCAAACCAAAACACCGGGGCAAGCTATTGATTCTTTAAGGAAAAAGTGACGCAGGCGGTCATTTCCAGGCGCTTCGCGGCTTAAGGTAAATATAATTTTTGTGTCCACAAGTGGCGGTGCACACCCTTACTCCAGCGAGTGAAACGACTCGCTGCGCACCTTAAGCGCGCCAAAGGCGCTCGCCTGACAAGTTTCATCCCGAAGTTCAAACCAATACGTTTTATGGCGAAACGTTAGGTAAACGTTGTTGTAAATACAAAACTTTAGATGAGGAGGAATTTTTAACATGGCGGATGCAAAAGTTCAGTTGAAGGAGATATACCCGATCCCGGAAGCGGCGAAGAAAAAAGCATGGGTGAGCGGCCGAGAGGCATACGACAAAATGTGGAAACGCTCGGTGGAAGAGCCGGATAAATTCTGGGCGGAAGTGGCGGAAGAGCAGGTAACCTGGTTTAAGAAATGGGACAAGGTGATAGATTACAACTTTGACATTAAGAAAGGTCCCATCTCCGTGAAGTTTTTTGAAGGCGGAAAACTGAACGTATCCTACAACTGTCTGGACCGACACCTTGAAAAACGCGGCAATCAGGTTGCGCTGCAGTGGGAAGGCAACGAACCGGGCGAAGAAAAAGCGTTCACCTACAAGATGCTGCATGAAGAAGTCTGCAAGTTCGCCAATGTGCTGAAAGCCAACGGCGTCCGGAAGGGCGACCGCGTCTGCCTGTACATGCCGATGGTTCCCGAACTGGGCATTGCGGCGCTGGCCTGCTCCCGCATCGGCGCCATTCACGGCATCGTGTTCGGCGGATTCAGCGCGGACGCGCTGCGCGACCGGATCGTCAACTCCGGCGCCAAAGTCCTGGTGGTGTGCGACGGCACCTTCCGCGGCAACAAGGCGGTTCCCCAGAAGGCCACGGCCGACGAAGCGCTGCCCTCCTGCCCCTCCATTGAAACCGTGATCGTCGTCAACCGCGTCGGCGACAAGATTAAATGCGCCATGAC
>DBPV01000101.1:17511-18002 GCA_002304995.1 Syntrophaceae bacterium UBA1411
CACACCTACATTCTGTACGGGCCTCTGTGCAACGGCGCCACCTCGATCATGTTCGAGGGCGTTCCCAACTATCCGACTTACAGCCGTTTCTGGCAGGTTGTCGAGAAATACAAGGTCAACATTTTCTACACCGCTCCGACCGCCATCCGCGCCATCGCGAAGGAAGGCGATGAATTCGTGAAACAGTGCGACATCTCCAGCCTGCGGACGCTCGGCACCGTCGGCGAACCCATCAATCCCGAAGCCTGGAACTGGTACTTCAACGTTATCGGCCGCGGCGAATGCCCGATTGTGGACACCTGGTGGCAGACGGAAACGGGCGGCATTCTGATTACGCCGCTGCCCGGCGCCGTTGATATCAAACCCGGTATGGCCACGCTGCCCTTCTTCGGCGTCCAGCCCGTGCTGGTTGACGACGAGGGCAAGGAAATGAAAGATACGGAAGCCAGCGGCGCGCTGTGCATCAAAGTTCCCTGGCCCGGCATCATGCG
>DBPV01000101.1:18009-27991 GCA_002304995.1 Syntrophaceae bacterium UBA1411
GACAAGGACGGCTATTACCAGATCACCGGCCGCATCGACGACGTCATCAACGTGTCCGGTCACCGCATGGGCACCGCTGAAGTGGAAAGCGCGCTTGTTGCCCACAAGACCGTCGCGGAAGCCGCCGTGGTCGGCATGCCGCACGACATCAAGGGCCAGGGCATTTACGCTTACGTTACGCTGAAGACCGGCGTCGAAAAGACCGATGCTTTGAAGAAAGAGCTGGTCGCGCATGTCCGCACGGTGATCGGTCCGATCGCCACGCCCGACAAGATTCAGTGGGCGGACGCTCTGCCCAAGACCCGCAGCGGCAAGATCATGAGAAGAATTTTGAAGAAAGTCGCCGCCAACGATGTGGGCAACCTGGGTGACACCAGCACGCTCGCCGATCCGTCGGTGGTTGATGATATCGTCAAGAACAGGCAGTAGTAAAAACGCCCGGTTCTCCGGAAAGGGAATCGGGCGTTTTTATAGATTTCGGAAGTAAGAAAATTTTAAATGCACGATCGCCCCAGCTGTGCGACGTGCAGGAGAAGGAGGTTTTTGACAGTGAATATTATTGCATGCGTGAAGCAAGTGCCCGACACCGAAGCACAGATCAAGGTCAAAGCTGACGGATCAGGCATCGAGGAAGGCCAGATCAAGTGGGTCATGAATCCCTATGATGAATTTGGCGTGGAAGAAGCACTGAAACTGAAGGAAAAGAACGGCGGCGATGTCACGATCGTTTCCGTGGGCCCGGCCCGTGCGATGGAAACCATCCGCACCGCTCTGGCCATGGGCGCGGACAAGGGCGTGCACATCTGCGATCCGGCGTTTGACAATGCCGACGCGTATGTCATCGCCAACGCTCTGGCGGCCGTCATCAAAACCCTGCCGCACGACATCATTTTCTGCGGTCAGCGCGCCATTGACGACGACGCGGGTCAGGTCGGCGCCATGCTGGCGGAAGCCCTGGGGCTCCCGCAGTTGACGCTGGTGACCAAGCTGGAATTTGCCGGCGCGTCGGTCAAAGTGATCCGCCCGATCGAAGGCGCCCAGCTGTCGATTGAAACAGCCCTCCCCTGCATCGTGACGGCGCAGAAAGGCCTCAATGAACCGCGGTATGCTTCTCTTCCCGGCATCATGAAGGCGAAGAAGAAACCCGTCGATGTGAAGAACGCCGCTGCCCTCGGCATTCCCACCGACGCGAAAGCCAAAGTAGCCAAAACCATTCCGCCTCCGGCCAGACCTCCCGGAAAGATCGTCTGCGGAGATGACCCCGCGCAGAAGGCGGCAGAACTCGGCCGGTTACTCAGAGAAGAAGCAAAAGCTATTTAATTGAATGCGGAGGATGAAAAAATGGCAAAAGGAGTTATGATAGTAGCAGAACAGCGGGACGGCGCCCTGCGTAAGATCAGCTTTGAGCTGGCTGCGACAGCCCGCAAGCTGGCCGATCAGTCCGGCGATGAAGTCAGCGCCATTCTGCTGGGTGCAGGAGTGGAAGGCCTGGCCGCCGAGCTGGGCAAATACGGTGTGGATAAAGTGTTCGTCGGCGACAACGCCGCCCTCGAGCCCTACGTGACGGAAGCGCACGCCGCTGTGGCCGCGAAAATTATCAAAGACAACGATCCGGCGATCGTTCTGTTCGGCGCGTCGGTTCAGGGCAAAGACCTGTCCGCCCGCGTGGCCGCCAAACTGGCCACGGGTCTGGCGACGGACTGCACGGACGTAAAGATCGACGGCGGCAAACTGGTTTGCACCCGTCCGATGTACGCCGGCAAGTGCTTCGGCGAAGTCGTCATCGACGCGATGCCGCAGATTGCCTCGCTGCGTCCCAACGTGTTCCCGGCGGCGGAAAACGCCAAAGCCGGCGCGGTGACGAAAGTTGACGCCGCCGTTGAAGCCCAGAAATCCAAGATTCTGGAAGTGCAGAAAGACACGAGCGGCAAAGTCGATTTGACGGAAGCCAACGTGATCGTTTCCGGCGGCCGCGGCATGAAGGGCCCCGAGGGATACGCCATCCTGGAAGAACTGGCGGAAGTGCTGAAAGGCACGGTCGGCGCGTCCCGCGCGGCGGTCGATGCCGGCTGGCGTCCCCAGAAGGATCAGGTCGGACAGACCGGCAAGGTCGTTTCTCCGAACCTGTACATCGCCTGCGGTATTTCCGGCGCGATTCAGCATCTGGCCGGCATGAGCTCGTCGAAGTGCATCGTGGCGATCAATAAAGATGCGGAAGCCCCGATCTTCACGAAAGCGGACTACGGTGTTGTGGATGATCTGTTTAAGGTCGTTCCCGAGTTGACAGCCGTCTGCAAAAAGCTGGTTGCTTAAAAAACCATTAGGGTCTTTGTCCCGGCGTGCCGGGACAAAGACCTTAATTTTGGCGCCTGATATTGTGAGAATCAGCCCTCAAGTTTTGTTGGAGGATCAATGAAAGAACATGAATTTTTCGTAGGTAGTGAAGGTCGCGAGGTTTTCTGGAACATCCCCCTGCCGGCGTTTGAGATCATCCTCTTCGCTCTCACGGCCGTTGCGCTCGCCATCTTTGCCTATGGCGTTTACCGCCGCTGGCAGATGTGGAAGGCGATGGGTAAGCCGGAAATGCGTTTGGACAACATCAAGGAAAGAGTCAAGATCGTTCTCGCGGAAGTGTTTCTGCAGAAGAAGGTTTTGAAGGATCCCTATCCCGGCGTCATGCACGCCCTGATCTTTTTCGGCTTTTTTGTTTTGATTTTCGGCGCCGCGTTTGACGCAGGGCAGCATCATGTTACGGAACCGCTCTTTAGCTGGACTTTCCTCAAGGGCAATTTCTACTTAGTCTTTTCCTTCCTGATGGATCTTTTCGGGCTGTTCGTGCTGATCGGTGTGGTCATCGCGCTCGACCGCCGCTTCGTCAAAAAGCCCGATCGTCTGGGATACCGCGGCACTCTGGACACCACGCCCGACGACGTAATCGTGCTGCTGCTGATCGGCGCCATCATTGTAACCGGATTCATCGCCGAGGCGCTGCGCATTTACGTCACCAATCCCTCCTGGGAAGTCTGGTCGTTCGTGGGCTGGCTTCTGTCGCGGACCTTCACGGGCGTGGAACTCGATACCGCCCGGACGCTGCACCAGGTCATCTGGTGGGTGCATGCCGCGCTGGGGCTGGGCTTCATTGCCTACATTCCCTATTCCAGACTGCTCCATATTATTACGACGCCGGCCAACCACTTCCTCACGTCCTTCAAACCGACCGGTTACATTGAACCGATCCGCGACTTTGAAAACGCGGAAGCGTTCGGCGTCGGCCAGCTGGAAGAATTTACCTGGAAGCAGATTTTTGATTCCGACGCCTGCACCCGCTGCGGCCGCTGCCAGGACGGTTGTCCGGCCTATCTGACCGGCAAGCCCCTGTCGCCCAAAAAGCTGGTTCAGGACATTAAAACCTACTGGTTGGAAAAGTGTCCGGATCCCCTGAAGGCCATGGTCGCCGCCAAGCTGGCCGGCGCCCCGGCGGAAGGAGACGCCCCGGCGGAAGAAACTCCCGCAAAGGCGCTGGTCGGCGAAGTGATCGACCTGCACGAACTGTGGGCCTGCACCAACTGTATGTACTGCATGGAGAATTGCTCGTCTTCGATCGAACATGTGCCAAAAATCATCGACATGCGCCGCTACAAGGTGCTGACGGAAGCGGATTTCTCCCCCGAACTGCAGCTCTCCTGCCGCAACATGGAAAACAACTCCAACCCGTGGGGCGTGGGGGCCCACGTGCGCGGCGACTGGGCCAAGGAGCTGGGTGTTAAAACTCTGGCCGAGGACCCGAACGTCGAATACCTGTTCTACGTGGGCTGCTCCGGTTCGTTTGACGACCGCGGCAAGAAGATTTCGATTGCGTTTGCCAAGATCCTTCAGGAAGCCGGCGTCAGCTTCGGCATTCTCGGAACGGAAGAAGGCTGCTGCGGCGATTCCGCGATGCGGTGCGGCAACGAATATCTTTTCCAGACGCTGGCCCAGGCCAATATCGACGTGATGAACGGCTACGGCGTGAAGAAGATCATCGCCATCTGCCCGCACGGCTACAACGCGTTGAAGAAGGATTATCCGAACTTCGGCGGCAATTTTGAAGTGTATCACCACACGGAGATCATCGCGAAACTGATCGCCGACCGTAAAATCAAACTCAATGAGCCGCTCAAAGGCCGGTTCGTTTACCACGATTCCTGCTTCCTGGGCCGCTACAACAAGATTTACGATGCGCCGCGCCAGATTCTCAAGGCCATTCCCGGCATCGACGTCGTCGAGATGGAAAGAAAGCTCGAAAAGAGCTTCTGCTGCGGCGCCGGCGGCGCGCGGATGTGGATGGAAGAAGACATCGGAGAACGCATCAACAACGCAAGGACCAAGCAGGCGATTGAAGCCGGCGCGGATATGATTGCGGTGGGCTGTCCCTTCTGTCTGACCATGATGTCCGACGGCATCAAGGATAATCACAAGGAAGAGACGATGCAGGCCTGGGATCTGGCCGAGCTGGTCGTGAAGGCCATGGGCCGCGAAGAAGTCAAACCGCCCGTGGATACGTGCGCCGTGTAGCAAATTCCGAAACGGCATGAACTGATCAATTTCAACCCAGGAGCCCGATCTGCAAAGAGAGGGCTCTTTTCCTTTGCAAAGGAGTTTGACGATGGACTATCAATACCTGCTGCTGGATATTCAGGAGGGCATTGCCCGGATCACCTTCAACCGCCCCAAGGTTTTAAACGCCATGAGCTACGACGTGATGAGCGAACTGGCCTGCGCGCTTTATGCCTGCGACCAGGATGAAGCCGTCAAGGCCCTCGTGCTGACGGGCGCGGGCGACAAGGCTTTTGTGGCGGGCGCCGACATTTCCCAGATGCAGAACGCCACGCCGGTGGAAATTACGAAAATGATGGAACTGGGGCAGAACACGCTGCGATTTCTGGAAACGATGGGCAAGCCGTCCATCGCCGCCGTCAACGGCTTTGCGCTCGGCGGCGGAACGGAAATTGCGATGGCCTGCGATATCCGCATCGCGTCGGAAAAAGCCGTTTTCGGCCAGCCGGAAATTCTGATCGGCATTCTTCCCGGCTGGGGCGGAACGCAGCGGCTGCCGCGCCTCGTCGGCATGGGCATCGCCAAGGAAATGATTCTGGCCGGCGGCCAGATCAATGCCCGGCGGGCCTATGAAATCGGTTTGGTGAACAAGGTCGTTCCCCCCGACGAGCTTTTGGGGGAGGCGGAAAAGATGGCGAAAAAGTTTGCCCTCCTCCCGGGATTTGCGCTCAAGATGGCGAAGAACGCCATGAATTACGGGTTCGACACATCGATTGACAACGGCGTGAAAATCGAACTCGGCGCCGTCGCGGAATGCTTCAGCACGCAGGATCAGAAGGAAGGCATGAAAGCGTTTCTGGAGAAGAGAAAACCGAATTTTGTGGGGAAGTGAAACAGGTGCAAGGTGCAAGGAAAAAGGATCAAGGTGAAGGAGATTTTTAAATGCCGCTGAGTCTTAACAAACTACAATCGTTCAAGGGCCGGAAGGGGCCGCTTCTGCTGATCATCATGGACGGCATCGGCATCGGCAAAAAAGACGAGTCGAACGCCGTGTTCCAGGCAAAGACGCCGCATCTGGATTCGCTGTTTAAAACCGAACTCTTTACGGAGCTCAGGGCTCACGGCACGGCCGTCGGTCTGCCCTCCGACGACGACATGGGCAACAGTGAAGTCGGCCACAATGCCATCGGCGCCGGGCGGATCTTCGATCAGGGCGCCCGTCTGGTCAACAAGGCGCTCAAAACCGGGGCGATCTTTCAAACCGCGGTTTGGGACTCTGTCGCCCTTCGCGCAAAAAAAGGAGGGACGGTCCATTTTATCGGATTGCTGTCGGACGGCAACGTGCACTCCCATATTGAACAGCTGTTTATTCTGATTGACCAGTGCGCCCGGCTGAATTTCCCGAAGGTCCGGATTCATCCCCTGCTGGACGGAAGGGACGTGGGAGAAAGGACGGCTCTGGACTATGTGATTCCGACGGAAGAAAAGCTGAAAAAAATATCCGAAGAAAAGGGCTTCGACTATGCCATCGCGTCGGGCGGCGGCCGGATGACAACCACCATGGACCGCTACAATTCCGACTGGAACATCGTAAAGCGGGGATGGGAAGCCCACGTTCTCGGAAAGGGCAGGCCGTTTGCCTCTGCTTCCGATGCGGTGAAAACCTTTTATGCGGAAGATCCGAAAGCCACCGATCAGTACCTGCCCGCCTTTGTAATTACCGATGCCGCAGGCGCGCCTGTCGGAAGGATCCAGGACGGAGACGCGGTGATCTTGTTCAATTTCCGGGGCGACCGCGCCATTGAGATTTCGCGGGCGTTCACCGAAAAGGATTTTTCCGAATTCGACCGGGGACCGCTGCCGGATGTTTTTTACGCGGGCATGATGGAGTATGACGGGGATGCCCATATTCCCCCGAATTTTCTGGTGCAGCCGCCGGCCATCGACCGCGTCATCAGCGAGTACCTCTGCGCGGAAGGCGTGAAAATGTTTGCCGTTTCCGAAACCCAGAAGTACGGCCACGTGACATATTTCTGGAACGGCAACCGCTCCGGCTACATTGACGCGGCCTTGGAAAAATATGTGGAAATTCCGTCGGACCGGATCGAATTCGACCGGGCGCCGCAAATGAAGGCCAATGAAATTACGCAAACGGTTGTCGACCTGCTCAGGCAGGGCGATTTTCGTTTCGGCCGTCTGAATTACCCCAACGGCGACATGGTCGGCCACACGGGAAAAGCGCAGCCGGCCATCGCAGCGGTGGAGGCGGTGGATGCGTGCGTCGGCCGTCTGCTGGCGGTTATCCGGGAGATCGGCGGCATCGCCGTGATAACCGCGGACCACGGCAACGCGGATGAAATGTTCACGATCGACAAGAAAGGCGTCAAATCGGTGAAGACCGCGCACAGTCTGAATCCCGTGCCTTTCATCATCTACGATCCCCTGTACGCGGGGGAATACCGGATGGCGGAACTGCCGTCCAGAGGCCTCTCCAATATTGCCGCGACGCTGCTCAATCTCCTGGGGTACGAAAAACCCCGGGACTACGATCCGTCGCTGATTGAAATTGTTGCGGCCGAAAAGGCATAAACAGGCGCGCTGGAGATGAAGCGGATGCAGCGGGGAAGGGTTCTGGACTTCCCCGCCGGCGCCGGCCGCCTGTCCTGGCGGCCCTACAATGAAGGCTTTGACGTCGCGGCCGCCGACACCGAAACGGAGATCTTCGTCAATCCGGAAATTCCGGTCGTCCACGGCAATCTGGACGGGCTGTTTCACTAAAGAACGCTTCTGCCATGAACGCCGCGTCCGGCATGGATTTCGTTGTGTGGCCCTAAAGCCGGTACGTCAGGTCAGGTCAGGTCGTGCGGGCGATCGGCTGCGAGCGCGGAAACGAACTCCACGTCCCGCGGCACCTTGTAAGGCGAGAGATAGACCTTGCAGTGCCGGATGATTTCCTTGTCATCGACGGCCGCTCCGTCATTGAGCACGATCTGCGCTTTCACCAGCTCGCCGCGCATCAGGTCTTCCTTGCCGGTGACGTAAACGTCGCGCACCGCAGGATGGAGGCGGATGACCGTTTCCACTTCCCGCGGATAGACGTTGAAACCGCTGGTNNAGGTCGCCGGTGTGGAGCCAGCCGTCCTTGATGACGGAGGCAGTGGCCGCTTCGTCCTTGTAGTACCCCTGCATGACGTTTTCGCCCCGGACGATGAGTTCGCCGATCCGGTTGCGCGGCAGTTCCCGCCCCTCATCGTCGACGATTTTGGCGTCGATGCCGGTGAGGGCGGTGCCGATGGAGCCGGGCTTGGCGACTTTTTCGAGGCGATTGAAGGAACAGGCGGGCGCCGCCTCGGTGAGGCCGTAGCCTTCCAGAATGCGCACCCCGAACTTCTGCTCGAAAACGGGAATGAAGTCGGCGGGCATCGCGGAGCCGCCGGTTACGCAGAGTTTGAGCGAACTGACGTCGAATTTCGACGCCTTTTCGTGGAAGATCATGCCGATGTACAGGCGGGGCACGGCGCAGATGTAGGAGATCTTTTCCCGTTCAATCGTTGCGAAAAGCGTGTCCATGGTCAGGCGGTCCATCATGACCGTGGAGCAGCCGGCCTGAACCACGTTGAGCATGTTGACGGTTGCGCCGAACGAATGAAACAGGGGGATCAGGCACAGGCCGATGTCGTCCGGCTCGCGGCGGAAAATAGGCTGGATCATGTTGAGCTGGGCGCAGAGGTTGCGATGGGTAAGAACGGCGCCCAGCGGCTTGCCGGTGAGGCCCGCCGTGTAGATGATTTCCGCCGGATCCTCCGGATCGATGTCGACCGTTTGCGCGTCGCCGGCCGTTGCCGGAGCGGTTTCAAAGGCATTTTCTCCCGGCTCGATGGTATAGAGCCCGCGGCAGGTCGCCAGCTGATCCTCAATTTCACGGTATCGTTTTTCGTAGGACGAAAGCGTGATGAGAATTCTGGCGTCGCAGTTGTTGAGCAGGAAGGAAAGCTCGGCCGGCGTGGAGGAGGTGTTGAGCAGGACGGCGACGGCGCCGCTTTGCACGATGGCGAAGTAACAGTAGAAAAACTCCGGAATGTTGGGGAGCATCAGCCCGACTTTATCGCCTTTGGCCATTCCCTTTTTTTTCAGAATCTGCGAAACGGCAAGAACGGCGGTGTAGAGCTGCGCGTAAGTGATGCGACGATGGTCCGCAACCAGGACGGGCCGGTCGGCGAACTTTTTAACCGATTCCTCGAGAAGCAGTCCCAGATTAATGGCGAGTCACCTCCTGATAGTCTGGCCGCACCTTTAACAAAGAAAAAAAATTTTTTCAAGCACCCAGTCGGCGAGGCGCCAGCCGGGCGGCTCTTTTTTCTTGCCTGTGCCCGGGTTTTACCCTATAATTTTGCTTCGATTAAAAGAATAAGCAGTGAAAATCAGCCCATTTGATCAGGAATGGACCGGGGCAATTTCAAGGAGGAAAGAATGAGAAAAATTCTGGCAGCGGCAGCGATCATGGTGCTGTGCGGCGTTTTCTGTGCTTTTGGCGCGGAATTGAAGGCCGGTGACAAGGCGCCTGATTTTAAGCTTCCGGATTCCACGGGAAAAGTCTACAGCCTGGCTTCCCCCGAATTCCAGGGGAAGGTCCTGTCCGTTTTTTACGTGGATCCTGACGAAAAAGATTTGAATGCGCACGTGGCAGAGGTTCTGCTCAAGGAGCCGGACCTGGAGCGCAACGTCCGTTACACCCACCTGGAGATCAGAAATCTGAAGGCCAGCAAAATGCCCAACTTTCTCATTAAAAGCGTGGTCAAAAACAAGCAGGAAAAAACGGGGGCCGTGATTCTGCTCGACGACACGTATACGGTTTTGAAAAAGTGGGGATTGAAAAACCATACGTCCAGCCTGGTTATTCTGGACAAGGAGAGAATCTGCCGCTACGTTTACAACGGCAAGCTGCCGCGAGCCGAGGTGGATAAAGTTTTGCAGATCATCAGGGAGTATCAGGCCAAATAAAGTCCGCGAAGGTTTTCCGATAAAATGCAAAGTGCGCCGGTGTTTGGTCCGAACATCGGCGCGCTTTTTTTGCTGCATGCGCCAATGCAAAAAAGAGTTTCCGTCCTTTGGACAATCCGCAGGAATACGATAAAAAAGAGTTGACATTTTTTTTCACATATCATACTTGTCCCATCAATTTAGTCGTATAAGGAATTGCCGTGAAACTGACCAATCGAAGTGAATATGCCCTGCTGGCGCTGGTTTTTCTGGCCCGGAACGGCCGCGACGGAAGCTATATTTCCGTCGATACGATTGCCACGGCCCAGGGAATTCCCTTCAAATTTCTGGAACAGATTTTATTGACCCTGAAGAGCGGCAAGTTTCTGCGCAGCGCCAAAGGCCAGCGCGGCGGCTATGCGCTGGCGCGGCCGGCCAATCAGATATCGCTTGCGGAAGTCGTCCG
>DBPV01000117.1 GCA_002304995.1 Syntrophaceae bacterium UBA1411
AAACGAATTCAGCAACCGGATTTTATCCCTTTTTCTCCTGCGCTGCATTTTTCCCCGCAATTATGCCGAAAACAGTGCAGTACATTAAGGAATCGCCGGTCCGGTATCCGTAGTCAATGTATCCGCCTGCGACCTCTCCTACAGCGTAAAGTCCCTGCAGAACGACCTCATCTCTGATGTTCAGCACCCGGGCGCCGGTATCGACTTTCAATCCGCCCAGCGTCAGGAGAAGAACCGGTGAAACCTGCATTGCATAAAGCGGCGGCGCGAGCTTTTCGCGGAAGATTTTCCGGCCGAAAGGATCGCTTGCCTTTCCCGCTGTGGCTTGGTTGAATGTCTCAAGGGTCTTTTCAAGATTTCCGGCATCAATACCGAGCTTCTGTGCCAGCTCCGCGACGCTGTCGCCTCTTTCGAGGATTTTCTTTTCGATGAAGGTGGTTACTTTCGGATGGCATTTTTCCACCATGACTTCGTAAACTTTTTCCTGCTTGAGCATTTCGATGCTGGTTTCGGTATATCCTTTTAATTCGTCGGTAAAGCGTTGCCCTTTTTCGTTGATCAAGATCGCGCCGCCCGACAGCGCGCCCGATGTCAGGTAGATCTTCGTCTTGACTTCCAGGGTCGGGGTGACCAGGGCTCTGTCCATGTTGATGGCGTCGGCGCCTTCTACCGCGGCCATGATGATTCCGTCGCCCACGTTGGTCGGGGTGCTTGCTACAAGTGTCTTTGACCACTGGGGGCAGAACCGTTCGACGAGTTTCTTGTTGTTCATGAAGCCGCCGGTAGCGATAATAACCGCATTTGCGCCGATACGAACCTTCTTCCCCGTGATGTCGGCTTCGACACCTGCAACCCGTTGTTTGCCGTCTTTTATTTTCCGGTAGATGTTCAGGACGCGCGCTCTGTTGATGACTTCAACCTTCTGCTTCTTGCAGAGTTCGGTCAGCGTTGTGACCAGTTGTTTACCGTAACCCTGGGCCTGAATTGCCCGAGGTTTCGGGCTGCCCATGGCCGGCTCGGCCAGGTCAAGAAACACGATGCCTTGTTTCTTCAGCCATTCTATGGCCTCGCTGCTCTTGTCGGCGACGACTCTGGTAATAGCCGGATCCCGTTTGTTCTCACTGATGTCCATGGAGTCCTTGTAGAAATCATCGGCAGAATCTTTGATTCCGAGTTTTCGCTGTATGGAGGAATCCGCCGCGTTGAACCATGCCGTCGATAGTGCGCTGTTTCCTCCCGTCACCGTGAAGGCGTCCAGGAGGATGACCTTTGCTTTTCTCTGGGAGGCTTCAACGGCAGCGCATAATCCTGCTAAGCCGCCGCCAACCACCACCACATCTGTATTCTTGTCCCACGTATTCGGAGCGGCGGCTGCCTCCGCATCTTTCATCCCGATCCCCAGCGAAATTGCGGTGCCTGCCATTGCAGCGGCGCCAAGCCCCCCGATAAAACCACGACGCGACAGTTTTTTTTCACTCATTGTTTCCTCCCTTTTCTCCCTTTCCGAAATTACCTCAGGTGAAAATCAGATTTTTTGCATGATTTTCCCTCTACATTTTTTAACGCTATACTTTGGGCAACACGATGCCGATTTTTAAAGGGGTGAGTGTGAATACGGAAAGGGGCGCCTTCAGGCTGTCGCCCAAAGGCGCCCCTCACGCAAATCACTTCCAGAGGTTGACGACGGTTCTGCCCCGATGGCTTCCGGCTTTGATTTCATCCATCACGCCGGTTACGCCGTCCAGGGGGACTTCCGAAGACAGCGTCTCCAGCCAGGGGAACTTCCACTGGCTGGCGATCATGTCCCAGGCCTTCTGGCGCCGCGGCATGGGGCAGTTCTGCGAGTCGATGCCGTAGAGCGTCACGCCGCGCAGAATGAACGGAAAGACGGTCAGCTTGAGCTCCGGCGAAATGACGTTGCCGCAGCAGGTGATGGCGCCGTAGCCCTTGATCGACCGGACAGCCGACGAAAGGACGTCGCCGCCCAGCGTATCGACGCATTTGGTCCAGCGCTCTTTCAGCATCGGCCGTCCGCTTGTATCGACCAGTTCGGCGGGCTCGATGACCTGCCTGGCGCCGATTTTCTTCAGAAACGCGCTTTCATCCTGAAGACTGTTGAGCGCCGTCACGCTGTAGCCGGCGTGCGAAAGAATGGAAACCGCAATGCTGCCCACACCGCCGCTTGCGCCCGTGACCAGAATCTCATCGGCCGGGTCCATTCCGAATTCCACCAGCCGCAGAATCGACAGCGCCGCCGTGAATCCCGCCGTCCCGAAAATCATGCTTTCGCGGAACGACAGGCTTGCCGGTTTTCTGACCACCCAGGATTGAGGAACCCGGATGTACTGGCCCAGCCCGCCGGATGTGTTCATGCCCAGGTCGTAGCTCGTGACGATGACTTCGTCGCCGGCTTTGAAGTTGGGCGAAGCGCTTTCTTCGACAATGCCCGCCGCGTCGATGCCGGGCGTGTGGGGATATTTTTTCGTTACGCCCCGGTTGCCGCTGGCGGAGAGCATATCCTTATAATTGAGCGATGAAAAAAGAACCTTGACCAGAACGTCTCCCGCCGGGAGCCCGTCGGTGGATAATTCTTCGATGGCTCTTTCAAACTGATTTTCGGCTGTTTCTCTGACCATCAGCCCTTTGTACGTTTTGCTTCCCATAGTGACCTCCTCAAAACGGATTGGAATACTGTTTAATATCAATGAACCCGGATATGTATCCTGTGCTTCGACGAAAAGAAGTGAAATACTCTGGTCCGGCTGTCTGAAATTTAACTGACGTGCGTCGCTCTCCTCCCCTCCACACGCTCTGTCCTACTGCCTGCAATCGAGCTGATCTCTCCCGCCGATCATCCATTGCACATGCCAGGTGCTTTCGACATTTTCGGGCGGAACGAAAGTGCAGGACTTGTTGAATTTTTCGTTCCGGACCAATACATTGCGGATAAAGATCCTGGACCCGGCCGCGCATTGGAATTGGCTGCCGGCCGCACCGGGCACGCTTCTAACCACATTGTTTCCTGTATCCCAGCAGTCATTGTCGCTTCCCCAGCCAAAAGCCGAGCATTGCATGCAGGTTACCGTGACCTTGACTGCGAAGGGGGTCCTGTTGTCGATATTCACGAGAGTCTGGGCACATCCGGCGGAAACCGCCCAGACGCACAGGAGAAAAAATTGAAGGCACATCAACAAACCGAAAGTCTTGATCCGCTTCATTGATAAGAACTTCCTTTTTGGAGGCTGATTATAGGTGGCGAGAAATGTGGTGTCAAGGTGATTATGGCCGCCGTGTTGCCTCATTAACAGATTGCCGAAGATAAGAATGAGTGCGGCGGGGAAGATATACGACTGCCCACGTTCAGTAACTTCGTCATACATTTACAAGTCACGCGTTCCGGTGCGGGCCGTGTCTGGCTGATTGACAACCCACTATCCGCCATTCACCGTAAACTATCTTATTCTTGTGGTCCGGGGGCTCAGTCATGTTTCTTGCGGAAGGCCTCACCTGGTTTTCTCGTCGAATGTGCGCCGGACAAGATAAGCATTGAAACACCAGGAATAAAGATTTGCCCCGATGCCGGCTAGCGGTTGCGTATCGGCCAGCGTACCGGCCAGCGTACCGGCCAAACGTAGCCGATGGACGTTTGGCCCGTGGGAAGGCAAGGCGAGCCTCCGACATGACAGAAATAAGGTGAACTGCCCGTCATTGTCTGCGTCCAGTAATAGCTGTTCCGGACATTCGTGAATAAATCTTTGGATGTAAATACCGCCTGCAGTTCATCCTTAGTGGGCAACCGCCAGCTGCCCGCTCGGGAGCCGTCTGTCAAGCCGCATTTTCCATTCTATATGATTTTCTGCTCTTTGAAATTTTTTAAATCATCTCCGCTGTATCCCAGAACATCACCGTAAACGGCGTCGTTGTCTTCGCCGAGCAGCGACGCCCGCCTGGCGACGCGCCCGGGCGTCCGGGACAGCTTAATCTCCACGCCCGGCACGGGAACCGTCCCGCTTTCCGGATAGTCCAGTTCAACAAGCATTTCCCGGGCCGCGACCTGAGGAACGTTGAGCGAGGCGGGAACATCATTGACGGGTCCGCAGGGCAACCCCGCCCTGTCCAGGACGGCCATCACTTCGGCAACCGTTTGATCTTTGGCCCATGCCCCGATGATTCCATCCACGTCCTGATAGTTGCGGTATCGGGCAAGATTGTCTTTGAAACGGGGATCGGTAATCATGTCTTCCCGCCCGAGGATATGGCACATGCGCCGCCACATGTTATTGCCGACGATGTTCATCACGACATAACCGTCTTTTACCCGGACGCTGCAGCAATAGGCGTAAAAGCCCCCGTTGCCGACGGCTTTCCGAATTTCTCCGTTAACGAGATACTCGGAAGCGCAGCCGGATGCCGCGGCCATCGCAAAAGCGACGTCGAAAAGCGCGACGTCCACCAGTTGTCCCACGCCGCTGGATGCACGTTCATGCAGGGCCAGCATGGCGCCGAGCGCCGCGCGGGCTCCCGTATTGAAGTCGATGAAATTGAGCCCCGGTCGAAGGGGAGGGTCACCGGGATACCCGGTAAAGCTCATGATGCCCGACATGGCCTGCGCAATGACGTCGAAACACGGGCGTTCGGCATAGGGGCCTGTCTGTCCGAAGCCGGATACGGCAACAACGATCAGGGCAGGATTCACCTTGCTCAACCGCTCATAATCGAAAACATCGGCTTCTTCCGTCCCTTTCGGGCTGTTGTGGACCAGGATGTCTGTTTTCCGGACCAGTACATCCAGAATCTGCCGGCCCCGGTCGGTCCTCAGATTCAAGGTAATGTTCTTTTTGTTGCGCTGATAAGACAGGCCGCACGTCATCGACTGGCCGTCCGGCGCGAAAGGCCCCAGTTCACGGTCAACTTTTCCTCCCGGAGGTTCTATCCGAATGACGTCGGCGCCATGATCCGCCAGCATCATACAGCAGTAGGGGGCGGCGATGTAGCCGCCCATGTCCAATACCTTGATGCCGTCAAGCGCTCGCTTCATGATTCCATCCTTTCCGGGTAGAGTGGATCACCCGCAGAATATTGAGTTTCTTGAACCGGAGCGTCTGTAAAGCGTGGCAATCGTCAGTCGCTTTCCGTTAAAGTACAGCTGAAGTTGTAATCGGTGACGTCAGTGCATTGCAGCGGAAAGCGTGTGCAGGTAACGTCACAGGTCACGGTTTTCTTGTTTTTAGCTTGGTTAAGTGATCCCAGGCTCGTCGAAAGACGGCCGCCGTGTAAAGAGGGGACGGGGTAGCAGTACACGTCCAGCATGC
>DBPV01000066.1:0-3933 GCA_002304995.1 Syntrophaceae bacterium UBA1411
ATGACATTTTCGTTCACCCGCTGCCGTCCCGCCCCGAACATGGCATCTGCGGCCACCCGGCCCTGCACGGCGGCCCGGTGCGCCAGCATCATGCCGCCCGTCACATCGCCTGCGGCATAAATCCCCGCGACGGAGGTTTTCATCGTTTCATCCACTTTCACGCCGGAGGCATCATACGCCAGGCCCAGCCGGTCCAGTTCCTCCTCGTGCAAAACCGGACTCCGGCCCGTGCACAAAAGCACGCAGCCGGCGCGCATCTCCATCGTTTCCGTCCCTTTTTGAACCTGCAGGACAACGCCGCCCGCCGATTCGCGCAGGCTTAAAAGCCGCGTGGACGTATGGACGGCAATCCCCAGGCGGCCCAGCTCCGACTGCAGAAAAGCCGCCGCTTCCTCGTCTTCCTGGGGTAAAATCCGCTCCAGCAGTTCGACCAGAATCACCTTGACGCCCAGCTCGGCCAGAAGCGTCGCGTACTCCACGCCGATAAAGCTGGCGCCGATGATGATCAGGCTCGACGGCAGTTCCGCCAGGCCCAGCATGCCGTCGGAGGTCAGAATGCGTTCTGTCGTCCGAATGCCCGGCAGCAGCTGCGGTCGGGAGCCCCAGGCGATGAGGAGATGATCCGCTTTCAGCAACAGCTGCCGGCCCTCCGCATCCGTGCAGCGCACCTCCCGCGGCGAAAGGATTTCTCCGCGGCCGGTTTTGGTTTCCACCTGCGCGTCGGCCAGCATTTTCTGGGCTCCCAGCGCTGCGACCCGGACCATCTGATCCCGGTGTTTTTTCATGGCGGAAAAATCGACGGCTGTTTCAGAAACGGCCACGCCGACGCGTTTGAGCTTTTTCAGGTCCGTGTAAAACCGGCTGCACGCCAGGAGCGCCTTGGTGGGAATGCAACCCCGGTGCGTGCAGGTGCCGCCCCAGCCGTCCTTTTCCAGAACCGCCACGCGTTTTTTCCGGGCGGCGGCCGCCTGTGCCGCCGCGATCCCTCCCGGACCGCCGCCGATGACAATCAAATCGTAATTGTCGGACATGATTTCCCTCCCTTGGAAAAAAGGTTTAACACAGGCTTCCGGGCCGGGCAAACGGAATTTGTTTTGCCGCGAAAAGCGTTTTTGCGCAGAAACATTGCGCAAACCGCTCCGGCCCCGGCGTCGGACCCGGAATTGAAACTTGTCAGACCCGCCGATATCTGGTAGTTCACAGCCAGGCAGGATATGTGGATGAAAGAAATTCTGACCGTTTCACAACTGAACGAAAATATTAAGGCCTTTCTGGAGGAATCCTTCGGGACGCTCTGGGTGGAAGGGGAAGTCTCCAATTTGCGCCGTCCCCAGTCCGGCCACGTTTACTTCACGCTCAAGGACGACAAAAGCCAGATCCGCGCGGTTTATTTCCGCCCCTTCGGCGCCCGCACGGTCCGCTTCGACCTGGAAGACGGCATGAAGATCCTCTGCCGGGCGCGGCTCACCGCCTATGTTCCGCGCGGCGACTATCAGCTGATTGTGGAAACGGTCGAACCGCAGGGCACAGGCGCGCTGCAGAAAGCTTTCGAACAGCTTAAGGCAAAGCTCGCCGCCGAAGGCCTGTTTGACGCCTCCCGCAAAAAGCCCCTGCCGTTTCTTCCGGCGCGCATCGGCGTGGTCACGTCGCCTTCCGGCGCGGTCATCCGGGACATTTTAAACGTCACACGCCGGCGTTTTCCTTCGGTGGACATTCTGATTGCGCCCACGCGCGTGCAGGGCGCGACGGCGGCGGGGGAAATCATCGCGGCTCTGGCGCGTCTCCAGCGCGTCGGCGGCATCGAGGTGATCATTCTCGCGCGGGGCGGCGGCTCGCTGGAGGACCTGGCGCCGTTCAACGACGAAGCGCTGGCGCGCGCCGTCGCGCAGTGCAGGATTCCCGTCGTCTCGGCGGTGGGCCACGAAACGGACTTCACCATCTGCGATTTTGTCGCGGATCTGCGCGCGCCCACGCCGTCCGCGGCGGCCGAGCTGGTTGTTCCCGAACAGGCCGAACTTAGCACTGCCGTCGATCTTCTCGCACAGAGGCTGGCCGCGGCCCAGCGCCGGCTGATCGCCGCCAAACGCGCGAGGCTCGACGCCCTCGCGGCCCGCTTTCGGGATCCGCGCCGTTATCTTCAGGACTTCTCGCTGCGCGTGGACGACCTCCAAGACAGGCTCGGCCGGGCCTGGGCGCAAAAAGCCGCGGCGCTCCAAGGCCGGCTGGAAAGGCTCGAACTCGGTTTGCGCCACCAGAATCCGCAGAAGCGTCTGCGGGAAATGCGCCTGCGTCTGGACGGTCTGGAAAAAACGCTCCTTGCCGGCTGGCGCCGCACCGCGCACGATTGCCGGACCCGGCTGCAGAAAAACGCCGCGCTTCTGTCGTCGCTCAATCCGCTGGCCGTCCTGCCCAGAGGGTACAGCATCACCCGCCGCCTGCCGGAAGGAACGATCGTCCGCGCGGCGCACCAGCTGACGCCGGATGCGCAGATTTCCATTCAACTGGCCCGGGGCGGCGCCCTGGCGCGGGTCGAAAAAATACAGGAGGAATAGAACAGCATGGCCAGGGAAAAGTTTGAAGACGCTTTGGAAAAACTGGAAAATATAGTAAAAGAAATGGAAGCGGGTGAGCTGCCGCTGGATTCGGCGCTGAAATCCTTCGAGGAAGGCATCCGGCTCGTCCGCTTTTGTTCGGCGAAACTCGAAGAAACGCAGCGCCGCGTCGACGAGCTTTTGGAAAAGGAAAATTCGCTTATGACCAAAGACTTTCAGGATGAAGACAACCATGAACCATGAGGACTTTCTCGAGGCGTATTTAAAGGACCGGCAGAAAATTGTCGAAGAGGCGCTCGAGCGCTATCTTCCCGATGAAGACAGCGTTCCGGAAGAGCTCCACACCGCCGCGCATTACAGCGTCTTTGCGGGCGGCAAAAGGATCCGCCCGATTCTCTGTCTGGCGGCGGCGGAAGCGTGCGGCGCCGACATGGCCCCGGCCATGCCCGCCGCGTGCGCCCTGGAGCTGATTCACACCTATTCGCTCATTCATGACGACCTGCCGGCCATGGACAACGACGATGTCCGCCGGGGCAAGGCCACCAGCCACAAGGTTTTCGGCGAAGCGCTGGCGATTCTCGCGGGCGACGCGCTCCTGACCGAAGCCTTCGTCCTGTTGTCGCGCGTCGAGAAGGTCCGCCTGCCGGCGGAACGGCGTCTGGCCGTGATCCAGGAAATCGCCTCCGCCGCGGGCATTGCCGGCATGGTGGGCGGGCAGGCGCTGGATATCCGCGCCGAAAAAATTCCGCCGGATGCCGCGGGGCTTACGGAAATCCACCGGCGCAAAACTGGCGCTCTGATCGTCGCGTCGGTCAGGACCGGCGCGATCCTGGCCGGTGCCGGCGAGGCCAAGCTGCAGGCCCTCACCCAGTACGCCGACCACATCGGCATGGCTTTTCAAATCGCCGACGACATTCTGAACGTGGAGGGCGACAGCCGGCTTATGGGCAAGAAAACCGGGAGCGACGCCGCCCACGGCAAAGTCACCTATCCGTCGCTTTTGGGAATGGACGCCGCCAAGGCCAGGCTGGCCGAGCATGTGGAGGCGGCCGTTGCCGCCCTGGCGGCTTTCGACGCGCGCGCTCTGCCGCTGCGCATGATCGCCCGCTACATCATGGAAAGAAAATCCTGAAAGTTGACGCACGCTCATGAAACCGCCTGAAACCGTCGATTACAGCGTCCTTCCGAAAGTCAACGTGCCTGCGGACCTCCGAAATTTAAGCCTGGCCGAACTCAACACGCTGGCCGGAGAAATCCGCACCCTGATCATTACCACCGTTGCGACCACCGGCGGCCACCTCGCCTCGTCGCTGGGCGTCGTCGAACTCACGCTGGCGCTGCACTATGTCTTCAACACGCCCCAGGACAAGCTGGTCTGGGA
>DBPV01000066.1:3944-10510 GCA_002304995.1 Syntrophaceae bacterium UBA1411
CCTGGGCGGCCTCAGCGGTTTTCCCAAACGCGAGGAAAGCCTGTATGACGCCTTCAATGTAGGGCACAGCGGCACCTCCATCGCGGCGGCGGCGGCGTTTGCCGAAGCCCAGACTCTCCGGGGAGGCGAGAACAAGATGATCGCCGTCATCGGCGACGGCTCCATGACCACCGGCATCGCCTTTGAAGCCCTCAACTGGTCGGGAGACCGCAGCAAAAATCTCATCATCGTTTTAAACGACAATGAAATGTCCATATCGCCCAATGTGGGCGCCCTGTCCTCTTATCTGAACCGGATCATGACCGGCGAGCGCGTCACCAAATTCAAGGGCGAGCTGAAGAGCTTCCTCAAAAGCATTCCGAGCGTCGGCGAACAGATTTTCAAATTTTCCAAGCAGATCGAGGAATCCGTCAAAACCTTCGTCGTGCCCGGCGCTCTTTTTGAAGAGCTGGGCTTTACCTACGTCGGTCCGCTGGAGGGCCACCGCCTGGACTACCTGATCAAGAATTTTGAAAACGTCCGCAACCTCGAAGGGCCGGTGCTCGTGCACGTCGTCACGCAGAAGGGAAAGGGCTACAAATTCGCCGAAGACAATTCGCCGACGTATCACGGCATCGCTCCCTTCGACGTCGAAACCGGCCGAACGCTTCCCTCAGCCAACAAGGCGCCGTCCTACACGGAGATTTTCGGCAAAACCCTCGTCGAGCTCGCCGCCGGGGATTCCCGGATCGTCGCCGTAACCGCCGCCATGTGCGAGGGCACGGGCCTGGAGAAATTCCGGGAAACGTTTCCGCAGCGGTTTTACGACGTGGGCATCGCCGAGCAGATGGCCGTCACGTTTGCCGCCGGGCTGGCCGCGGAAGGCCTCCGGCCCGTCGTGGCCGTTTATTCCACGTTTNNTGCAGCGCGCCTACGACCAGATTTTGCACGACGTCTGCCTGCAGCAGCTTCCGGTCGTCTTTGCCGTCGACCGCGCCGGCATCGTCGGCGAAGACGGCTCGACGCACCAGGGGCTTTTCGACTGTTCCTACCTGCGAAATCTTCCCGGCCTGATCATGATGGCCCCGAAAGATGAAAACGAACTGAGGCACATGCTGAAAACCGCCCTTGCATGCGCGGCGCCCGTTTCCATCCGCTATCCACGCGGCAAGGGCCTAGGTGTTCTTCTGGACGGAGAAGCGGCCGTTCTGCCGATCGGGCAGGGCGAAGTGCTGCACGAGGGCTCCGATCTGGCCATTGTCGCTCTGGGGGCAACCGTTCTGCCGGCGCTCGCGGCCGCCCGCCGCCTGGCGGAAGAGGGGATCGGTGTGCGGGTGATCAACGCCCGCTTCATCAAACCCCTCGACAAAGAGCTGCTGCTGGCGGCGGCCTCCGCCACGGGCAAAATACTCACCGTCGAGGAAAATGTGCTGGCCGGCGGCTTCGGCAGCGCACTCCTGGAGCTTTTCGCCGAAAACGGCGTCGCGGGGGTGCAGGTCCGCCGGCTGGGCATCCGGGATCAGTTTGTCGAACATGCGACGCAAGCCGAGCTGCGCGCGATCCACGATATCGATGAGGCAGGCATCCTGGCCGCGGCCAGGGGCATGCTGCGGCAATAGCGAAAGGCGCGTCTTGCGGAGAGGAACGGCGAATGCCCATGACCCGAGAAGATATCGACGATCTGCGCGTCGCAAAACATCTGCTGGAAAATCCGGGCCTCGCCGCCCGGCTGACGAACGTGATCGGCATGCCTTTTGAAAAAGCCTTTAACTATCTGCCGGAAAAATGGGCGAAGACCGTTCAGGAGATCACACGGAAATCGCTGCGGCAGGCCCTCGCCGTCGCCCTGCGGACGCTCGGCGCGGCGGACAGACGGGCGCCCCGAAACACGCTGCACAAGTGGCTGGCCGTGACCTCGGGCGGCATCGGGGGCGCTTTCGGCCTGCCGGCCCTAGCCGTCGAGCTGCCGGTCACCACCGTGATCATGCTGCGCGCGATCGCGGATATCGCCCGCAGCGAGGGCGAAAATATCGAAACGGTCGACGCGCAGCTGGCCTGCCTGGAGGTCTTTGCCCTGGGCGGCAGTTCGGAGGGGGACAATGCCGCCGAGAGCGGCTACTATGCGATCCGGGCGCTGCTGGCCAGACAGGTGTCGGAAGCGGCAAAATACCTGCTGGAAAAGGGACTCGCCGAAGAGGGAGCGCCGGTGCTGGTGCGCCTGCTGGCCTCCGTCGCCTCGCGCTTCGGCGTCACCGTGTCGCAAAAGGCGGCCGCGTCCGCCGTTCCCGTCATCGGCGCGGCCGGCGGCGCGCTCATCAATTCGATTTTCATGGATCACTTTCAGAGCATGGCCCGGGGACACTTCGTCATCCGGCGCCTGGAGAGGATCTACGGAGAAGATGCGGTCCGAAAAGCCTATGCCGGACTTTAAACCGGAACCCATGAAACAAAAGAAGCCGCCCAAAATGCGCCTCGACGCCCTGCTGGTGGAGCAGGGCCTCGCGCCGACGCCGGAAAAAGCGCGCGCACTCATTTTGTCCGGAGCGGTTATGCTGAACGCAACCCGGATGGATAAAGCCGGCGCGCTCGTTGCGGCCGACGCGACCGTGACCGTTAAAGGAGAAGACTCTCCCTTCGTCAGCCGCGGCGGTCTCAAGCTGCAAGGCGCCCTTGATGCTTTTGCGCTTGAGGTCGCAGGTCTGGTCGCTCTCGACGTCGGCGCTTCCACCGGCGGTTTCACCGACTGCCTGCTTCAGGCAGGAGCGAAAAAGGTGTATGCCGTGGATGTCGGCTACGGCCAGCTGGCCTGGAAGCTGCGGGAAGATCCGCGCGTGGTCGTTCGGGAGAGGACCAACATCCGCCATTACGACGGAGCGGACCTGGCCGAAAAGCCGGATCTGGCGGTCATCGACGTTTCCTTCATTTCTCTTAAAACCGTCTTGCCCGCCGTGCTGCCGCTTCTGACGGAAGACGGACGGATTCTCGCGCTCATCAAGCCGCAGTTCGAAGCAGCCCGGGAAGAGGTCGGCAAAAACGGCGTGGTGGAAGACGACGCCGTTCATGAACGGGTGATCGAAGAGATCCGGAGTTTCTTTGTAGCGGCCAACCTTGCGGTGGCGGGCACCTGCGCGTCCGTCCTGCGGGGACCGGCGGGCAATAGAGAATTTTTTATCCTGGCGCAAAAGACCCGAAAAGATGGAAATTAAGCTTGCCAAGACAGCCGGATTCTGCATGGGCGTCCGCCGCGCGGTGGACACGGTCCTCGAGGTCGCGCAGCACGAAAAGGGCCGGCGCATTTACACCTACGGCCCGCTCATCCACAATCCGCAGACCATCGAAGTTCTGAAGCGCCGCGGCATCATCGCCGTCGGGAGCATCGACGAAATTCCCGACAGAGATCAGGCGGTGCTGATCATCCGGGCGCACGGCATCCCCCCCGGAGAAAGAAAAAAAATCAAGGCCAGCGGCGTCAAAATCATCGACGCCACCTGCCCCAAGGTGGGCTACGTCCAGGCCATCATCAAAAAGCATGCGGCGCTGGGCTACACCGTCGTCATTGCGGGCGACCGCGAACATCCGGAAGTGGACGGTTTACTGGGCTATGCCGGGGAATGCGGCACGGTCGTGGCGACGCTCGAAGACGCGGAAAAGCTGCCGCCCCTGGAAAAGGTCTGCCTGGTCGCGCAAACCACGCAGGACACGGAGCATTACCGGCGCATTGTCGAAAAGATCCGCCAAAAGAGTCCGCAGGCGGTCGTCTTCGATACGATCTGCTCCTCCACGGAAAAAAGACAGGAGGACATCATCAGTCTGGCCAGGGACATGGACGCCGTTTTCGTGGTCGGAGGAAAAAACAGCGCCAACACCTGCCGTCTGGCGGACTTGTCGCGCAAACAGGACACGCCGACATACCATATTGAAACGGCCGACGAAATTCAGGATGCGGATTTGCGGCCCTTCCGCAGCATCGGCGTTTCCGCCGGCGCCTCCACTCCCAACTGGATCATCGACCAGGTCATGGACAGGATCGCGGAGGTCCATCCCAGCTCCTTTCCCCGGCTGGGACTGCTGCTCAAAGTCTGGCTCTGGGCGGTCCGAACCGACGTTTATTCAGCCGTCGGCGCAGCCTGCCTGACCCTGGCGGGCCTGTATCTGCAAAAGCTTCCGCCGGCCCCAACGCCGGCGGCCGTGGCGGCTTTTTTCGTTTTCGCCATGCACGTGCTCAACCGCCTGACCGCGGGCAAGCAGTCGCGGCTGATCGGCTCCTTCCGGGAGCAATCCTATCTGCGCTATGAAAAAATTTACACCCTGGCGGCCGTCGCCTCGCTTCTGGTTGCCCTCCTTTTATCGCTGGCCGCCCACTGGCCGTCTTTCGTCCTGCTTTTCTTCATGTCCCTGGCCGGAGGCCTCTACAACATGAAAATCATGCCGGGAAACCGCCGCTTCCAGCGTCTGCGCGACATTCCCGGATCAAAAAACTTTTTTACCGCCGCGGCCTGGGGCATCGTGACGGCTGTTTTGCCCGCCCTGCAGGGAGGCGGCAGTATCAGCCCCGGCATGGCGGTTGCTTTTTTCTTCACCTTCGGCCTGGTTTTTACCCGTTCGGCCATGTCCGATATTCTGGATATCCAAAGCGACAAACTCCTGGGGCGCGAAACGATTCCCGTCATGATCGGCCAGGAAAAAACACAAGGGGCGTTAAAAGCGATTCTTCTAATCTTATTGGTGTTTTTGCTTGCGGCGCATCCGGCCGGCTGGAGCTCCGCGCTCGGCTACTTCCTGGTGCCGTGTATATTATATATATGGATTTGTTTCAGACTTTGTGATAGAAGGGCGGGGCTTTCGGGGGCGGTTGTGGAAGGCCTTCTGGAAACAAGCTATATCATTGCCGGTTTTGCCGTTCTGGGGTGGCTGGCCGTATGGGGTGTTTAACGGACAACGCACGGAATAAGGAGTACAAGATCATGGTGAGAAAATACTTTCTGCGATTGATTCTGGCCGCGGCCGTTTTGAGCCTTGCGGCATGCGGCGGTTTGCGTTTTTCTCAACTCGATCCGGCAGCGAAGGATTACCATCCGAAGCGGATCGCCGTGTTTCCCGCGGACGTCGGAACCTATGAGGAAGCGCGCGCCCATATTGAACAGATCGTGCCGGGCGTGCTGATCGATACGAAATGGTTTACCGACGTGATCGATACGCCCAGCTTAAACCGCCAGATTCAGGCCAACGACGAGCTCCGCAGGGCGACGACGGAATATCTGTCCAAGCTGCAGACGCTCAACTATTCGGATCCCCTGCTCTGCCGGAAAATCGGCGAGCTCACCAAGACCGACGGTTTGCTGCTGGTCGCCGTGGATTTCTGGAATTACACCGTCGAAAAAGACGATAAACTGGCCAAGGTCAGCATCGGCCTGAAACTGATTGACACGGCCAGCGGAAAAACCATGTGGAAGGCGGGTCACCACCTGGGCAAAACCTACATCCTGATCAAACCGGATCTCGCTGATGTCGCCCGCTCCGTCGTCAAGGAGATGGTGGAGGAAATGCCGCATTGACGGCCGAGACGAAACCTTATACTCTGGAGACCCTTTATGAAAGAAGATGTACAAAAAGCGATCGACAAGGTAAGACCCGGTTTGCAAGCCGACGGCGGAGATGTGGAACTGGTGGACGTGACGCCGGACGGCGTGGTTAAAGTCAAGCTGACGGGCGCCTGCCACGGCTGCCCGATGGCGCAGATGACCCTGAAAATGGGCATCGAGAAAATCATCAAACAGCAGGTGCCTGCCGTTCGGGAGGTTGTGGCTGTTTAATCGCCGGCTCCGGCCGGCCAACGCGTTAAAATTTTTGTCAAAGGAGAGTTTTAAAACATGGCCTATGTGATTACAGACGAATGCATTGCCTGCGGCTCATGCGAGGATGAATGTCCTGTGGAAGCCATTTCGGAAGGCGAGGACAAGTACGTGATTGATCCCAAACTGTGCACGGACTGCGGCGCCTGCTGCGATCAGTGTCCGGTGGAGGCGATCGTTCCCGGAGAAGAAAAATAGTCTTTTCAGTCGAAACATTCTGCTGGGGAAATGTCCGGCCTCACGGGCGGATTTTTCCCTTGCTCTTTTTTAATATCCCAGTCTGCGGCAACGGATTCTTCATCAGACGGCTTGCCGGAAATCTGCCCGCATCCGTCGGAACCGGACGCCGGGAGAACCGACCATGAACACATTCATTACGTTTGAGGGAGGCGAAGGCTCCGGCAAATCCACGCAGATCCATCTGCTGGGCGAATATCTGCGGGAGCAAAACGTTCCCGTGGTGCTGACGCAGGAACCGACGGGCACGCCGATCGGACGCAAAATCGGCGACATCCTTTTCCACCGCGGCCATGCGGACATGTGCCCCGAGACGGAGCTTTTTTTGTTTTGCGCGGCGCGCGCCCAGCACGTGCGGGAGGTCGTCCGGCCGGCGCTGGCCGCCGGAAAATTTGTTTTGTGCGACCGCTTCTCCGACGCGACCTACGCCTACCAGGCGGCGGGCCGCGGCCTCGATCCCCTTTTTATCAAAACCGTCAACGACTACTCGGCGCCCGG
>DBPV01000037.1:0-14094 GCA_002304995.1 Syntrophaceae bacterium UBA1411
CCGGCCATGGACGACGAAAAAAGAGACAGGCTTTACAGCCGCTGGAAGAAAGCGGTCGAACGGGCAAGGAGCTGGGCCGAGGAGTAAGGAATAAGGTACAAGGTGCAGGGAACGGTCGCGCCCGTCCCCTGCGGAGAAGGTAGCATAGATGATCAAAACGGACGTCATCATCATCGGCGGGGGCGCCACCGGCTGCGGCATCGCGCGGGATCTCGCGCTTCGCGGCATTCCGCACTGCCTGATTGAAAAANNCCTTTTGCACAGCGGCGGCCGCTACGCGGTCTCCGATCCGGTCGCAGCCAAGGAATGCTACGATGAAAATCGCATTCTGCGCCGCATCGGCGAAAAGTGCGTGGAGCGCACCGGCGGCCTGTTCGTGCGCCTGCCCGGCGACTCCAAGATGTTTCGCGAGCGCTTTTTAAGAGGCTGCGACGACATCGGCATTCCGACGGAAATTCTTTCCTCCACCCGCGCGCTCGAACTGGTGCCCAATCTCAATCCGGCGCTCGAGGAGGCCATCGTGGTCCCCGACTGCTCGATCGACCCCTTCCGCCTGTGCCTGCTCAACATGAAAACCTCGCAGATCCGGGGAGGAATGAGCTTCACGCGCCACCGCGTGATGGAAATCGTCCGTTCGCACGGCCGCTGCATCGGCGTGAAAGCCGCCGATGTCTACACGGGCGAAATCAAGGAAATCCACGCCAATCTCATCGTCAACGCCTCGGGCGCCTGGACCGACCGGGTGGCCCGCCTGGCGGGCTGCGAAGTTCCCCTGACCCTGTCGAAGGGATCGCTCGTCATCACCAATCACCGCCTGACCGACATGGTGATCAACCGCCTGCGGCCGGCCTCGGACGGCGACATCATCGTGCCCAACGAGGCGGTCTGCCTGGCCGGCACCACGTCGCTCCTGGTCGAAGATCCCGACCGCATCGGCATTGAATCCGCCGAAGTGGACACGATCATCGGCGAGGCGGGGCGCATGATTCCGCATTTCAATTCCACCCGCATCATCCGGGCGTTTTCCGGCGTCCGCCCCCTGCTCAAATCGCAGAAGCTCGACAGCCGGGAAATTTCCCGCGGTTTCCAGATCATCGATCACCAAAACGGCATGTACAGCATCGTCGGCGGCAAGCTCACCACCTTCCGGCTGATGGCGGAAAAAATGGTGGACACGATCATGACCGCCTTCAACCTGAAGCGCGACTGCGAAACCGCGGAGCGGCCGCTCGACGGTCAGGAGGAACTGAGCGGCTATCCGCTGAACAAGCGCCTGGCCGACATGAAAAACATCGTCTGCGAATGCGAGCTCGTCACCCGCGGCGACGTGGAGCGGATCATCGACCAGACCGGCACCCGCCACGTCGGCGACATTTCGCACCGGACACGCCTGGGCATGGGCCCCTGTCAGGGCGGATTCTGCACGTTCCGCGCGCTGGGCATCATGCACGACATGGACATTCTGACGGCGGAGCAGTCCGTGCAGTCGCTCCGGGAGTTTCTCGAGCGGCGGTTTCGCGGTATCCGCTACGCCTTGTGGGGAGACCAGCTGCGCGAAGAGCAGCTGGTGGAGTATATTTATCTGGGCATTCTGGCGCTGGGGAAGCACTCATGAGTGTGATTGCGTACGATGTCATCGTGATCGGCGCCGGCACGGCGGGGCTCACCGCCGGCGCGCGCCTGGCATCGGAGGGATTGCAGGTCGCCCTGGTCACCGCCGGTGAGCCGACTGCCTGCCTGTCCACGGGCTGCATCGATGTCTGTGCGGCCGGAGTCAATCCGCTGGACGGCATCGCAGACCTGCCCGAGAGCCATCCCTATCACCGGATTGCTCCCGCCGCAATCCGCGACGCGCTTTTGAACTTTCAGCGTCAATGCGCCGGGCTCCATTTGCCCTATACCGGCGCTCCGGACCAAAACCGCCTGGTTCTCTCCGCGATCGGCACGTTTAAGACTTCCTGTCTGGTGCCGGTCACCATGCGGTCTTCGCCGCAAAACGAGGAGGAAAAAATTCACATCGTCACGTTCGCGGGCCTGAAGGATTTTTATCCCGGCTACATTCTTTCGCGCCTCAGAAATGCGGCCTTTTCCACCTACGACGCCGGAGTTTCGACAACGATGGGCATCGCGGCCAATTTCGAAGACGATACGTTTCTGGAGGCGTTCATCCTGTGGCTGGAAAAGCTCAACCTCCGCGAAAATAAAATCGCCTTTCCCGCCGTGCTGGGGCTGGAATCGGCGGCGGCCATCGTGGACACGCTTGAACAGCGTTTGGAACGCCCGGTGTTTGAAATCCCCACCATTCCGCCGTCGATGCCCGGCCGCCGTCTGTTCAATGTTTTAAAGGATCACTTCCGCCGGCAGGGGGGCGTGATTTACTGGAACTGGCCGGTGGTCGGCGTGGAGAAAGCCGGCCGGCAGATTGAAGCGGTTCGGCTCGAATCCCAGGGCCGGCCCATGAGCCTCAACGCCCGCGCCTTCATCCTGGCGACGGGATCTTTTGTCGGCGGAGGGCTCAGCGCCCGGCGCGAGACCATCATTGAAAAGGTGTTCGATCTGCCGGTTTTCGTACCGGGGACCCGGGAAGACTGGTTCGAACAGGATTATTTTTCGCGCAATCACGGCATCGGCCGGGCCGGCATTGCGGCGGACGCCGCCTTCCGTCCCGACGGCTGCCCCTGGGACAACATTTTCGCCTGCGGCGCGATTCTGGCCCACGTGGAAGCCTTGAAAAACGGCTGCGGCCACGGTTTCGCCATCGCCACGGGCGAGGCGGCGGCCCGGTCCTGCCTGGAGTACCTGCGATGAAGTTCGAACACTGCATCCGCTGCACGATCTGCGTGGAAAACTGCCCCGTCTTCCGGGTCAATCCGGCCTTTCCCGGCCCCAAGCAGGCGGGGCCCGACGCAGAGCGCTTCCGCAGCGACCGGGAAAAATCCGTCGACGACTGGGTGCTTTTGTGCAGTCAGTGCAAACGCTGCGAAATGGCCTGCCCCTGCGGCGTGGAGCCGGCGCAGATCATTCTCCGGGCCCAGCAGCGCTACGGCCGCGAACACCCGCACACGGCGGCGCATCTGCTTTTCGCCAACAACTACTACCTTTCCACGCTCGGGTCGCTCACCGCGCCCGTGGCCAACCGCTTTGCCGCCACGAAAATCGGGAAACGCATTTTCCGGCGCATGGGCATCGCGACGTACATTCCCTTCCCCCGGTTCAGCTTCCGGACGCTGCGCGGGGAAAAGAAAAGCATCAGCCGCGGCAACCGGAAAGTGGCCTTCTTTTACGGCTGCTTCATCAACTTTTACCGTCCCGACATCGGCCGGAAAATCATCCGGCTTTTGCAGTCGTTTAAAATCGACGTCGTTTTACCGCCCCAGTGGTGCTGCGGGCTGCCCGCCCTGGGCAACGGCAATCTGGAGCTGGCCCGGTCCTTCGCCCGGAAGAACGTGGCGTCTCTGTCCAACTACATCGATGCGGGATACGAGGTCGTCTATACCTGCACGTCGTGCGGTCTGTGTCTGCTGCACGACTACCAGGGGATCATGGACATTCCCGAGGCTAAAAAAATCGCGGAAAACAGCTACGACCTGCACGAGTATCTGCTCCGGCTGATCGCCGGAAAAGAAATTCGACCGAAATTTCAGGAAGTCCACCGCACGCTGGCCTATCATATTCCCTGCCATCTGCGGGCGCTGAAAATCGGCTATCCCGCCGCCGAACTGATGCAGCGGATTCCGGATTTGGAATGCCGGATTCTCGACGACGCCTGCTGCGGACTCAACGGGAGCTACGGCTTCAAGAAAATCAACGAGACCACGGCGGTGCAGCTGGGTTCGCGCGCCGTTTCGCTCATTTCCAAGACGGGCGCGGAGGCCATCGTCGCCGATTGCGGATCGTGCCGCATGCAGCTGGGCGGCCTGTCCGGCATGGCCTCCTATGATCCGGCGGAAATACTCTGCGAAGCGCTCGGCATCCGGGACAAAAAACAGATGAAATAAAAAAGGGCTTACCAAAAGCCCTTTTTTATTGTTCAAGCCTGAAAAAACGCGCTCTCAGGCCTCGGCCGTCTTTCTGCGAATCCGCCACATCGCCAGGGCCGCCAGGAAAAGCGCCAGCGCCCCTCCCAGAACACTTGCCGCACCTAAATGCAGCGTCAGATAAGCCGCGCCGACCAGCGGCAGAAGCCCCAGTCGGGTGACAAACCGAAGCGCCTCATGTCCGGCAATCACTTCCGCAATCGGCGGACTGACTGCGTAGTAAAAATCGACAAATGCCCGTCCCGCCTTTGACGGCAAAAGACAGCGGTCGCGGAAGGCCCGCAAAAGGGCGACATGCTTTTCAGAGGGCGTGCCGAAAGCGGCCGTGGCGATAAAACATCCGCCGCCGCCGCTTCCGGCCGCGGCAAGGATCTTCTTCACGGAAAACGTCTTTGCGGCCGAGACGCCGCCCGCAGGCGCCGGATTGAAAACGGTGATCAGAATGTCCCCCTCGTCCGTGATGTCCGCGGCAAGAATGAACGCCGTCAGTTTCGTGGAGGAAACAAACGTGGTCGCCCGGGCAGCTCCGTTCCAGCGCACCACGGAGGCACCGACAAATCCGTTCCCGTTGACTGTCAGCGTGAATCCGCTCCCGCCGGGCGCTTTGGAGGACGGGCTCAGGGAGGTAATCTCCGGAACCGGATTGTTGACGGTGATATTTTGCGCATTCGACGTTCCGCCGCCCGGCGTCGGATTGAAAACGGTCACGGGAATGACCGCGCCGGTTGCCGTATCTCCGGCCGGAATATCCGCCGTCAGCTGCGTTGTGGAAACAAAGGTCGTTTGCCGATCCGCCCCGTTCCAGCGCACCACGGAGTCGGCGACAAAATTGTTGCCGTTCACCGTCAGCGCAAAAGCGCCACCGCCCGCGACGACAAGAGACGGTTGGATACCGGTCGTCGCCGGCGCCGGATTCTCAATGGCTGCGGCGGCATTGACAATGCCCGCGCCGCAAATGGCGGTCGTGCAATCGGAGCCGGTTTGCGTGGGAAAGGAACGCGCCGTCGACTGGAGGCGCGTAAGAACCTGCGCCGGAGTCAGGGCAGGCGTCCGGGACAGCATCAGGGAAACCACGCCCGCCACATGCGGCGTGGCCATGCTGGTGCCGCGGTAAAAGGCATAGCTGTCGGCGCCGGGCGTCGTCGTTCCCGCATTGAGCGTCGATAAAACGCTGTCGGCCGTCGCTCCGTCGCCGCCGGGCGCGGCAATCTTGATCTTCGTGCCGTAATTGCTGTAGGAGGCTCTGCCGCCGGCGCGGTTCGTCGCCGCCACGGCAATGACATTGTCGCAGTTGGCGGGCCGCGCATTTGCGACATCCATATTGCTGTTGCCGGCCGCCACCACAACCACCGCTCCCGCAGCCACGGCGGCGTTGATGGCGCCTTGATACGTCGCGCCGCACAGGCCGGATCCGCCGAGGCTCATGTTCAGCACTTTGGCCGGATGGCCGTTTGCCGGAACGCCCGGCACGTCCAGACCGGCCGACCAGCGGATGGCGTCGGCAATGTCGGAGAGGTAGCCGCCGCATTTTCCGAGCACGCGCGCGTGCAGAATGCGCGACGTCCAGTTCACCCCCGCGACACCCAGACCGTTGTTCGTTTTGGCGCCGATCGTTCCGCCGACGTGCGTTCCGTGCCAGGAGCTGTTGGTCACGTCGCATCCCAGAAAGTGTCCGGATGCGCTTTCATCCGCCGTGATCCAGTCGCCGGGATCGGCCGGATCCGGATCGCGCCCGTCTCCGTCATTGGCCGTAAGCGCGTCGGAGATAAAATCATACCCCGGAACAATCCGCGAGCTGTCAATGTCCGCATGCGGGCGGTAGCCGGTATCGATCACCGCCACCACCAGATCCGCGGCGCCGGTCGTTTTATCCCAGGCGGCGGGCAGGTTGATGCCCCCCGGCACGACGGCCGGCGCCTGGTAATGCCACTGCTCGGCGTAGCGCGGATCGTTGGGGACAAGCAGCGGTTTCATCCGCGCATCCGGCTCGGCATACAAAACCGCCGGATCTTTTTTGAGGGCCGCCGCCACGGCGTTGGCCTCGGCCGTGGTCATCCTGCGCGGCAGTTGAAGCACGTGCGCGTTTCCCGACATAAAACGAAAATGCGCAAGCTCCAGGCCGGCCCTGGCGCTGAGGCCGCGGATCCGTTCGCTCACCGCCGGATGGGCGCCTTGAAGGGTTGCGGCCGCACTCCGGACGAATGACGGATCGCGGTAGGCGACGATGATCCGGTCGGTCCCCCCGTCGGCGGCGCAGGACGGCGCTGCGGAAGGACCGCCGGAGGAACCGGCTCCGGAAACGGAGGGGTGCATCACCACCAGCCCGCCAAGGACCACCGCTGCCAGAAACAGCAAAAGACCAATCGCTTTCTTCTTCATTGGGGTCACCTCAAAAAGTATTTGTTTATTTTGTTTGCTGATGTCTCATGACCGCGTCTTGTTCCACAAACAAGACATCCGGCCTTTGCGAAAGCTTCGCGAGCAGATCTTCGATCGGGCCCGCATCTTCTCCGACCTCCAGGCGCAGCACATGCGCACTGCCCGACATGGGCCGGACATAGGCAACCCGCACCGCAACCGTTCGGGAAAGATCCGCGAGAAAATCCGGCCGCGACGGATCTGCAACATCGCCTTTAAACTGGATGATCACCTGCACGCTTTGCCCCCTTTGCAAAGGCTGCTTTCCGGGCGTCGCGCTTTCGGCGAAGGCCCCCGGCAAAGCTGCGCACCCGCAAAGCCAGGCGGCCAAAAGCAGCCCCGTCAAAAATGAACTGGACGTTTTCAGAACTTTAATTTTCATGGAGGGTATCGGAACGCTAAAAAATCCTTTTTTAGGCTTTTATCACCGGTTTTCTTTTTTCCGTCATCCGTGCGGCAGAACGGCTGGTTTTCTTTTTTAAACAGACTATATAAAGACAAGCGCCGGTGTCAACATTTTTTTCCCGCGGGACACTGATGAACACAGGCCCTGCCGCTTCCGCGGCGGCTACTTTTTTCTTGATTGTTGTTTTTTGATGTGCTAGGCGTAGCGCTAGTTTGAAGCGAAGACGCTTCGTCACGCAAGCACACAAGCAGGATCCAAAATCATCGCGGAGTATCCGGCGCGGATTTGAAAATTCAGCGCGCCGTTTTTCAAGCGAGTTCTGCAAACGGATCATTTCAGGGTTGCCGGAAACGGCAGAAGATAAATAAACGATTTTCAACAAGGGGGTAGAGTATGACAAAAGCAGAATTGATCGGTTTTATGGCGGATGAGGCCGGGATTTCCAAGGCAGCAGCGTCCGACGCATTGGATGCTTATGTCGCGGCGATCACCAAGGAGCTCAAAAAATCCGGAAAAATCGGGCTGGTCGGCTTTGGCACGTTTTCCGTCGCCAAAAGAAAGGCCAGAGAAGGCAGGAATCCCCAGACGGGCAAGACCATCAAGATTCCCGCCAAGAAGGTCGTAAAATTCAAGGCCGGCAAGACCTTGGCCGAAAAAGTCAAATAGTTTTATTACACGTTTTATTGAAACCAGGGCCTCCGCATTACTCGTCTGACAATCGGAGGCCTTGGTGCATTTATCTCTCAGGGCAAGGAGTTCATCGTTTTGGCGAAAAAAAGAATTCTCAGCGGAATGAGGCCCACCGGAAGATTGCATCTGGGGAATCTGCACGGGGCTCTGGGCAACTGGGTCGCGCTGCAGGAAAGCGGCGACTACGACTGTTTTTATTTTGTGGCGGACTGGCACGCCATCACCAGTGAGTACGCGTCCACGGAATCCATCCGGGACAACAGCGTCAACATGGTCATCGACTGGCTCGCCGCCGGTCTCAATCCGGAAAAAAGCACGCTGTTCGTGCAGTCGGCCGTCAAGGAACATGCGGAGCTGTTTTTGCTGCTGTCCATGATCACGCCGCTGGCCTGGCTGCAGCGCAATCCCACCTACAAGGAGATGCAGACGGAGCTTTCCACCAAAGACCTCTCGACGTTCGGATTCCTCGGCTATCCGGTGCTGCAGGCCGCGGACATCATCATGTACAAGGCTTACGGCGTTCCGGTCGGCGTGGACCAGCTGCCGCACATCGAGCTCACCCGTGAAATCGTTCGGCGCTTTAATTACCTCTACCAGAAAGAGGTCTTTCCGGTGCCGGAGCCGCTGCTCACGAACGTGCCGAAACTTCTCGGAACCGACGGGCGGAAGATGAGCAAATCCTACGAAAACTCCATTTATCTGTCCGACCGGGGCAAGACGCTCGCCGAAAAAGTCGCTTCCATGTTCACCGATCCGCAGAGGATGAGAAAAAAGGATCCGGGCGATCCCGACATCTGCAACGTCTTCACGTTTCACGGCCTGTACTCGACGCCGGAAACCGCGGCCGAGATCAACCGGTCTTGCCGCGTGGCCGGCATCGGCTGCACCGACTGCAAGAAAATGCTGGCGGCGCGGATTGCCGGGGCGCTGGCGCCGGTTCATGAGCGCATGGATTACTACCTCGCCCACCTGTCGGACATCGCGGAGATCATCGCCGACGGCAACGCCCGGGCGGCGCTCATCGCCCGCAAGACCATGGAAGAGGTTCGCGAAGCGATTAAAATTTGACGACGTCTATGAACGAAGAGCGGACAACAGATTATGAGATCAAGCTGGACATCTTCGAAGGTCCGCTGGATCTTTTGTTGTACCTGATCAAGAAAAACGAAATCGACATTTACAACATCCCCGTCGCGCTCATCACCCAGCAGTATCTCGAATACCTCGACATCATCAAGTCCCTGAACCTGGATTTGGCGGGCGAGTATCTGGTCATGGCGTCGACGCTCCTGCACATCAAGTCCCGCCTGCTTTTGCCCGTGCCGGAAGAACCGTCCGCCGAGGAAACGGAAGACGATCCGCGCGCCGATCTGGTTCGTCAGCTCCTGGAATACCAGGCCTTCAAAGAGGCGGCGGCGCAGCTGTCGTCGCGGCCGATGCTGGAGCGGGACGTGTTCAAGCGGTCGGCGGCCCTGCCGGTAGAGCCGAGGAAAAAAGACGCAGGTGAAGAAGAGCTGGTTGAAGTGTCCATCTTCGAGCTGATCGACGCTTTTTCCCGGCTCGTCTCACGCCTGGACAAGAAAGAGCTTCTGGAAATCGATCTGGAAAAGCTGTCGCTCACCGATATCATCAATGACGTCATGGAACGGCTGACGCGCGAAAAGAATCTGACCTTTGAAGAGCTGCTGGGAGAAAAAAAGGACCGCCGCCGGATTGTCTACACCTTTCTGGCCATACTGGAGCTGATTCGTCTGAAGATGATCAAGGCCTACCAGACAACCGCCTTCGGCGTCATCCGCATCTTCCCGGCCGTGGAGGCATAAATGGAAAATATTTCATCCATCATCGAAGCCCTGCTGCTGGCGTCGGAATCGCCGGTCACGGTGGAAAAAATCTGCGCTGTTCTGGACGGCGTGGAAAAAAAAGAGGTGGAAGAGGCGATTGCCGCGCTGATGGCCGGATACGATGAACGCGCCAGCGGCATCAGCATCCAGGAAATCGCAGGCGGCTACCAGCTGCGCACGCGGCCCGAACTGGCCTCCTGGATCAAGAAGCTCAAAGGCTCGAAGCCCGCGACCCTTTCGCCCGCTGCCCTCGAAACGCTCGCCATCGTCGCCTACCGGCAGCCGATCGTCAAGGCGGACATCGAAAGCATCCGCGGCGTGGATGTCAGCGCCCCGCTCAAGGGCCTTCTGGAAAAGAAGCTCGTCCGCATCGTCGGACGCATGGACGTTCCGGGCAAGCCCATCATTTACGGAACGACGAAAAAATTTCTGGAAGTGTTCAACCTCAAGGAGCTGGCCGACCTGCCGACCATGCGGGAGCTCAAGGAGCTCACCGAGCATCAGGAAATACCCGAGCAGGAAACCATCGATTTCGACCAGGAGCAGTCCGACATCCGCGAGATCCTGAATCAGGAAGCGGCCAAGGACGAACCCGAAAAAGAGGCAGCGGCCCCTCTTCCGACTCCGGACCTTCCGCCGGCTGCCGAGCCGGCGCCGGTCACCGCCGCCGAACCACCGCCGGATGAGCCTCCGGTCTCCGGCGAAAACGCTGCCGGCGCCCTCGACGACGCCGAAGATGAGATGCTGCCATGAAAGAACGCCTGCAAAAAATTATCGCCGCCGCCGGCCTGGCCTCGCGCCGCCGCGCCGAGGAACTCATCACGGCGGGACGGGTCAGCGTCAACGGCGAAACGGTGACCACGCTGGGCGCCAAAGCCGATCCTGCCAAAGACGTGATCCGCGTGGACGGCTCCGTCATCTCCAGCGAAACCACCTTCTGCTACATCGCGCTGCACAAACCGCCGCAGGTGGTCACGACCCTGTCCGATCCCCAGAAAAGACCGACCGTAGTCGAACTTGTCCAAAACGTCGGCGAAAGGGTTTATCCCGTGGGCCGTCTGGATTACGATTCGGAAGGACTGCTGCTTCTGACCAACGACGGCGACTTCGCGCAGAAAATCCAGCATCCGCGTCATCAGACTCCCAAAACCTACCGGGTGAAAATCGTCGGACGCCTGAGCCGCGACGAATTCAAGCAGATTGCCGGCGGCGTTCCTCTGGAGGACGGCGTCTTCCGCCCGGAAAATCTGACGGTGGAAAAGACCAACGACAAGAGCACCTGGCTGCGTCTGACGCTGCGCGAAGGCAGAAACCGGATTATCCGCCGGGGATTTGAAGCCGCCGGCCGCCGGGTGGCCCGGCTGGTGCGCGAATCCATCGGCGTCGTAACGCTGGCGGGCCTGAAGGAAGGCGAATGGCGCCATCTGACCAGCCGTGAAATCAAGCAGTTGCTCGATGCCGCAGGACAAAAAAGGTGAAAATATTCTTGACAATCACTGAAAAATGAATCATAGTCGCCAACGTGCGAGGCACCCTGGCAGCCATCGTACCGGTTAATTCAAGCTGTAAACAGTCTTAAGGAGGCTCTATGAATAAATCCGGTCTTATCGAAGCTTTGAGCAAAAAGCTGAATTTAACGGAAAAAAAAGCAATAGACGTCGTCAACCTTGTTTTCAAGGGATTCACCGATGAACTGAAAAAAGGCGGACGCATCGAGATTCGCGGATTCGGCAGCTTCGTCGTAAAGGAATACGGCTCCTATACCGGAAGGAACCCCAAAACGGGAACCAAAATCAAAGTTGATCCCAAAAAACTGCCGTTCTTCAAAGTGGGTAAAGAGCTCAAAGACCGGGTCGACAATAAAAAATAATAATCCTGCAACTGTCATATAAAAGAAGGGGACTTGATATCAAGTCCCCTTCTTTTTTTGTGCTTTGTTGACGATGCGCCCCAACCGGCCGCTCCGTCAGCCCAGATTGGCGTTTGCGAAATCCCAGTTGATCAGATTCTGAATCACCGCCGCGAGATAATCCGGCCGCCGGTTCTGATAATCGAGATAGTAGGCGTGCTCCCAGACATCCAGCGTCAGCAAAGCCTTCTGCCCGTGCACGAGCGGCGTGTCGGCGTTCGCCGTTTTGGTGATCTTCAGAGCGCCGCCGTCCAGAACCAGCCAGGCCCAGCCGCTGCCGAACTGCGTCACACCGGCGTTTTTCAGCTCTTCGACGAACTTGTCGTAACCGCCGAAGGCCGCGTTGATTTTGTCCGCGATGGCGCCCTTGGGCGGCCCGCCTCCTCCCGGTTTGAGGCATTTCCAGTAGAAGGAATGATTCCAGACCTGAGCGGCGTTGTTGAAAATACCGGCTTTGGCGGGATCCTTGGCTGCGGCGATAATGATCTGCTCCAGGGATTTCCCTTCCAGATCCGTTCCGGCGATCAGTTTGTTGACATTGTCCACATACGCTTTGTGATGTTTTCCGTGATGAAAGTCCAGGGTGTTGGCGCTAATATAGGGTGCCAGCGCCTCTTTTGCGTAAGGCAGTTCGGGTAATGTTATCGCCATATCGTTTCTCTCCTTTCCTTTGTTGTTACTTCCTAATATAGACAGACTCCCGATTTTGTCAAACGGAGTTCTCCGGACCCTTTTCAGCTCCGGGGGAGGAGGAACGGCCTCCGGCCAGGAATTTCAGCCAGATGGTGTTGAGAAACATCACGATGGAGAAAAGCAGCGCGGGCACGGCAGCCTCGGAGCCGAACAAATAGAGGGCCAGTCCGCCGGCCAGACCGTAGTTCTTCATGGTGCCCAGAAGCAGGAGCGACATTATTTTCGCCCGGGAGACTTTATAAAGCCGGCCGAAAAGCAAGAGCGCAACACTGATGATGCAGGCGGCTGCCAAGGCCATGACCGCCATGATGAAGATTTCGCGGTTGCCCTGCCGGACATAATGCGCGCTGTTGGCGGCAAGCGCGTAGAAGATGACAAAGATGCAGCCGCCGTAAATCCCCGGTTCCCAGCGCTCGATCCGCGCCTCCCAGTTGCGGTCCACGGCAATGCGCGACAGGATCAGCGGCAGCGCAATCAGCAGGATGACCACAATCACCAGTTTATCCCAGGCAATCGGAAGAAATTTGAGGAAAGCGGCGCCGATCAGAGGCGTCAGGATGAGCGCGCCGAGATAGGTTCCGGCCAGGCCGGCCAGCGTCAGGGTCTTGTCGCCGCCCATCTGATCGCCCAGGGGCAGAACAACCGCCGCCGCCGGCACCGCGGCAATCAGCACCAGGCCGATCCAGAACGGTTCGGCGCGGATTAAAAAAAGGCCCGGCAAAAGCACCAGATTGCCCAGCACCAGGTAATTCATGCAATTGCCCAGCATAAAGCCGGACAGGCGCTCCCGGGGCTTCTTGAAGAACCCGCCGGGAAACCTGAGCAGGGTCATTGTGAGAAAAAGCGCAAGCGCCGGAAGCAGGAGCGCATAGGCCACGGGCGCCGCCTGCGGCAGATACAGCCCGGCCAGAACACCCAGGAGAAAAAGCAGATTGGAAAACGTCGCCAGAATCCGGATCATCCACATCGGAACTCACCTCCTCCAATGAGAGAGTTTTTTTACGACGAAAACCGCAAAGAGAAAACCGATATTGAACAAAACGATCATTGCGCCGGCCGGCAGATTGAGCGCAAACGCAAAAAGGATGCCGCACAGCACTGCTCCCACCGCAAAGCCGACGGCGGCGACCATCGTCTTGCGAAAACTCACCGAGAGCTGCAGCGCCGCCAGCGCCGGCAGAATGAGCAGCGCGGAGACCAGCATGATACCGGCGACTTTCATGGCCAGAACGGCCGCCACGGCGGTCAGCACAAACAGCATCACATTGATCCGCCGGGTTTTGACGCCCATGCTCTGCGCCAGTTCCTGATCGAAGGTCACCGCAAACAGATCGTCGTAAAAATAAATCACGACGGCCAGGACGATAACGAAGACCAGGAGCGAGACAAGCAGTTCCGCCCGGTTCACCGTCAGAATGTTGCCGAAAAGGTAGCTGAACAGATCCACGTTGAATCCGCCGGAGAGGCTGGCCAAAACAACGCCCGCCGCAATTCCCAGCGAGGACACGATGCCGATGGCCGCATCCGCATTGATCTTGCGCGACGAGGTCAGTTTGTAAATGGCCAGCGAGGACAGCATCACCAGCGGCACGGCCGCTACTGTGACGTACAGCGGGCTCACGCCGACAAGCAGCACCACCGCGACGCTCCCGAACGTGGTATGGGCCAGCCCGTCGCCGATCAGCGAAAAGCGGCGCAAGACGAGAAACAGGCCCAACAGCGCGGACACGGCGGCAATCAGCACGCCCGCCAGGAGCGCCCGCTGCACGAAGCTGTACTGTAGAATTTCGATCAGATCCATCAGAGCCGGCTCCCGGTCCCGTCGTGCTGATGACAGATAATATGCTGGCTTTCCGGACCGAAAACGCCGGCCATGTCACGCGATGCGCAGAAATCCCTGAACGTTCCCGAAAAAATGATCTTTTTGTCCAGATAAAGCAGATACTGCGCATACTGGCCGATGACGCCGCTGTCGTGCGTGATCAAGACGATGGTCGTGCCTTCCTCCTGATTCAGGCTGCGCGTCAGCGCGTAGAAAACATCCCTGGTTTCGGGGTCCAGGGCGGTGGTCGGCTCGTCAAAGATCAAGAGCTCCGG
>DBPV01000037.1:14193-18877 GCA_002304995.1 Syntrophaceae bacterium UBA1411
ACCGTGCCCGGAAAGTGGGCGTTGAGCGCGCTGAGGCGCTGAGGCAGATAGCCGATCTTGTCCCACCGGCGGAAAACGCCCAGCGGTTCGCCGAAGAGCTCAATCCTCCCGCGCGCGGCGGGCAAAATGCCCAGAATGTTTTTGATGAGTGTGCTTTTGCCCGAACCGTTGGGACCGACCAGACCCAGATAAGCCCCCTCATCCACGGCAAACGTGACGTCGCTGATCACGTCGATTCCGTTGTAGCAAAACGTCAAATCTTCCACGCGAATTACGGACATTGCATGCCTTTTTTCAGATTTTTCAGATTGCCTTCCATCAAAGAAATGAAAGTCGCGCCGTCTTTGATGTCCTTCTTTCCGACGTCATGGCCGTTGTTGAGCTTGAGCAGGCCGACGCCCGTTTCCGCGGCAATGGTTTTCGCCAGCTTCGGTGCGGCCAGATCCTCGTAGTAAATGTAGGGCAGTTTTTTCTTTCTGACTTCGTCGATCAATGTCAGGATTTGCTGCGGCGACGGCTCGGCGTCGGCCGACAGATTATAGGCCGACAGATACGTCAGCTGGTAGCGCTGGGCCAGATAGCCGAAGGCCCAGTGCCCTGCATGCAAAACCGTCCTCGTCCGGCAGCCGGCAAGGCCGGTCCGGTAACTGCGGTCCAATTCCATAAGCCGGGTTTTGTAGCGTTCGGCGTTTTTCTTGTACGTCTCGCTGTTTGACGGATCCTTGTTGATGAAGGCTGCGGCGATGTTGTCGATCATGATCTGCGCATTGGTGAAATCGAGCCAGATGTGTGGATCGTACTTGGACGTGTGCTCTGCTTCCCGGTCTCCGGAGGCTTCCGCCGCATCCTCTCCGTGCCTGTGCTCCTGCGCCAGGGTCAGGAGCGCAGCGCCCTTCCCCGCTTCCACAGCCAGCATGTTGGTTTTTTCCGCCGCGGCGTTGATCACCTTGTAGGCCCACTGCTCCATTTCAAAACTGACAAAAAGAAAAATGTCCGCCTTGCTCACCCGGACGATGTCATCCGGTTTGAGTTCATAGTGGTGCGCGTCCGACGCCGGCGGCAGGAGCATCGTTACCGACGCCTTGTCCCCGCCCACCTCGCGGGCAAAATCGTACAGGGGGAAGATCGTGGCAATAACGGTCAGCCGCGCTTCCCGGACCGGCGGGGCATCCGCCCGCTGGCAGGAAAGGATTAAAAAAAGCCCCGCGAGCAGAATAAAAAATAGCTTTCTTGTATGCATGATCAGGTCTCTTTCTTTTTGCCCGAACAGGCGGCAAAGGGATCTGGGGTCCAAAGTCGGAATCGGTTTGCGACGCATCCCCGGAAGTCTTTCCTGCTCTGCCTCCGGTTGTTCGCCAATGAAGCGACCGCTTGCGGGACGGAATCCGCGTGTTTTTTGTCTTTTCCGCCGCAGCGAAACGTGCCGCCCGGACTCGGGCATCCCGTCCGCAGCGCCGGCCAAAATTAAAGAGAGCGGTCCTTTTGTTTTACGGAAAATCCGTGTACCAAAATTGCCGTCAAGATGCAATATTTATGAAATCGGCTCTCCGGCAAACGGCTAAACGGAAAAACCGGCCGATTTGCTTTTCCCCCTGTCCGGAAACATGGTATAAGAAAATCCGTGCCGTCGCCGGCAAAAGATCATCCGGAAAGGAGGAGTCATTCATGAAACCCATCGGACCGCTGATGTGGGAACACCGTCTGATTGAAAAAATGCTGGAGGCCGTTCTGCGCCATATGGACCGGGCCGAATCTGAAAACAAAATCGACCCGGTGAAAATCGACGTGGCCGTCGATTTCATCCGCACCTATGCGGACCGTACGCATCACGGCAAGGAGGAAGAAATTCTGTTTCGGGATCTGGCGCACAAGGATCTGACCGCGGACCTGCGGCAGATCATGCAGGAGCTGCTCGACGAGCATGCCTGGGGCAGAAAAACCACCGCACGGATCGTGGCCGCCAAGGAAGCATATCTGGCGGGCGACGACGGACGTCTCGGCGACATCCTCGCGCTGGCGCGGGAACTCGGCAGCTTCTACCCGAAGCACATCGAAAAAGAGGACAAGCGCTTTTTCTTTCCCTGCCAGGAATACTTCAGCCGCCCCGAACAGGAAAGGATGCTGGCTGAATTCTGGGAATTCGACCGCAAAATGATCCACGAAAAGTACAACAAGATTTTTGATGACTACCGCCGGCTGTAAGGTCCGGCTTTCCTTCCGGCAGAAGCTTTCCGGCAAACGGCGAGGTTGCCCTTAAGAGGCGGCCGCAGCCGTTTGCCGGAAGCAATCTTTTAATGCCGCGCGCTTCCTGCATCCTGAAGACCCGCGCAACGGGGGCAAGGACCGTTTTGCGCCGGAAATCAATAGCGCCAGCCCAGGAAACAAAACGCCGCAATGTTCATGACCACCGGCACGGCGTAAATGATCCCCAGCGTCGTCAGTTTCGCCTTCAGCGTTTTGAGGCTGATGACCAGGATGGCGAAGCAGAAGAAATGGAAGTAGCCGAAAAGGAAGATCAGCCAGACGCCTTTGAATGACAGATACCAGAACGGGTACTCCCAAACCAGATGGCCGCCGATGTTTAAAAGGCATTCCACGAAAACGCAAAAGAGGCTGTAGCCGATCGCCCAGAACCACTTTTCCGGCAGGCCCAGAATCTTTTCTTTCCGGCTTTCCGACAGCGTGTGGTAGTAGATGATGCCCACCAGCAGGAACATGAACATGATTTCGATGTTCCAGCCGACCATCGTGCGCAGGGCGGTGTCGCCGGGCGTCGTCCAGAAGGCGGAGCGGCCGGTGATGTTCAGAACCCAGCCGTTCCAGGTCTCGTTGAAGAAATCGACGCCGAAAATCGTCAAGCCGGCCAGCACGGCATTCCAGTCGCCCGTCCTTCTCGCCTCTTTGATTTCCCGCGTGTAAACGTAGAAAACGACGGCCAGCAGGGGAATGACGTACCACTTGATCAGGGTGAGATCGCGCAGACCGTTCAAGGCCTGCAGGGTTGCTTCGGTCATGGGAACCTCCTTACAGACGTTATGGGTTAAGCAGACAATCCGTCAAAAATCTCCCGACGCTATTGCGGCACCCGAATGGTCTGCCCGAAACACAGGACATCGGACTCCGACATGTGGTTGAGGCGCCGCAATTCGTCGACGCTTGTGGAATGGCTCTTCGCGAGAGAAAACAGCGTATCGCCTTTCCGGACCGTGTATTTCTTCGAGGGTCGCAAGGCGGCCGCATCCGGCGCGGCCGCGGGAATCAGAATCTTCTGTCCGGCGCGAAGCGGATCATGGAGGCCCATCCGGTTGAGCTTCAGCAGCACTGCGAGCTCGGTCTGGTGCTTGCGGGCAATGCTGCTCAGAGATTCTCCGCGCTGCACGCGATAGGTTGCCGTGCGGACCGCTCCGGAGGCGTCCGGCCCTTTCGGGGCGGCGACTGAATCTCCGCCCGCATCCGCCGTTGCGACCGGCGCGGGCGATTCGCCGAAGTAGCCGGCGACCGACCGGGCAACCGCCGCGGCGACGGTCTTGCGAAACGCGACCGTTTTGAGCAGGCGCTCTTCCTCGGGGTGAGAGATGAAAGCGGTTTCGAGCAGCACGGCCGGCGTGTCCGGCAGCTTCAGGACGCGGAATGGCGCCTCGTGAAACACCGGGTATTTCAGACAATGGACGCTTCCGAGCTGGCCGATCAGTTCGGAGGCAAAGGTTTTCGACAGATTGATCGTGTGGGTTTGAAACATATTGAGGATAATCTCGTCAGACTGATTGTTTCCCCCGCCGTTGGGCACGCCGCCGATGATATCCGAGAGGTTTTCGTTGTTGGCCAAAAGCTTCGCCGCTTCATTGCTGGCGGCCCCGGTGGACAGACAGTACACGGAGCTGCACTTGGCCTGCCGGTTTCTGGCCGCGTCGGCATGCACGCTGATGAACAGACTGGCGTTGGTCTTCCTGGCAGCGTCGAGGCGCTTGCTGAACGATACGTAATAATCCCCGTCACGGGTCAGCACGGCCCGGTAGCCGGGCATTTTGTCGATCGCCTTTTTGATCTCCCGGCCGATCGCCAGCACCACGTGCTTTTCGTACGTGCCGTTTTTGCCGATGGCCCCCGGATCTTCTCCGCCGTGGCCGGGATCCACGACAATCACCCGCTTTCTGCCGGACGGCTCGGCCTTGTCTTTGGCCGGTTCTTCCTTTTCGGGCATCGCCACGATAATATCCACAACGACGCGGTCCGGCTTGTCCATGAATTTCTTGAGCCGGAAAACTTCCACGGTCAGATGATCGGCAAGCTGGATTTCAATTTTGCAGGAGCGATTTTCCAGAGTCGTGAAAAGGACGCCGCGAAGGCCCGGCCGGCTGATTTTTCGGGAAGCGGACACGGAGGAAGAAAAGACGGCGTCGGAAAACACCAGGACGACCCGCTTGTCGTCGACTTCGTAGGTGTACTCCGGCTCGGCGCTGAGATCAAAAACCAAACGGGTATGATCGGGCGCCGCCCAGTGCCGGACGTTGGTGATTTCCGTCGCGGCCCACGCGGAGGAAGACAAAAAGACCAGGCAAAGGATGAACAGCCCGGGTCCCATCGACTGTCTTCGAAGTGTCTTTACCGGATACATGGGCAAGAAGTAACAAATTTCTTGGCCGACTGCAAGAAATGCTTGCAGAAGTCTGACAGGCCCCGTTCC
>DBPV01000037.1:18914-21240 GCA_002304995.1 Syntrophaceae bacterium UBA1411
CCCCATCCACCATTTCCTTGCGCTAAAAAAGGTTGACAAGCTTTCGGCGGCGTGCGATTTTCTGCGCAAAAAATCGAGGCGGTCGATGCGGGAAAATCGTTTCAGAGCGGCATTGCAAAATCCATCCCTGTTTCCGGTCACCTGGGAACTGGTGCCGGGCCGGGGCGCGCGGGAAGCGGCGCAGGACAGGGCTCTGGCCCAGGCCGCGCAGGCGGCGGCGGGCGGAGACATTGCCGCGCTCACGCTCACGGACAATCCGGGCGGCACGCCGGCTATGTCCGCCGATTTCATGGGCGGCGAAATTCTGAAGCTGGGCATCGAGCCTCTTGTCCATTTCACCTGCAAGGATAAAAACCGCAACGCCATCGAAAGCCAGCTTTACGCGCTCGACCGCGCGGGCGTCCGAAACCTGCTGGTCATGAGCGGCGACTACCCGGTCTCCGGCTTCCGGGGCCGGCCCGCGCCGGTTTTCGACCTGGATCCGATCCACGTCCTGCAGCTGATTTCGGACATGAACCGCGGGCTCGAACTCCCCGGTCCGAAAGGCGCCGTCCGCCACCGGCCTTCCGATTTCTTCGCCGGCGCGGTGGTGTCCCCTTTCAAAGCCACCGAAGCGGAACAGATGATCCAGTACTACAAGCTTGCCAAAAAAATTGCGGCGGGCGCAGAGTTCGTCGTCACCCAGCTGGGCTACGACGCCAGAAAATTTCACGAAGTCCTGCTCTTCATGAAGCAGAGCGGCTTCACCCTTCCGCTCGTCGGCAATATCTACATTCTGCCTTACGGCGCGGCCCGGATGATGAACGCCAACGACCTGCCCGGCTCCGTCGTGACCGACCGGCTTCTGGCGGACATCGACCGGGAGCGCAGCGACCCGGACAAGGGACTGGGCGCCCGGATTCTGCGCGCAGCACGTCTGTACGCGGTCCTCAAGGGCATGGGCTACAGCGGCGTTCACATCGGCGGACACAACATTCCCTGCGAGCAGGTCCGGGAAATCGTCCGGCAGGGAGAAGCCCTCGCCCCCGGCTGGCGGGAGCTGGTCCGGCATTTCGACTATCCGCTCGACGGCGGCTTTTACTGCTATGAAAAGGATTCCGCGACAGGCCTCAACCGGGAGGAACCGGCGCGCTTTGGCGCCCGGCCGTCCGACGCCCCCGCCGGCGCCCTGTACGGATTTGCGCGGTTTTGCCACAAACTGCTGTTTGAACCGGGACGGAATCTCTACGGCGCAATGAAAACCCTGTGCGGCAAAGTGGCGGGGTCACGGGTCGAAGGCCCTTTTCACAAGCTGGAACACCTCTCCAAGGTCGCGCTCTTCGACTGCCGGGACTGCGGAGACTGCGCGCTTATCGACACGGCCTATCTCTGTCCGATGTCCCAGTGCCCGAAAAACCAGCGCAACGGCGCCTGCGGCGGCAGCTATCAGGGCTGGTGTGAAGTGTATCCCGGAAAGAAGCAGTGCCTCTATGTCCGCGCCTATGCCCGGCTGAAAAAACACGGAGAGCTGGAGCAACTGAAAAACAACATCGTTCCGCCCTGCAACTGGGACCTTTCTCAGACATCGTCCTGGATCAATTACTACCTGGGCCGGGACCACACCGCGAAAAAATCCGGAATTTAGTCATTGAAGATTGCGCCCGGATAGTGTAGAAGCACCCCTCATGGGCAATTAGCTCAGCTGGATAGAGCGCTGGCCTCCGAAGCCAAAGGCCGTGAGTTCGAATCTCACATTGCCCACCANNATTTGCCGGACAAAAAAACCGCCGTTTGGGCGGTTTTTTTGTTGCCAGCGTACCTTTATTTAACCCTTCTTCTTCAATACCTTCTGTCCCGATCTCGTTTTTCGCGATAAATATCCTTGTTCAGTCGATCAAGCTCAGCATTCAACCTGTCCTTCTCCCGGGGCGTCAGGATGCCGTCTCTTTTCATCCTGGCCGCATCGTCGCGCACCTTATTCAATTCCATGCGCAGCCTGCGCCCCTCATCGCGGGTGAGCGCCCCGCTGCGCATCCCCTGGTCAATTCTTTGATCCATCTGAGCTATTCTTTGGTTGATGTCGCTGATGTCCACCTGCCGACTGCGATTCCGGTCATCATCTTTTGCCTCGCGGTAAATATCCCTTTGCAGCCGGTCAAGTTCAGCGTTCAGCCTGTCCTTTTCCCGGGGCGTCAGGATGCCGTCTCTTTTCATCCTGGCCGCATCGTCGCGCACCCTATTCAATTCCATGCGCAGCCTGCGCCCCTCATCGCGGGTGAGCGCTCCGCTGCGCATTCCCTGGTCAATTCTTTGATCCAGCTGCGCTATTCTTTGATTGATGTCGCTG
>DBPV01000084.1:0-14643 GCA_002304995.1 Syntrophaceae bacterium UBA1411
TTCTCCCGCAATCATCCGGGCGGCTATTTCTTTCATTCCGTCAACTTGCGTAAAGTTGAGTTTGAGGATCAGATCCTTGTTCGGATGGGTAATGCACGCTCCCGTCTTGTCGCTGATAAAGCCGTATCCCGTCTGGCCCAGTTTGATCTCGGCCACCTTGTTTGACAGAAAGCTGATATTCTTAATGGCAACAATGACGCCGGTGATTTGCCTGGAGTCCGAATAGACGGGCGCGCCGAACGTCATCACGATATTGCCGCTGCCTTTTGACTTCACAACGGACCCCACACTGGCTTTGCCTTCTTTTGCCGACTTGAAATAGTCCCGGTCTGTCAAGTCGAGGTCCTTGTGCCTGCCGTTGACGCCGTCGGCAAATACCTTCCCGTCGAGTCCGACAAGCGAAATCGTTTCATACATATCGCCGCTGCTCTGGACAAAGCGCGTCAACTCATCGGTTGCAACTGTGCTTTCCGATATCCCACGCGTTGCAGCGGCTGATATCACGGCCTCCCGGACGGCAAGCTGAGTAATGGTTCTTAATTCTTCCTGCACGGCCAGATTGGCCATGGCCGCCAGGCCGCGCGCGACCTCCCGCGACTGTGACTGGGAAATCTCTTCGAGCGCAGACGACGCCCGGTAAATGGAAAAGCCCCCGACAATCAGCAGCGGCACAACCACCGTCAGCACGCCGCCCATAATCATTTTAAAACGCAAAGACTTTTTTTTCATAGCTCCTCCCTGAATTTTCAAAACACTTCGAGTGTTCCCTTGTAGTATTGAAAAGTTATCGGTGCGGTTTCTTCCTGCCGGAACGTACAGATCCTTCTGAGTGTTCAATGGCGGGCAAGGCATCCCTTGCAGGCGCCCTGCTGAAGGTCACATATCTTTTCTGACTTGTTTATCGGTCGCCTCGGGCAGTAACTTTACCGGGGAAGGATCGGGGTGAAGCTGCGCGGCAGTCGTCAGGATTGCGCGCATAAGACAAGAAAAAATGAAAAAAGGAAATGTCGGACGACGGCGCCGACGGAACGCGTCCGGGCGCGCTGCGGCGGAGGCCGGGCGCCCGGACGTTTTGTTAAACGGTAAACGGCGGTTCGCCGGCCACCGATTGCAGGAGGGCGAGCGCTTCTTTTTCCCGGGCCGGATCGCCGTCGATGAGCAGCCAGACGCTGCCCTCCGCGCCGGCCACGCCGCCGGCCGCCGCCAGTTGCGCCTTCGCGCCCGTGAGCAGGGCAATCGCATCCAGTTCCGTGATGACTTCTCCCGGCACGGGCAGCAGGCGGGGACCGGGAACGCCCGGCGCGTTGATCCGGGCCGCCAGGTCGTCGAGGCTGCCGGAAACGCGTTTTTCGAGGCCAACCGGCAGGATGACGCTTACGCGCCTTCCGTAGTGCGCGGGAAGGATCGCGCCGACGGTGCCGGCCTGCGGATGGCCGATCAGAATCGCCGCGCGGCGGTTCGCCAGATCGAGTGCGTTGGCGCCTTTGATCACCACGTCCCCGGCCCGCAAATCGGCCGCGACGTCGAAAATGGTTTTCCCCTTGAGCCAGACGCCCTCCCGGATCACGACGTCTCCCGGAAAACCGCTTTCATCGGAGAAACGGCCGTCTTCCCGCTGGGGACGGTGCGGCGGCAGAATAATGCCGCGGAAAAAACGATCCTTCCGGAATTCTCCGCCCTGCCCGACGCACGCCAGGAGTTCCTCGGCCACGTAGCCATTGGTCGTTCCGGCGACCACGACAACGGTCTTACTTTCCAGCGCGGACTGCACCTGCGGATGGCGGGCGACGGCTTTGGCAATGAGACGCTTGCCGGCGGCCGGTGTGAGCACAAACTGTTTCATGCGTTTTCCTCCTTTTGTCCGGTCGGCTGTTGCGTTTTATCCGGCAGATAATCCTCCCGCACGGGGGAAAAGACTTCGACCGCCACCGAATCCTCGATAATCTCGGCGCTGTGCTCCACACCCGCGGCGATGCACCAGGCGTCGCCGGGGCGCGCATCGTAGCGCCGGCCGTTCACCGTGAAAATCATGCGGCCGCTGATCAGGTAGCCGGTCTGTTCGTTCGGATGGGAATGCGCGGGCAGGAGGCTGCCCTTGGCCAGATGGAATTCGGCCATGAGCGTGCGCTCGCCGTGGGCCAGCGTCTTTTGATCAATTCCGGAAACCCGGGAAAAATATCCGTCAGGACTTTGTTTCGTAAACATCATCGTTTTTATCCTTTCAGAGGCGGCGCGGCTTGAACCCGTCCGCCGGCTTTTGCTTGATGCAGCATCTTTTATCCCATTTCCGCCCTCCGATCAAGCGCCGCCCGGACGGTCCGCAAATTCCCGGACAAAAAAACCCTCAGCCGCAGGACGGCTGAGGGTTTTTTCCGGAGCGTTTCCCGTTTATTTTTTCAGGATCAGGTCATCCATCATTTTCAGAACCGTATCGATGTCCGCCTTGGTCCAGGGATGGTTTTTGTCCGTGTAGCGGATGTATTTGATCTTTTTGTCCTTGCCGATGAGAACGAAGACGGACTTCCCTTTGCAGTTGCCCAGATTCCAGGTCTTGGCCAGAATCAGATCGGGGTCGGTCAGGATGGTGCTTTTGTATTTTTCGATCTTGCTTCTCACCATTTTCCGGATGAGGAAATTGGGCGCAGTGGAGTCCTTCATGTTGGCGACGCCCAGCCCGCGGTAAACTTCTTTGGGGTACTTCTTGGCCTTGACCGCATCATTTATCGGATCGCCCAGATCCGACACGCTGGAGTCGGCGTAGGTCAGCGTAATAACATGGGTTCCGAAATCGGGGATGCTGGCCGGATTGTCATCCGCATCCCGCAGCTGAGGATTGGTCAATTCCTGTCCCACCGAGGCGGCGTTGACAAGGCCGAATCCCGAGGCAAAAACGAGCATGGCGCATCCGACGACGACAAAAAGACTTTTCCGCAAAAATGATCGACTCATACCTTATCCTCCTTTTTAATGGTTCATTTTACCCGCGTCCAGTAGTGGTTCTCACTGAGAAACAATACACTGGCCGTGACTTGCAGTTTATCAGGCGACAGCAGCGTGAGGACGCATTTGTATTCCTTGCCGACCTCCACCGCGTAAACCTTGCCGTCCACGTAGCGTCCGGCTTCTTTCTTGAAGCCCCACAAAATCAGCATGCCCAGAAGCGGCTTGTCCTTGCGCTCTTTTTTGCAGGTCGTGCACAGGGCGTCGGCCGGCGCCGAAGTCAGTTTGACGATCTTCCCGTAGTAAACTCCGTCTTTCTCGAAAATTTCGATCTGCGATCCTTCCTTGCCCTTGTCCTTCCCTTTTAAAAGCGGTACGGACCACACGCCGGCAATGGATGATTCCGCCGCCTGCGCGAGCCCCGAAAGCGCAAACAAAACGAAAACCGCCAGCACAACGGCAACTGTCTTTTTCATCATCTTCTCTGGACCCTCCTGTAAACGGAAATCTGCGGCACGGGCGCCAGTATATGAGCAATGACCATCAAGCGCAAGGGGAAAAATGGCCCTCAGTCATAACGCTTGAGTTCGAACAACTTCTTATGCTGCGTGGAAACGATATGGTAAAAACGGTCCTGGGGAACATAAATGTACGGGACGTCTTCTTCGCGGCGGTACAGAAAATGCGACAGGATCATCCGGTTGACCGCCTGGTGGCCGACGATCATGATATTATTGGAGCGCCGGTTGAGGAAAAAGGACTTCTTGATGCCCGCCTCGACCCGCGTCTTCATGAGCGCGTAGCTTTCGCCTTCGGGATAGACGTAGTCGTATTTGTGCGCCTCCCGTTCGCGGAAAATCTGCGGCAAATGCCTTTCGATTTCGGCGTACGTCATGCCCTCGCAGACGCCGGCGTGAATTTCATCGAACTCTTTGAGCGCAATGACCCGGCAGTCCGCCTGCCGGGCCGCAATCGCCTCCGCCGTTTTGCGGGTCCGCAGTTTGCTGCTGGTGAAAATGTAGGAGATCTTTTTCGTGCTGAAAAACTGCCCCAGCGCTTCGGCCTGATCTCTTCCCCGGACGGTCAGATCCGGATCGCCGCCGATGCGGTCCTCGAGGTTGTATTCCGTCTGCGTGTGGCGGATGAGAAACAGGTTTTTCACCTCGTCCGTCACCAGATAATCGCGCAGCTGGACGTACAGCCCGATCGCATCGGTGTGCTTTTCCTCGAGAATCCGGTTTTGCAGCGACTCCAGGCGCACGTAGTTTCTTTCCGACCCGAGCGGACAGTAGATCATCCTGTAGTAGGCGATGCGCTTTAAAAACTCCTCCCGGGCGGCGGCGCCCTCCAGATGGTTGAATTCCGGCAGCTTCGTCTTTTCCCGGATGCTCAGCGCCAGAATGTCCGCGTCGTCGTTGACGCATTCGATGAACAGCAGCGGATGATCGTCGAGATAGGCCTCCAGCATCGCGCGGCGCTCCCGGCCGGCGTTGGTCGCATCGAGAATCGCCACCTGTCCGGCATTGCGCAGATAGGCCTTGGCGCGCTCCATGTTCATGCGGGCAAACGTCTTGCGCAGCTCCACGGCGGCGGCGTTGTTGGGCGAGTAGAATTCGGCCGACGAGGTTTCCGCCAGCGGCCGGTAGATCCGGCGCAGATTGCCGTTGTTGAAGATGCGCGTGGCGATGCCGTCCCGGCGGAACGCGTCGCGCAGGCGGACCGCCAGCGTGGATTTGCCGCGGGCCGGCAGTCCCATCAAAACAATATACAGCTTGTCGTCGCTCATAAGGATTTTCACCGGACCATCTTCCGGCCGATGTCGAAGGCCCTCTCCAGAAGCGCCCGGTCGGACGCGGCGGGCTTATCCGCGCTCTGGGTGTGCAGAATGCGGCCGACCTCTTCGAAGCCCAGGCCGCTGCCGGTCATGCCGGCCAGATAAGCAATGGATTTTGTGTACTGCAAATCGTTGGGCGCGCCCTGCGACGTGACCAGCGCGTATGTCTTTCCCGCAGGCACCATGGATGTATAGCCGCCCTGCGGCAGGCTGGCGTAAAGCGAATACATGCGGTCTACCAGAAGCTTCATCTGGCCGGAAATGCGGTACATGTAAATGGGACAGCCGATGATCATTCCCGCGCAGGTCTTCACAGCTTCGAGCCAGGAACTGAGCTCGTCCTGAGCACTGCAGCGGCCCGGATTTTTGCGGCAGCCGAAACAGCCCAGGCAGCCCTTGAAGTCAATGTCGTGCAGGCGGATTTCCACCGCCTCGGCGCCGCGCGACCGCGCGCCTTCGAGCATGGCGGCCAAAACGGCGGATGTGTTGCCCTGGGGGCGGGGAGAACCGTTGAACGCTAAAATCTGCATACAAAACTCCTCATCGAAAATGAATGTCCGCTCTCCGGACTTTTTTTTCAGCTCCGGCCGGCCGTTGGCGCAAGCGCTTTGACCTGAATCGTATTGGTCGTTCCCGGAACGCCGATGGGGTGTCCCAGCGTGATGACGATCAGGTCTCCCGTCCGGGCGTCGCCCGCACTGAGCGCCGCCTGCGCCGCGCTTTCGATCATCTCGTCCGTATCCCGCATCCGGCCGATCAGCCGCGGACGGCAACCCCAGCTCAGCGACAGACGCCGCACCGTTTTTTCGCAGGAAGACAGGGCGACGATCGGCTGGCGGGGACGGAAACGGGCGATGGCGCGCGCGGTCATGCCCGACTGCGTGTGGGCGATGACGGCCCGGGCGTCCAGATGATCGGCCAGCACGCAGGTCGCGCGCGCGACGGAATCCGCGACGTCCTGTCGGGGCGCTCCGGCCAGAAACCGGTCATACGCGAAGCCGCTTTCGGCGGCTGAGGCAAGCCGGTTCATGTAGAGGACCGCTTCCGCAGGATAATCTCCGGAAGCCGTTTCCTCGGAAAGCATTACCGCGTCCGTGCCGTCGAGGACGGCATTGGCCACGTCGGCGGCTTCGGCGCGCGTCGGCCGCGGCGAGGAGACCATGGACCGCAGCATCTGGGTGGCTGTAATCACCGGCTTGCCGGCGGCGTTGGCCTTGGCAATCAGCCGTTTCTGAATCAGCGGAACGTCCTCCGGCGGAATCTCCACGCCCAGATCGCCGCGCGCCACCATGATGCCGTCGGAAATCTCCAGAATGGCGTCGATATTGACGAGCGCCTCGTGTTTTTCAATCTTGGCGATGACGGGCGTATCCTGACCCTGCCTCGCGATGATTTCTTTCACGGCCCGGATATCGTCGGCCGTCTTCACAAACGACAGGGCGACAAAGTCCACGTCGTGCCGCAGGCCGAAGAGCAGATCCTCACGGTCCTTCGGCGTCAGCGACGGAGTGCGGATCGTTCCCGTCGGCAGGTTGATCCCCTTGTGCGACGTCAGAAGCCCGCCGGTCATCACCCGGCAGACGATGTCCGTGTCGCCCGTCTGCTCGACGACAAGCTCCATCAGGCCGTCGGCTAAGAGCAGCCGGTCGCCGGGTTTGACTTCGCGGGGCAAATCCCGGTAGGTGATCGACACGGCTGCCAAGCTGCCTTCCACCGGGCGGCTGGTCAGAACGAACTTTGCGCCCGGCTGAAGGACAACGCCCGGATCGGGAATCGACCCTACGCGGATTTTCGGCCCGGCCAGATCCAGCAGAATCGCTGTCGGACGGCCGAGGCCGGCCGACAGTTCGCGGATGATGGCGATCTTTTGCAGATGCCCTTCGTGCGAGCCGTGCGAAAAATTCAGGCGCGCCACGTCCATGCCGTTTTGCAGAAGCGCCAGGAGGCTTTCCCTGCTTTCCGAAGAAGGTCCGATGGTGCAGACGATTTTGGTTTTTCTCATGAGCGCCTTCCTTTAATATATAGGGAAAGGGGATTGTCGCGCTTTTCCCCGCCGGACCGCCGGTAAAACATCAAGCCGGCCGGCGCCTGGCGTTGCCTTGTTTTGTTAACAGATTCAGGGGGGAACTTCAAGGCCTTCGCGCGGCGGCCGACGGCGGCAAGCCTCGCTCTATCTGCCCTAAACCATTGTCGTTACAGAGAAATGGGTTGACAAGACCCGGCCTTTTGTTTAGTCTTTCGCATCTACAAATTTAGGAGGCAACTATGGCTGTAAAGATTGCAATTAACGGATTCGGGAGGATCGGCCGTCTGGTGTTTCGGGCCGGTTTTCGCAGCAAGGAAGTCGAATTCGTTGCAGTCAATGATCTTGCCGACGCCAAAACACTCGCTCATCTTTTGAAATATGATTCGATTCATGGGACACTCGATGCGGAAGTGAAAGCCGCGTCCAACGGCATCATCGTTGACGGCCGCGAAATCAAGGCTTTCGCCGTCCGCGATCCGGAAATGCTGCCCTGGAGAGACCTGGGGGTGGATGTTGTTCTGGAAAGCACGGGAAGATTTACCGACCGCGACGGCGCGGAGAAACACCTGAAAGCCGGCGCCAGGAAGGTCGTCATTTCCGCTCCGGCCAAGGGGCCGGACGTGACGTTCGTTTTCGGCGTCAACGCGGAAGTTTACGACAAAACCAAACACCACATTATTTCGATGGGGTCCTGCACCACCAACTGCCTGGCGCCGATCGTGAAAATCCTGCATGAGGAATTCGGAATCGAGCACGGGCTGATGACGACGATCCATTCGTACACCAACGACCAGGTGGTCATCGACGAACCGCACAAGGACCTTCGGCGGGCGCGCGCGTCCGCGCTCTCGATGATTCCCACGACCACCGGCGCGGCCCGCGCAATTGCCGAAGTCATTCCGGAAATGAAAGGCCGTCTCGACGGCCTCGCGATCCGCGTGCCCACGCCCAATGTTTCGCTGGTCGATTTCGTGGCGACGCTCTCGCGCGAAACCAACAAGCAGGAAGTGAACGCCAAGCTCAAGCAATACGCCGAGCGGGCCATGAAGGACATTTTGTTCTGCTCGGAAGAAGAACTGGTCTCCAAGGATTTCAGCGGCAATCCGCATTCGTCGATTGTGGATCTGCCCAACACCACCGTCATCGGCGGCAAGATGGTGAAAATCCTCTCCTGGTACGACAATGAGTGGGGCTTCTCCAACCGGATGCTGGAACTGCTGTCGTTTATCATGAAATGAGACGAACGTCGAATGCGCCGGATCACTGATCCACAATGTCTTTGTCATTCCGGCCGCAAAATCCGCAAGACGCGTTTTGCGCCGCGCGGATTTCGCGCCGGAAGGGCAATTCAAAATATTCCAGAGAGGTAGAACGCATGAAGTACTTAGATTCGATTGATGTCAGCGGAAAGAGGGTTTTTGTGCGGGTGGACTTCAACGTGCCGATGGACAAGTCCGGGCAGGTCAAAGACGATACCCGCGTCAAGGCGAGTTTAACCACCATCAATTACATTCGCGAAAAAGGCGCCCGTGTGATCGTGGCGTCCCACCTGGGCCGTCCCAAGGGCAAGAAAGTGGAAGAATTTTCTCTGAAACCGGTCGCACCGGTTTTTTCGTCCCTGCTGAAAAAGGACGTGCCCTTCATCGACGACTGCATCGGTGAAAAAGTGCTTGAGGCCGTGGCCGCCATGCAGGCAGGCGACGTAATCCTGCTCGAGAATCTGCGGTTTTATCCGGGCGAAGACAAAAACGACGACGCGTTTGCCCAGGAACTGGCCAAGCTCTGCGACGTGTACATCAACGACGCGTTTGCCGTTTCGCACCGCGCGGCGGCTTCCAACACCGCCATCACGAAATTCGTCCCCGTCTGCGCCGCGGGCTTTTTGCTCAAAAACGAAATCGAGTATTTCAACAAAGCCATGGGAAATCCGGCCCGGCCGCTTGCCGCCGTCATCGGCGGCGCCAAGGTCTCCGACAAAATCAAGGTTCTGGAAAACGTCATCGACAAAGTCGACCGTCTGGTCGTCGGCGGCGGCATGGCGTTCACGTTCCTGAAAGCCCAGGGGTACAACGTCGGCAAGTCTCTGTGTGAAACGGACATGCTGGATCTGGCCAGAACGATTCTGGAGAAAGCCAAAGCCAAAAACGTGCAGTTCCTCCTGCCGGTCGATGCGGTCATCGCCCAGACGCCGGCGGCGGACGCGGAAGTCAAGGTTGTGGACGTCCAGAATATTCCCGACGACTGGATGGGCCTCGACATCGGCCCCGCCACGATTGCGGCGTTTTCCGACGCGGTGAAGTCCGCCAAGACGATCGTCTGGAACGGGCCGCTGGGCATGTTTGAACTGGCGCCCTTCGCCAAAGGCACTTTTTCACTGGTGGACGCGGCGGTGGCGTCCGGCGCGCTCACGATCGTGGGCGGCGGCGATACGGACACGGCCATTCACAAGACGGGAAAAAGCGACAAGATCTCCTACATCTCCACCGGCGGCGGCGCGTTTCTCGAGCTGCTCGAAGGCAAGACCCTGCCCGCAGTCGCGGCGCTGGGTTGATGCGGAGGATCCTCATGAGAAAATGGATTGTTGCCGGCAACTGGAAGATGCACAACACCATCAGCGAATCCGTTGCCCTGGCCCGCGCGATTAAGGACGGACTTTCCAATTCGGCAAGCGGCGAAGTCGTGGTGGCTCCGCCGTTTACCGCGCTTACCGCAGTGGCCGAAACCCTCCGGGGCGGGGCGGTGCAGCTGGCCGCGCAAAACATGTACAGCGAAGACAAGGGCGCCTTCACGGGTGAAATTTCTCCCGTCATGCTCAAAGACGCAGGCTGCGCTTACGTCATTATCGGCCATTCGGAACGGCGCAAATACTTTTCCGAAACGGACGACGGCGTCAACCGGAAAGTGAAAAAAGCGCTCGCCTCAGGCCTGAAGCCGATCGTCTGCGTGGGCGAAACGGATGAGGAAAGGATTCAGGGCGTGACCGAGTCCGTCGTCGGCCGCCAGGTGCAGGGCGCGCTGGCGGGCGTGGAAACACTGGCCGACGTCGTCATCGCCTACGAACCGGTCTGGGCCATCGGCACGGGCAAAGTCGCCACCTCCGCGCAGGCCGAGGAGGTGCATGCTTTCGTCCGCAGCCTGATCCGAAAGCTCTACGGGGCGGCGGCCGATGAGCTGCGCATTCTCTACGGCGGCAGCGTCACGAAGGACAATGTCGCGGAGCTGGCCGCCAGGGCCGACATCGACGGAGCGCTGGTCGGCGGCGCATCGCTTAAACCGGACGGTTTTTTGGGCATCATCGCGCAAATGCCGTAAGAACCGTTTCTTTGTTTAGAAACAATCCGCAGGGAACGGCCTGTGGCCTTCAGGGCATCGCGGCCGTTCCCTGCCGTAAACATCTATGACCAGAATTTTAATCGTTTACCATTCCCAGACGGGACACACCGGACAAATGGCCAGGGCCGTCTGCGAGGGGGCGAAGGCCATCGACCAGGTCGAAGTCGTTTTGAAAAAAGCGGGCGAGGCCACGCTCGACGACCTTTTGGCCTGCGACGGCCTGGCCGTCGGCACACCGGAAAACTTCGGCTACATGTCGGGCATGCTCAAGGACTTTTTCGACCGGACTTACGCCGGCGCCGAGGACAAAGTGTTCCGCAAGCCGTTCGTCGTTTTCATCAGCGCCGGCAACGACGGCTCGGGCGCGCTCCGCGCCATCGAACGCATCGCCCTGGGCTACAAGTTCAAAACTGTTTTTGCGCCGGTCATCGCCAAAGGCGACATCACCGAAGCGGTGCTTGAACAGTGCCGCGAACTGGGCGGCACGCTGGCCGGCGGCTGCGCCATGGGGATTTATTGAACGCCGCCGGGCGGCTGACGGCAGCGAAACGGCCCTTCGGATACCCGCATCCGACGACAATTCGTCTCCATCGAAAAATAAACAACCGCAGGAGGTGCAGCATGTCGAACGTGAAAGTAACCGTCAAATCCGTAAAAGGCTATTGTTCGGCCGGTTACAAGGTCGGAGACTATTTTCTGCTTCGCGACGGCGTGGTGATCGAACCGGGAAAACCCGCGGGGTTGTGCGTCTTCGCGCTTCCGGCGCTGATTCCTTACCTCACCGCCTACTGCCGCGAAACGCCGCCCGAAGACTGGATCAACGATAAAAAGGAGCTTCAGTGCCCGGACAACGACAACGCGGTCGTCTTCGGTCTGGAGCGCGTGGATTCCTAGGAAGAGGCAACGGACACAGAAACTTTTTCACCTGGGTGTAAAGGAGAAATCTTATGAAGGAACATGGATTTTTCGGCGGCGTTTACGGCATGGCTTTTATCGGCGCGCTGATTTATTTCGTGCAGCACGCCTCCGGTTTCTGGTCGGGCGTCCTGGGCGTCATCAAAGCTCTTTTCTGGCCCGCTTTCCTGATGTACAAGCTGCTCGAATATTTAAAAATGTAGCCGCTCCGGACACAGTAGGCCTTTCCCGGCCAAGACGAAGAGAAAGCCGATTTCCGGAAAATGAAAATGAATCGAATTCTGAAGTGCAATGAGGAGGCGTTATGATCACCGTCGATGGAGAAAAATGCATCGGATGCGGAACCTGTAAGGCGGATTGTCCGACCGCCAATATCACGATCACGGACGGCAAAGCCGTGCACGGCCGCTGGTGCCTGGAATGCGGCCACTGCGCGGCCGTCTGTCCGCAAAATGCCGTCGTCTTCGGCGGCGACTACGATCCGTCCGAACTGCTCGAAGTGGACGATCCGCAAAAGATCACCATCGCGCCCGAACAGCTTTTGAACTTTGTCCGGTTCCGCCGCAGCGTCCGCCAGTACACCGACGAGCCGGTCGGCGACGCGGACATCGCAAAAATTGTGGAGATGGGCCGCTACACACAGACCGGCGCAAATATGCAGCCGATCCGCTACATCGTCCTCACCCGCGACACGCTCCGTGAAATCACGCCGATTGCGCTCAAAACGCTCGCGGAGCTGGACGTGAAAAGCGTGGACAGAAAAGCGCTGCGCCTGCCGCCGCAGTACCTCGATTTCCAGTCCATCTGGATCAACTGGCACTCGGTCTATCAGAAAAAGAAAAGGGATCTGCTGTTCCACGGCGCGCCCAACGCCCTCTTGATCGTCAGCCGGACGGGAAACGAAGTGGACGGCTGCTTCAACGCAGGCCACCTGGAGCTGATGATCAACGCTTTGGGACTGGGCGCCTGCATGATGGGATTCGGCACGATGGCCTTTGCCATGTCGCCCGAACTGCGCCTGCGGGTCGGCCTGGCCGAAGGCGAAGCCGTGATTTTCATGATGGTGTTCGGACATCCGAAAGTGAAGTATCTGCGCACCGTCAACCGCAAGAAAGCGCGCTTAGAGAAAATCTGATCCTTCATGGAAGCAACCGGACGAAATCCGGCACTCGACGTGCTGCGCGGCGTCACGGTGGCGCTGATGATCCTGGTCAACACGCCGGGAAGCTGGAACCACGTCTTGCCGCCGCTTCGCCATGCGTCGTGGCACGGCTGCACGCTTGCGGATCTGGTCTTTCCCTTTTTTCTTTTCGTCATGGGCGTCTCGCTTTTTTTCTCCCTGTCCCGCCAGGCGGACAGACCGGCGAAGAGCGTCCTTATAAAAGTGGGAAAAAGAGTCGCCGTCATTTTTCTTCTGGGCCTCTTTCTCAACACGTATCCGCAGTGGCTCGCCGAGAATTCGCAGATCAGGATCATGGGCGTGCTGCAGCGCATCGCGCTGGCCTACGGCCTGGCCGCGCTGCTGATTCTATACGGAAACCGCCGGTGGCTGCCCGCCGGCGGCGCGTTTGTGCTTCTGGCCTGCTGGGGTATTCTTTACTTCTGCGGCGGCGCGGATCCATACAGCCTCGCGCAAAACGCAGCGATTCCCGTCGACAGCTTCCTCCTGGGCGAAAGCCATCTTTACCGCGGCTTCGGCATTCCCTTCGATCCCGAAGGCTTGTTCGGCACCCTGCCCGCGGCGGTCACGGTGCTCGCCGGCTATCTGGCGGGCGGCCTGATCCCTGCTTCGGAAGGACACGGCGGCACAATCAAACTCGCCGCCTGGGGCGCGGCCCTTACCGCCGCCGGCCTGCTCTGGAGCCTGATTCTGCCGCTCAACAAGCCGCTGTGGACGGGTTCCTANNTCATCGACGGACGGCGCCCGCAGAAATGGACCATCCTCTTTTCGGTCTTCGGCTGCAATCCGCTTTTTTTGTTTGTCCTCTCCATCGTCTGGGGCAAAACCCTGCGCCTGCTGGTCCGCCTGCCGACCGGCGACGGCCAGTCAATAAACGCCGGCGCCTGGCTGTACTCACAGCTCTTCGTCCCGCTGGCCGGCCCCGCCGGCGGCTCGTTTTTGTTTGCGCTGGCCCACGTCGCCCTGTTTGGGTTTGTCGGATACCTGCTTTACCGGCACAGGATTTTCATCAAGGTCTAGGAAGATATAGCGCTGTCAACATTTTAACTTCCCGGCTGGCGAAGCCCTTTTTCCCCTCAGATACTTATTACTTAAGGGTGTCTCCCGCTCCTTTATCCTCCAGAGGCAGAATGATCTTATACAAAAGAATCATCAGAAAGCCTGTGACATACATCGTAATGCCATAGATGGCTGTGGTGACGAACATGGAGCTGTAAAAATCACCCATGAGGTCCTGGATTAAAAGGGCAATGGTTACCGCCAGAGTTGAATTGCGCAGCCCAACCTCCATCGAGATGGCCCTGGTCTGATAATTTTCAATGCGGAACATTTTTGGAAAAAACGCCGCCAGCAGCATGCCCAGAATGGAAAGAGAAACCACCATGATGTAGAAAATCAGACTGTAACGCTGGGTGTCGGCGAATTTTTCAACGTTTGTGTAAACGCCTACTCCGATCACCATCAGGAGCGCGAATACTCCGAGGGCGGAAAAGAAGGGAGTGGCTTTTACCGCAAAATTCAGCCATTTCTGCCGTATAGACATCCCGATGATGAGCGGCACGATGACCAGACCGATGATGGTCTGTGCAATCAGGCCTGTCGGTATGGCGATATCAGGTATATTTGCGCACAACACGGTAAGAATCAGGGGAGTGAAAAAAAGCGCCAGAAAAGTTGAAACAGAGGTTAAGGAGACCGAAAGGGCGAGATCTCCCTTCGCGTAGTAGGTCATAAGATTTGAAGTGACTCCGCCCGGACAGGCGCAGATCAAAACCATCCCGGCATAAATAAACGGAAATTTGTGGTAGAATCCCAGGGCCCAGGCCATTCCGAGAGCCAGGAGCGGCATGAGAAACCATTGAAAAATAATTCCGATCACAATCCCTTTGGGCTTCTGCAAGACAAGCTTGAAATCATTAAGCGTCAGGTTTAGTCCCATTCCGAGCATGACGAAAAAGAACATAAAAACAATTGCGATCTTAAAAATTTTGTCCAGCATAAGCTGGGCCGGCGGATGAAGGAACCGGATGAATGTATATTTTTGACCGTCTAAACCGCCTTCGGTAAGCAGAGCGCGAAAAACAAGTTTGTTTCCGAGCATTGCTTTAAGGTTGGAATAGTATCCTTCCGCACCGGTTCTTTTTAATTCATCATCAGGAGGGATCGATACGATATAGAGGTCGCCTTCGAGGCTCCTCACTAAAAAAATACCGGGGATCTTGTCCGGCGCTGCGGCATCCCTTTCCAGAAAACGGAGATTCCCTTCAAACTGAACCTCCTTGGCCGCTTGCCAGTTCTGATTTTGTCCGGTGCGATAAAGCTCCGTGAAAAGGCTTGATTCTTTGTTTTTTCCGGCAGCAGAAAGACTGCGGTAAAGTTCTTCTCCGGCAAAAACGGCCGCCGCATTGAAAATCA
>DBPV01000084.1:14706-25278 GCA_002304995.1 Syntrophaceae bacterium UBA1411
TTGATTCCGGCCATATTTACCGCTTCTTCGATTTCGCTATGTTCAGTATTGTCCTCTTTGATGTCTTTATATGCATTTTCCGGGTATACATGTCAAGGAATGGCTGGTTTACGAAAAACCCTGCCGGCGCTTTTGTTCAGAATCTGCTTGACGCAATAATACTGGCTTCTGTAAGGAGTTTTATATTTTAAACAGAAATGTTTGCAGCCCCATTATTGGATTGCGGCAAGGAGGGTTCATGAAAAAAGAAATCACATTTTTAGTGTTGTTCATTGCGGTGCTGATCTTTGTGTTCATCAGCCATGCAGGGCCGGCATATTCAGCAGGAAATAAAGTCAAAGTCGCCGCACTGCTTGATTTATCAGGCCACTACAGTCAATTTGGCAAAGAAACCAGACAAGCCATGGAGCTTGGCCTGGAGGAAACAAAAAACATCGAAGTTCATTTTTTTGACACGAAAGGTGATTTGAAAACGGCGGATCAACGATTGACCGAGGTGATCGCCCAGGGCGATTATCAGGTGGTTGTTACGCTGGCAAGCTGGATCACCAACGGTCTTGCTGCAAAGATCCAATCAAACCATATGCTGCAAATGGCGGTGGGAAGCGCTGTTTTTAATCACGCCGATCAGAAAAACTGTGTAAGGTTTACCGGCGATGTCCGCAGGGAAATTCAGTATCTGACAAATTATTTGAAAAAGTACAACAAAGTGGCTGTGATGTATTTTGACAACGATTACGGCATTTCCTGGAACAGCGCCTTGAAATCCGCGCTGAAGAACAAACTGGTGAAGTCTGTTGCCTACAACGATGCCGACACGGTATTTACCGATCCGCTGCAGGCGATAAGGGCAGTCGAGCCCGACGCGCTGGTTCTGATCAGCACCAGAGAAGCGGTTCAAATCGTCAAACAGGCAAGCGCGATCCCTATCCGGTCCGCCATGTTTGGGGCAAGACCGACCTTGACCAATCCCCTGCTGGCCGAGCCGGCTGCAAGTGGATTAATGTTTTCATATCCGGACCTTGATGAAACACTCCCGATTTTTGCAGCTTTCAAGAATAAATACGGATACAGAATGTCCGCTTTCGGCGCTGAAGGATACGATTTGATCACCTCCCTGGATCGGTTTTGCAGCCGGGAAAAGGCAAACAAAAGCTTATTTGCGAATTATGCAAACAGAACTTACGATGGGGCTCTGGGACGTATCCAATTTAACCAAAATGCCCAGGCGGATTACAATTACGCAATCTTCGTCATCAAAAACAACTCCTGGGAAAAACGGAAATGAAAGGGGCGCGGTTAGATAAAAGGGAGCGCTGTGAATCCTTTATTCCTGTCCCTTTTATGACCCGGAGGTTGCATTGCGCCAGGCGACAGGCTATAGTAATTTCCGTTCTGAGGCGGACCCCGATTAACGTCTGCAAGCGGCTGTTTTCAACAGGGAGGAGATTTTTTTGAAGATTATTTACGTTGCCGACATTCACGGCGCTTTTGACCGCGTCAAACAACTGCTGTCCGAAACGGTGGCCGACGTTTACATCATCGCCGGCGATCTGATCGATATTCCGTTCTACAACATGCACACCGCCATCCATTACCATGAACTGCAATCCTATTTCCACGGCCTGCGCGTCCGCATGCACAGGGAAGCGATGACCGTCGAGGACTTCGTGGACGATCTGCTCGACCAGCCGAATACGGAGGCGGAAATTGAAGAGAAAGGCACCCGGTATCAGCAATACACCATCCGGGCCCGCCGGGTTCTGCAGCAGAAATACAAGGTTCTGGAGAACATTCTCGCCATCAAGCCCAAAGCGCAGATATTCGCCCTGCCCGGCAATTACGACATGGACCTGAAGTACACCGCCCTGCATGAACGCGACCTGCATCTGCACTGGCACACCATGAAAGACCTGAAGATCGCCGGATACGGAGGGGCGAATATCTGGACGCCGGGCATTCCGGAGCGCTACGTCGTCCGCTATCAGGGAAACCTGCCCTTCGAAGGCGGCCGCAACGAAATGTACAATTTCTTCAAGGCCGTCAAGCCCGATCTTATCGTCGCCCATCAGCCCGCACACGGCGTTCACGACCGGGTCAACCAGTTCGGCACGTCCGGATCGCCGGCGCTCAGGCATTACTGCGACAACCATCCGGTGCTCATGTGCCTCACGGGCCATGTGCACATGGACTGGGGGTTTCAGCTAAGCGAAAACACGATCTACCTCAATCCCTCCAATTTCGGGGAAGTGACCACACTGACCGGCGGCGTCGCCGAAGGCGGCTTTTTCTATACCATCGAAGTCGACGGCCGCGAGGTCAAAAAAGTCGTCTTTCACAAACTCGTCGGCGACCGCATCCATGACATCGCCGATTACTATCCGCAAAACGGCCAGTGGAAGGAAACGCTCGTCGACGCCGAGCGTTACGCCGCTCTCCGGGCGGGCCGCAATTACGACATGAAGGAATCGAAATACTCCCATATTCCGGAGGTGCAGCTCTACAACGAGATCAAGCAATTTTACCGCACCTTCCAGACCCAGGCGACGGAAGAACGCCTGGAAAAGCTCGAAGAGATCACCCGGCTCATTGAAGAAAACGTCCAGGGCGATATCGCGATGGACGTCATGGGCTCCACCAACATGGGACTTGCCGAAAACACGTCGGACATCGACTTTGTCGTTTATGTGCGCTGCGACCCGGCCTTCGCCAGGGACATATCGGCCTGTTCGCAGTATCAGAGCGCGGAGAAAATCATCGAGGCGGTCCTCACGCCCAAGTATGCTTTTCATATCATGGACACGCTGGATTTGAACCTCGTGGAAAAAGCCATCCGGGAAAAGGATTACGAAAGTGAAATGGCCATGCGTTTTGTGGCGTACCGCGCGATCTGCCGGCCCATCAATTACCGTTTTATCGCCCCGGTGGAGGACCTGCTCAACGAGGACATGGAGTACCGCGCGGAACTCGAAGGCAGCATCCGCTCCTATTTCCGGATCTTCATCAACACCGGAGAACACACCCGCTCGTTCAAAAAGTATGAAAGCCGGATCCGGGAAATCGGCATCAGCCTTCCCGAATCCGTCCGGCAGAAGATCAAGGCGTACTTCCAGCAGGATCCGGAAGCACAGGATCCGGATCAAACCGAAGGCGCCGCCGATGCGCCGGAGGAAGCGGTAAAGCCGTAGGCAACCGGTGAGCTGTTAACGTTTTAATTTCCATCCGGCAAAGCCCTGTCTGCCCTGAAATACTGAATTCCTTAAGGCTATGCCTTTCATTCACAATTTTCTTGACTTGCCCATCCCCGCCCTTTATATTTTTTACGGTATTAAAAGTTCACAGACATACAGACATCGGTTTTGGCAAGACCGTTTCCGGATCGCACTTCTTTATTGACGGACAGGAAGGACTTCTGAAAATCGTGAAGAATAAGGAAAATATCCGTTTCGGGACCGATCACCTCTTCAGCGCCATGATCGCGGCGGACCGCCGGGAGGCATCCGGTGTGATTGACCGGATGATGGCAGCCGGCGTCCCTTCCCGATCGATCATCAATGATATTCTCGATCCGACGCTTGTCCGGCTGGGAGATCTTTGGGAAAAAGACGCCGTATCGCTTACCCAGACCTTCGTGGCCTCCAAGATCGCCGAGGATGTGCTGCTTCGCTGTATGTCGGAGCCGGGACAGGAGACTCCGCGGGGCGTCCCCGTTGTCATCGGCAATATCGAGGATGATTTCCACAGTCTGGGACGGCGCATCGTGGGGTCTTTTTTGCGCGCGGGCGGCTGGGAGGTTCACGACCTGGGCAATGACGTGACGGCCGAACAGTTTGTGGACAAAGCCGTCGAGGTCGGCGCCTCCGTTGTGGGAGCTTCCGCAATGATGCAGACGACCGCCCTGAACATCCGCAAACTGCGCAATCTGATCGACGCCCGCCGGCTGAATCACAAGCTGAAGCTGGCGGTGGGCGGCGCCGTCTTCAACTGGCGGCCCGAGCTTGTCGCAGAAGTGGGAGGCGACGGAACGGCCCGCAACGCAACCGGAGTTGATGCTCTGTTTCAAAGGCTTCACGACGCAGCGAAAGAAGGGTGAGAACCATCAATTCCTACGAACGCGTTATGAATACTCTTCAGGGCCTTCCGGCGGATCGCGTGCCGGTCTTTGCCGTTCTGGGCGCCTACGGCGGAAAGCTTACCCGAACCGACCTGAAAACCCTTTACAGCAACGCGCAGGCCTACGTCGCGGGGCAGCAAGCCGCCCGGGATATCCTGGGTTTCGATATGATCCTGGCCACCTTCGATTACAGCGCCATCGCGGAAGCGTTCGGCGGCGAAGTGGCCTGGTTTGAAAATCAGGCGCCCAACATGAAGCGCCCCGCGGTCCAGAACCCCTCCGCGGCCGCCGGCCTGGACCTGCCCGATCCTGAGCGAACCGCGCGTCTGCCCGTCATTCTCTCGGCGACGCGGCAGCTGGCCTCCCTGTACCGGGGAAGCGTGCCGGTGTTTGCAGCCGTGCCCGGACCGGGAGCGCTGCCGGCGCTGGCGCTGGGGCTGGAAGCGTGGATGGAAACAGTTTTATTCGACGAGGATAACGCCCGCCGTATTCTGGAGCGGACCGGCCGGTTTTTCCTGGACTGGGCCCATGCGCTTTGCGAAGCGGGTGTGACCGGTCTTGTGGTCACAGAATCCGTCGCCTCCGTGGAAATCTCGACGCGCAACCTGTTCGAGAAAGTTTTTCTGCCCCACCTGCGCGATCTCTTCAGTCAAATCAACGCGCCCCTCGTGTTCCACCACGGCGGCGGCCGAATCCTTCATATGCTCGATTTGCTGCCCGGTTTGCCGGGAGTGGCGGGAGTGGTTGTCGGCTCCAGGGATGATCTGGGCGCCGCGCGGGCGTCTCTTGGAACCGGGTTGACCCTGATCGGCAACCTGGATAATCTGAGCCTGCCGGCGGTCTCCGCCGCGGAAATCCGCAGACGGAGTCTGGAGTGCCTGAAGACCGCCGCCCCGGCCGGCCGCTACATTTTGTCGCATTCCGCCGCGGATGTGCCGCTGAGCACTCCGTTGGAAAACCTGCAGGCCATGCTCCAGGCCGCCGGGGAATATGCCGCCCGGGAAACGGAGACTTCATGAATCCTTCCACCATCTGGCTGTGCTGCGGCGTTTTGCAAGCCGAGCTGGAGCAATTGCATCGCGACGGCCGGATCCACGGTGAACTGCGATTCCTCGACTCCATGCTGCATATGGATCCGCAGCAGTTACAGGCATTGCTGGGAGCGGAATTGACTGAGCTTTGCTCCAAAGGTTCCCGCGTGGTGCTGGTGTACGGCGATTGCTGCAGCCGGATGCTGGATCTGGTCCGCCAGTTCGGAATCAGCCGGATTAACGCCGTCAACTGCGCGCAAATGCTGGCAGGGCGCAACCGCTACCGTGAATTGATGCGGGATCAGGCTTTCATGCTCCTGCCTGAATGGGCGCCGCGCTGGAAGGAAATCCTTCAGGGCGAACTGGGCCTGCACCCTGAGGTGGCGCGCGATCTCATGCGCGAAAATCGCCGCGAACTGGTTTATCTCGATACGGCCTTGGCGCCGGCGCCCCGGGAGGCGGTCGCGGAATGCGCAGCCTATACGGGATTGCCCTGGCGCATCGAAAAGGTGTCCCTCGATAATCTGCTGGCCCTCCTGCTGCAGGCGGAGTCCGAAAATATCCCCCCTCTTCCCGAAAAGGCTGATGCGCCTTCCTCCATATACCACAAACCGGTCACCTGGGCCGATCAGGTCATGATGGCGGATGTATTTTCTGAAATCCTCGCCTCTTCCGATCCTTCCCGGCTGGCCCAAATCCTGACGGAACAAATGCGGGAACTCACCGGCGCGCACACGGCCATCCTTATCGCACACCCGGAGGGCGTCCATTCGCACCGGATCATGCATGTGTCGCCCGCCCGGCGCAGATCGCTGTTGACGGCGGATGAACTTCGCCTGTTTTGTCCCGATCTCAACCTGGTCCTGCCCCTCTACGTCAAGGATTAACCCCCTGAACATCCCTGCCGTCTTCCGCTGCTGCGCGCCGGCGTCTCGTCGCTGATGCGCTTTCCGCTGCAGACCGGAGAAGATCTGCTGGCCACAATGCTTTTGCTCGATCTGCCGGGCGCGGAACGGATCGCCGAGACGGAAAAAATCATCACGCATCTCATACCGGTCATGGCGCTGGCCCTGAAAAACGCTCTTACGCATGAAAAAATCGAACGGCAGGCGCAGGAACTCGCCTACCATGCAAACAACCTGGAGCAGCGCGTGGCGGAACGCACCGAAGCGCTGCAGGAAAGCGAAGAACAATATCGCATCCTCTTTGAAAATGCCGGCGAGGCCATTTTTGTTGTCCAGGACCGCAAGCTGGCCTTTCTCAATCCGACAACGACCCGAATCACCGGCTACACGGAAGAGGAACTCACGTCGAAACCCTTTGTCGATTTTATTGACCAGGACGACCGCGGCATGGTGCTGGACCGTTATCTCCGGCGCCTCAGAGGCGAAAAGATTTCCCGTCGCTATACTTTCCGGGTGATTCACCAAAAAGGCGATACGATTTGGGTGGAGCTGGATACGGTCATGATCCACTGGAAAGGAAAACCCGCGACGCTGAATTTCATGACCGACATCACGGAGCGCAAACGGGCGGAGGAAGCGCTGCAAGCCGAGAGACAACGTTTATATGATGTTTTGGAAACGCTGCCGGCAATGATCTGCTTATTGTCGAAAGATTACAACATTGCCTTTGCCAACCGCAGCTTCCGCGACAAGTTTGGAGAGGCGCGTGGACGTAAATGTTACGATCTCTGCTTCGGGCAGGCAGAGCCGTGCTCATTTTGTGAAGCCTATGAAGCTCTGAAAACCGGCAAACCGCACCATTGGCAGGTTACGACTCCGGACGACAGCCTGCTGGATGTTTACGATTTCCCGTTTGTGGACGCCGACGGTACGCCGATGGTTCTTGAAATGGATGTAGACATCACCGAGCGCAAACGGGCGGAGGAGGAAATCCAAAGGGCGAACACCCTGCTGAACTCGATTGTCGAGAATATCCCCAACATGATCTTCCTCAAGGACGCCCGGGAACTCCGGTTCACCCGGTTCAACCGGGCGGGAGAGGAGCTGCTGGGTCATTCCCGGGGCGACCTGCTGGGAAAGAACGATTACGATTTATTCCCGACGGAGCAGGCAGACTTCTTTACACAGAAGGACCGGGACGTTTTGCGCGGGAAGGAAATTGTGGACATCCGGGAAGAACCCATTCAAACCCGCCACAAGGGAGAGAGGATCCTGCACACGAAGAAAGTGCCGATTCTGAACGCAAACGGAGAACCCGAATACCTGATGGGCATCTCTGAAGACATCACCGACCGCATCCGGGCTCAGGAAAAAGAAAAGGAAACCCACGCCCTTCTCCGGATCGCGGGTGAAAAGGCAAAGCTGGGCGGATGGAGCGTCAATCTTGAAGAAAGCCGCGTGATCTGGTCCGATGAAGTCGCGGCCATCCACGAGATGCCTGCCGGCACTTCGCCGCTGTTGGAAGAGGGCATCAGCTTTTACGCGCCGGAGTGGAAGGAAAGAATCACCGCCGTTTTCACGGACTGCGCGCAAAAAGGCATTCCCTATGATGAAGAAATGGAAATCATCACCGCCGGAGGAAAGCGGGTTTGGGTAAAAACCATCGGAGAAGCGGTAAAAGATAAAGCCGGCAGGATCGTTAAGGTGCAGGGCGCATTTCAGGACATCAGCGAGCGCAAGCAGGCGGAGGCGGAGAAGCAGCGGCTGGAAGAGCGTTTGCGTCGTGCCGAGAAAATGGAAGCCCTCGGTCAGCTGGCCGGCGGCGTCGCCCATGATTTGAACAACGTCCTGGGCATCCTGTCCGGCTATTCCGAGCTGTTGCTGGAGGAAATCCCTGAAGCACACAAAGCCAGGAAACACGTCGAAAAGATCCTTCAGTCCACGGACAAGGGAGCCGCCATCATTCAGGACCTGCTTACTCTGGCCCGGCGGGGCGTCCTGGCAACGGAAGTCGTCCAGATCAACGAGATCATTTCCGGTTTTATCAAAACCCCCGCGTTCGAGAACATTCGGGACTATCATCCGGGCGTCACCTTCCGGATGGAATGCGATCCGAACCTGCTCAACATCAACGGCTCTCCCGTCCATCTGGAAACGACACTGATGAACCTGGTGTCCAATGCGGCCGAGGCGATCAGCGGCAAAGGAGAAGTGGTGATCCGGACGGAGAACCGCTATCTGGACAGCGCCATTGAGGGCTACGACGAGGTTCGGGAGGGAGACTATGCCGTTCTGACTGTATCCGACACGGGGGCAGGCATTGCCGATGAGCACCGGGAGAAGATATTCGAACCGTTTTACACAAAGAAGACGATGGGCAGGAGCGGGACGGGTCTCGGGCTGACGATTGTCTGGGGAACGGTCAAGGACCACAACGGGTATATTGACGTTCAGAGTTGCAAGGATAAGGGNNACGACGTTTACCCTGTATTTCCCCGTGACGCGGGAGGAACGGACCGCCCGGCCGCCGAAAATCCCGGTGGAGCAGTACAGGGGCAGAGGGGAGAAGGTTCTGGTTGTGGACGACATTGCCGAGCAGAGGGAGGTCGCTTCCGGGTTGCTCGAAAAGCTGGGGTACCGGGTTCACAGTGTTTCCAGCGGGGAGGAAGCGGTGAAATACCTCAAAGATAACCGGGTGGATATTCTGGTCCTCGATATGATCATGGCGCCGGGGATGGACGGAATGGAGACGTATCGAAGGATTCTGGAGATTCATCCGAAGCAGAAGGCCATTCTGGTGAGCGGCTTCACGGAAACGGATCGTGTCCGGAAGGCTCAAATACTCGGAGCGGGGACTTATGTCAAGAAGCCTTACGTGATGGAAACAATCGGCCTGGCCATCCGGAAGGAACTGGAACGGTAACCGATTGGAGCAGGGATCCTATCCCCTTCCGGACTTCCCTTCATTTCCCGTTTAATATTTCTTCCGGGGACTTTTTTTGCGTTTATTGAAGAAAAAAGCCTCTCGGGTTTTCGCGCCGCCGGCGTAGCGTTTGCCCTGCATGCTGCCCCGGCCGCCCCGATCGGCGTAGTCGATCCGCACGCGCCGTTTCAGGTATTTTTCCTTGGCGAAACGGGCCATCAGCACGTCAGCAAATTGCGGTTCCACTTCAAAGTAGGTGTTGCACAGTTCGACATCCACATTGGATACACGCAGATGGGCGATGTTGGCGGTTTCCAGCAGGTAGGCGGTCATTTTCTTGATGTTGAATTTTTCCATTTTGCCGAGGTTCACTGTCAGGCGCGCCAAACCGCGTTGCGGGGTGGTCCGGGATCCTGCGCTTTGGTTTTCTTTTTTAAGACTGACGTTGATGTCTGCCGCGTCCCGGTAATAAGCCAGGAACCGATTGAACTGGGCCGACACGAATTTTGCGATGATGTCTTCTTTGCTGAGCGAGGCGAGCCGGTCACAGGCGGCGGGCAGAAACCGGGCGATGTCCTCGTGCGGGACCTCCGTGTTTTTCAGGCGCTCCACCATGTGCAGCAGTTGCCTTTCACAGACTTCCGGTCCCGTGGGGATGCTGATCTGCTGAAATTTTTTGCCGACCTGCTTTTCGATTTGGCCGATCCGGTAAGCTTCCTTGATGTTGACAATGACAATCGACACGCCGGACTTCCCGGCGCGGCCCGTCCGGCCGGAGCGGTGCGTGTAGTTTTCCGCGTCATCGGGCAGGTTGTAGTTGATGATGTGGGTCAGGTCGCTGACGTCGATCCCGCGGGCGGCGACGTCGGTCGCGACGAGGAGTTGCAGATTTCGGGACCGGAAGCGGTTCATAACCGAATCGCGCTGCGCCTGGGAGAGATCGCCGTGCAGGGCATCGGCGTTGTATCCGTCTTTCATGAGCCGGTCGGCCGCCTCCTGGGTTTCGGTGCGCGTGCGGCAAAAGACGATGGCGTAGATATCCGGATGGTAATCGACGAGGCGCTTGAGCGCGAGATACCGGTCTTTGGCGTGAACGACGACGTATTGATGATTTACACCGGCCGCGCCGGTGTTTCGCGATCCGACGGTGATTTCGGCGGGTTTCCTCATGTAGCTTCTGGCAATGGCTTCTATTTCGCGCGGCATGGTGGCGGAAAACAGCAGGACGCGCTTGTCCTGGGGAGTCGCGGCCAAAACGGCGTTCAGTTCTTCCTGAAATCCCATGTTGAGCATTTCATCGGCTTCGTCAAGGACCAGCCAGGAAATGGCGCTGACATCGACTTTCCTGCGGTTGAGCATGTCGAGCATCCGCCCCGGCGTGGCCACGACCATCTGCGCGCCGGCGGCAACCTGCCGGATCTGGGTGACGATGTTGGCGCCCCCGTAAATGGGAACGATGTTGAGGTTGCGAATGTACTTTGACATTTGCGTCAGATCGTCGGTGATCTGGAGGCACAGTTCCCGGGTCGGGGCAAGGATCAGCGCCTGGGTGCGGCCGGATGCCGAATTGATCCTCGAGAGAATCGGAATTCCGAAGGC
>DBPV01000084.1:25428-25571 GCA_002304995.1 Syntrophaceae bacterium UBA1411
ATTGCCCGATTCCACAAGTGTTTTTTTCCGGCAGGAAAAAGGGATGCTTCGCCAAGGCAGTCAAGGCATTGATTAAGATAAGGGGTTCACTTTCTTCAGGCAAGACACAAATGCAAAGGGGCGTGTTAACTTTTAGCTTTAGA
>DBPV01000084.1:25622-27128 GCA_002304995.1 Syntrophaceae bacterium UBA1411
CATCCCCTATCCACCATCCCCTATTCACCATCCACCATCCCCTGCAGATGGGAAAAGCCGGACCTAGCATATCCCGGTCCGGCTTTTCCGTGAAGGGGGGGAGTAATTCGTTTCAGGTTTTGGCTCGCGCGGCGCGCCCGGCCCGGTTGGCAATAACCAGCTGGTTTGCGAGATTCTTTCCGAGGGATTCGGTCGGGGCGAAGCGCCGCACAAAATCGATTTCTTCATCCGTGGGGCGCGCCGTTTCGGTCAGATTGGAAGAAATCTTCAGATCCCAGGGAATTTTTTTCCGGATCTCGGAGATGTCGACCCCCGGATGCACCTGCGCCAGGAACATTTCCTTCGTCAGCGGATCGAATTCGAAAACGCCTTTGGTGCTGATCAGCTTGGTCGGTCCGGTTCCTTGCGGAAAATGTCCGGACCGGTCCCGGCTGTCGCCTCCGTCCAGGTATCCCGGCGAGGTCATGTAGGAGAGCTTTTCGACAAATTCGCCGCCGCGCATGGTCAGGACCGTCTTTTTCGAATAAGAAATAAAATCCGCGGCGCCGCCCGAGCCGGGCAGTCTCAGTTCCGGCCTGTCATAATCGCCGATCACGGTCGTATTGAGGTTCCCGTATTTGTCCACCTGCGCCACGCCGAGGAAGCAGACGTCGACGAAACCCCGGTAGGTCATGGTAAAGGCGCTGAACAGATCGGTTGCAAACGAAAAGCCCCGGCAGGACAGGCAGTCCGCGATATGGTTCAGGGGAACCGTCGGCTCGAAATCGATGATTCCCGATTCCATCATCAGCGTCGCGTTCGGCGCATACAGCGCCTTGGCCAGGGCGCCCGATGTCATCGGGATTCCCACCCCGAGAACAATATTCTCGTGATCGTGTATTTCCTTCGCGATGGCGATAATCAGGAGCTCGTTGAGTGTGTAAGGCTTAGTCATGGAGCACCCCCTTTTCCTTCATGAACGTCTCCAGCTCTTCAGGGGTCAGGCCGATGGAACGCTCGCGACCCTCTTCATCCCAGACCGACGTATAGGCCGCTCCGTAATTCGCCGGCGCGGAGTAGAAGGCGCGCGCCTTGATGGCGTGAAGGGATTCCAGCCCGAAACGCTCGACGTAATGCCGGAGATAGTCGTTGTGGTCCCTGCAGCCGTAGATCCATTCGTCCATCCACGCCCGGGTGGCCGCTTCCGACTTCAGGGCGTTCATGAAGATGGCCAGGGCCATCCGGTCCCGGTTATAGTATCCCAGGACGTCCGAAGGATGCGCCCCCCAGGGCATCTCGACAACCGCGTTCACCCGAAAAGCGGGGATGATGGTGAAATGGGGGCTCGCCTGGACAACATCATGCTCCACGATCTCTTCGCAGGAAATAATAATCCGCTTGCTGGCCAGGGCCGCTGCCTGAACGCTTCCCATGGCGCCCCAGTACTGGGCGTTGCCGAACTTATCCGCCCGCTGGACGTGGATCACACAGACATCGGGATTCAGAGCGGGAACGAGAACCGTATCT
>DBPV01000015.1 GCA_002304995.1 Syntrophaceae bacterium UBA1411
TTGCAGCCCGAGGCGGCGAGTTTCTGAGCGATGGCAAAGCCGATGCCGGTTTTCTTGCCGGCGCCGGTGACAACAGCTGTTTTTCCCTTCAAATCGTTATAAATCATCGGCCCCTCCTTCATGATACCAGCGGCGATGGTCCAGATGGGCATACTTGGACAGGAAGCGCGTCGGCAGGGCCAGCGCGTCCTTGCGGAAAGGCGGCGCCAGCTGCTTGCCGTCCACTAAAAATTCGAGGACGGTGGGCCGGCGGCTCTTCAGGCAGGCGTCAAAGGCCTCGCGGATGTCCTGCGGCCGGCTGACCTGCATGGCGTTGGCGCCCATCGCCTTGGCGACGGGGACGAAACTCTCCGGATTGGGAATATCGACGCCGACAAAGCGGTTGTTGTAAAAGTCCACCTGGTTTTTGGCCTCGGCGCCCCACCACATGTTGCGAAAGACGCAGGCCACAACCGGCAGGTTGTGCTCCACGGCCGTGCTCACTTCATGCAGGCTCATTCCCCAGGCGCCGTCGCCGATAATGGCGACCACCGGCGCGTCGGGGCGCGCCAGCTGCGCGCCCAGCGCCGCGGGATAGGCAAAGCCCGTGTTGCCGAACGTGAGCGCGGCGATATGCAGGCGCGGACGGTTGAACGTCAGGTAGCTGTTGGCCGTCGAAGAGACGTTGCCGATGTCTGTCGTGACGATGGCGTCCTGGGGCAGCGCCCGGGACAGCTCGAGGAGCACGCGGCGGGGATTGACGGGATTGCCGTCCACCATCGCCAGATCGACGATTTCCTTATGCCATTTCTTGTTCTCCCGGGCCACCGCCGCCAGGCGCTTCTCATCCGGCTTGCGCTTGCCGTCCTTAGCCTTGAGCCGCTTCAGGATTTCCGCGGAGGCTTCCTTCGCGTCGCCGATGATGCCGACCTCGATGGGGTGGGTGCGGGCGATATGCTTGGGATTCACGTCCACCTGGATGATCTTGGCGTTTTCCGGGAAGTAGTTGATGTCGTACTGCGGCAGCGTGCCGAAGACGGAAAGCCGCGTGCCGATGGCCAGCATGACGTCGGCCTTGGCCAGTGTTTTCATGGCCGCCTTGGATCCCATGTAGCCGATGGGGCCGACAAACAGGGGGTGGTCGCCGTAAAACGCGTCGTTGTGCAGGTAGGTCACGGCCACCGGCGCCGTCAGATGCTCGGCAATGGCTTTGACGATCTCCAGCGCGTCGGAATCGACCACGCCCCTTCCGGAAACGATGACGGGATTTTTCGCCTTCGCGAGAAGTTCGGCGGCCCGGTCCAGCTGTTCGATGGAGCCGCAGCCCCGCGCGTCCACGCGGTACTGCGAGGGCTTGAGGATTCTCTCCTCGAGCTCGCCGTAGAAATAGTCCCGCGGAATGTCGTACAGGACGGCGCCGCGGTCCGCGTAGGCGATGCGGAAGGCGGTGCGCAGACAGTCGGCCGCCCGCTTCGGGTGCGGAACGCGAACGACCGCTTTCGTAATGGAGCGGAAGACGGACATCTGGTCGCATTCCTGAAAGCCGTCCCAGCCGATGGTCGGCGTTCCCGCCGACGGAGAGATGATCACCAGCGGCGTGTGGCCCATGTTGGCCGCCGCCACGGAGGTGACCATGTTGGTGATGCCGGGTCCGTTCTGGCCCGTGACGACGCCGCAGCGCCCGGACACGCGGCAGTAGGCGTCTTCCATGTGCGCGGCGCTTTGCTCGTGGCGCACCGGAATGAATTTGATTCCGGCCGTCGGAAAGAGATCCAGCATGTCCATAAAGGCTGAGCCGACAATGCCGCAGACATGGTCCACGCCTTCGGCCAGCAGGGTTTCGACAATCGCCTCACTGGGCGTCATTTTTACTTTTTCCATATTTAACCTCCAAAATCTTCAGTCGTTCGTTATTGTCAGGCAAAAGGCTTCTCCTCCGCAGAGGCCTTTTTCTATTTATTTTTCAAAACCGCCTCAGTCTCCCGGGCGATCATTTTTTCCTCGTCCGTCGGCACGACGAACACGCGGACGGCCGATTCGCCGGCCGCAATATCTCCTTCGCCGCCGGCGTTGTTTTTGTCCTCATCCAGCTTAAGCCCCAGCCACGAGAAATACGCGCAGATGCGCCGGCGCATCACCGGCGAGTTTTCGCCGATGCCCGCGGTAAAGGCCAGGGCGTCCAGACCGCCCGCGGCCGGAATCAAAGACGCAATGCCCCGCGCCGCGCTGTAGGCGAAGACATCCAGCGCCAGGCGCGCCCGCTCGTGCCCCCGGGCCGCTTCCTGCTCCAGATCGCGAAAATCGGGAGAGACGCCGGAAATGCCGAAAACGCCGCTTTGCCGGTTTAAAATGTCCAGCGCTTCCGCAATCGAGCAGCGCTCTTTTTCCATCAGGAAGGAGACCACCGCCGGATCGAGATCGCCCGAACGCGTGCCCATGACGACTCCCGAAAGCGGCGTGAAGCCCATGGAGGTGTCCCGGGATTTTCCTTTCGCCACGGCGCAGAGGCTGGAGCCGGCGCCGAGATGGCAGGTGATGATTCTCGGATCCCCGCTGCGGCCGGCCAGAAGCTCCGCGGTCCGGGCGGCGACGTAGCGGTGGGACGTGCCGTGGAATCCGTAGCGGCGGACCGCATCCTCGGCGTAGTACCGGTAGGGAATCGCGTACGTAAAGGCGCGCGGCTCCATCGTCTGGTGAAAGGCTGTATCGAAAACCGCCACCTGCGGCACGTCCGGCATCAGCCGCGCGCAGACGTCGATGCCCATGAGGTTCGGCGGATTGTGCAGCGGCGCGAGCGCTTTGGTTTTCTCCAGAAGGCCGCGCACGGCCGGATCCACGACCACGGACGAGCGGAAATGCTCTCCGCCGTGCACCACGCGGTGCCCGACGCCGGCGATGTCGCTGCGGTCCGCCAGAATGCCCTGCCGGGCATCCGTCAGGTGGGTGAGCAGGGCGCTTACCGCCGCGGCATGGTCGGCCAGAGGCGTCTCGCAGTGAACAGGCGCCAATCCCGGCGTCTCGTGCGTAAAGAGCGCCCCGGGCAAACCGATGCGGTCCGCCTGGCCTTTCGCCAGAACCTCGTACGTCGTCATCTCAAAAAGCTTGTATTTGAGCGAGGAGCTGCCGCAATTCAAAACCAGTATATTCATAGCGCTCTTTTCATCTCCCGCCGGCAGCCGGTCCGGCCGGCACGGAAACAATCCCGCCGCGGACCGTCGTGAAAATTTTATAAAACACCGTCAGGATCAAAAATCCGACCGCCCACACGCCCAGCGTGATGGCGATTTCCGGTCCCGTCGGATGGTATTCGGTCATGGCCTCGAGCGGCGACGGAATGAAGCCGGGAAGGACCAGGCCCAGACCTTTTTCGATCCAGAGCGATGCAAACACGGCCACGCAGGCCGGCGCCAGCCATGTTTCCTGTTTGCGGAGGCCTGGAATCAACAGCACCGCCAGCGCGCCTGCGGCCAGCACCGCGAAGGCCCACATCCAGCCGACCAGGCCGGTGTGGCCGTGCAGACCGGCAAACAGATAAATAAACTGCGCCTCGTGCTCCGGAATGCCGCTGTAGAAAGCGGTAAACAGTTCCACACCGACGAAGAAGAGGCTCACGGCAAGCGCGTAAGCGACGATTTTCGCCAGCGCCTGGATCGCTTTTTCCCCCGCGTCGAAGCCCCCCCAGCGCCGGAGAATCAGGCAAACGAGGATGAGCAGCGCCGGCCCCGAGGCAAAAGCGGACGCCAGGAACCGGGGCGCCATGATCGCGGTCAGCCAGAAGCTGCGGCCGGGCAGACCGGCGTAAATGAAGGCGGTGACCGTATGAATGCTGATCGCCCAGGGAATCGACAGGTAGATGACCGGTTTGATCCAGGCCGGCGGCGGAATGTCTTTTTTGGCGCAGGACAAAATGACCCAGCCGGTCACGATGTTGATGAGCAGGTAGCCGGAAAGGACGACCATGTCCCAGAAGAGAATGGAAGCCGGCTGCGGATGCAGGAGCACATTCAGCACGCGGGCGGGCCGGCCGAGATCGACGAAAACGAAGAGGATGCACATGACAACGGCCGCCACGGCCAGAAATTCGCCCAGAACGGTGATTTTGCCGAACGCCTTGTAGTCGTGCAGATAGTAAGGCAGCACCAGCATGACCGCCGAGGCGGCGACGCCGACCAAAAAGGTAAACTGGGCGATATAGAGCCCCCAGGATACGTCGCGGCTCATGCCCGTGATGCCCAGGCCGTAATCCAGCTGGCGCATATAAAAGAAAAATCCGACGGCGGCAACGAGGATCAAACAGGCGATCCACATCCAGTAGCCGCGGCGGCCGTGTAAAGCTTTTTCCAGCATAGCGTCCTCACAGCAGGTAGTAAATCTGCGGACCGGTGCCCAGATGCGCGCGCCGCCGCAGGCTGAAGCGTTTTTCCAAAAGAAGCCGGATGTCCGACCGCGGATCCTCCACGTCGCCGAAGACCAGGGCTTTTTGCCGGCACGCCGCCACGCAGGCGGGCGGGATTCCTTTGGCGAGCCGCTCCTCGCAGAAGTTGCATTTTTCCACGACGCCTTTCGCGCGCGTCGGAAAATTCGGATTGATTGCGGAGATTCCCGGCCGCGGATCCCGGTAGTTCATGCTCCGCGCGCCGTAGGGACAGGCGGCCATGCACAGCCGGCAGCCGATGCAGCGGTGGTAGTCCATCATCACAATGCCGTCGGGCCGCGCAAACGTGGCCCCGGTCGGACACACACGGACGCAGGGCGGATTGTCGCAGTGGTTGCACAAAACGGGGACCTTCAGCTTTTGAAGCGCTTGTCCCGAATAAGGATGATTCTCCGCAGGAAACACCGCGGTAAAGGGTTCCGTCCAGATCCATTTGACGTCATCTTTGGAATTGCTGAAATTCGGGACATTGTGCACGGCGTGGCAGGCGGCGATACAGTCCGTGCAGTCCGTTGTGCAGCGCGCAAGATCCACCGCCATGGCCCAGCGTCTGGCCGAAAGCGCCGGCGTCGGCCCGTAAGCCCGCCCCGGCGGAATCACCATCGCATCTTCGGCCCAGGTGGGAACAAAGATCGAAGGCGCCAGCAGCGTCAGGGCGGAGGCTCCCGCGATCTTCAGAAAGTCTCTGCGGCTCGACGTCATTTTTTCACCTCCCCGGGAACGATGTGGCAGTCAAAGCAGGAGGGCGCCGCGCCCACATACGTGTGGCAGCGGTCGCAGAACTGCTCCTTGTTGCTGTGGCAGCGCAGACAGCTGCCCGTGAGGCTCTTTTCGAACGTCCGGCCGTCTCTGGCCGTGTACACACGCTTTCCTTCGCGGACGGCTTCGTCGCGCCACGCCTTCAAAAGCTTCATATGGTCGGCGCGCATGAAGGCCTTGTCCTCGATGCATTCCTTCCGGGCCAGACCGGCGATTTCAGGCGTCTCCAGACTGAGCACGGGTGGTGTCGACTTCCCCTTGCCGTACCAGAAGGGAAATGTCACCGCGATAGCGAAGATCGCCAGTCCCAGAATTATCAAGCCCCATTTATGTTGTTTCATCTTCACACATTCCGTAATATGCCTACGTTCAGCGACGAGCTACGAGCTGCACCCCATCCACCCCCTCCCCACGTGGGAGAGGGTCAGGGTGAGGGGGCTGATATCTCGTCGTCCCGCAAATCCGTCGTTCTTTCTTTCTCGCCTTTCATGACCAGGGCATTGCCCAGAAGTTCATGAACGCCTGTCACCGCAACGCCCGGCACCCAGTAGTCCATGAGCGGCGGCAGCGTCGCCCGATCGATGGCGCAGATGCAGCCCAGACGGTTGACCCCGTGCTTTTGCACGACGTCGCGTACGGCCATCGCCCGCGGCATGCCGCCGCGCATCCGCATCTCCATATTTTCGTCATTGCCCAGTCCCGCGCCCGCGCCGCAGCAGAAGGTCTTTTCCCGGATCGTGTCTTCGGCCATTTCGTAAAAATGGTTGCAGGTGTTTGCAATGATGTAGCGCGGCTCTTCGAAAAGCCCCATGGCCCGGGCCGGATTGCACGAATCGTGAAACGTGAGCCTGATGTGGTCGTTGCGGGACGGGTCGAGCTTCAGCCGGCCGTTTCGAATCAGGTCCGCCGTGAACTCGACGACGTGCACCATTTTGGTTGAGCGCGCATTTTCAAAACGCGTGCCCGTGATCGGGGAGACCGGCTCTTCAAGGAAGTCCGCCGGGCCGTTCATCGTATCCATGTACTGGTGGATGACCCGCCACATGTGGCCGCATTCGCCGCCCAGAATCCATTTAACGCCCAGGCGCCTGGCTTCCGCGTAAATCTTGGCGTTGAGGCGCTTCATCATCTCATGCGACGTAAACAGACCGAAGTTGCCTCCTTCCGAGGCATACGTGCTGAACGTGTAATTGAGGCCGATTTCATGGAAGAGCATCAGATAGCCCATGCAGGTGTATGTGCCGGGATCGGCGAAGTAGTCGGCCGACGGTGTGACAAACAGGATATCGGCGCCTTTTTTGTTGATCGGCACCTCCACGCGGACGCCGGTACGGTCCTCGATGTCGTCGGCCAGAAACTCCAGCATGTCTTTCATGCCGCCCGGCAAAATGCCCAGATGGTTCCCGGTGCGGAAGCAGTTGGCCGCCGGTTCGAGCACCCAGTTGATGTTGCAGCCGACCAGGTTGAGCAGTTCGCGGCCGATCATGGTGATTTCCGCCTGGTCGATGCCGTAAGGGCAGAACACCGAACAGCGGCGGCACTCCGTGCACTGGTAGAAGTAGTAAAACCATTCCTTGAGGACATCTTCGGTCAGGTCCCGCGCGCCCGCGAGCGTGCCGAAGCAGCGCCCCGACGCCGTAAAGTAGCGGCGGTACACCGAGCGGATGAGCTCCGCGCGCAGGACCGGCATGTTTTTCGGATCGCCCGAACCGATATAGAAGTGGCATTTGTCGGCGCAGGCGCCGCAGCGCACGCAGATGTCCATAAACAGGCGGAAGGAACGGTATTTTTCCAGGCGCTCCTTCATGCCGTCGAGAATGATTCTTTTCCAGTTTTCGGGCAGCTTCCAGTCGGCGTCGCCAGGCTGCCAGGCCCGGGGATTGGGCATCTCCAGGGCTGTCAGATTCTTAGGGGCGGCCGGGTAGCTCCACGTTCCCGGACGGAAATCGACCGGTGTTTTCATCCACCCGGTTTTCGGCGGCGCATAATCGATTTTGATCAGGTCATCCGGTTTGGGAATTTTCGCAAGTGACATGGCTACTCCTTCTCCACCGGCAGGCCGGCCGCTTTCATTTTATTCCGGAACTCGTCTTCGTATTCTTCGTAGGAGTGCACTTTCACGGGAGCGTTCCAGGCATTGAGATGTCTTCGCCGGCGGCTGTTGTTGATGAGATTGCGCGTGGGGCTTAAAAATATTCCGGCCATGTGGCTGAGCTTGCCGAACGGCAGCCAGGCGATGAGAACAAAAACAAGGCAAAGGTGCAGATAAAACAGGAAGCCCGCGTCCACGGGCGCAACCGGCGCAAATGTCACCCAGCCCATGGCCAGGGTTTTCACGGCATTGAGATCAACCGGAAAGAAATGGCGCATCAAAAGGCCTGTGGCTGCAACGGCTGCAATTAAAATGAGCGCGAAATAATCGGCAAACAGCGAAATGTAGCGCACCTGCGGGAGCACCGCCCGCCGCAGGAAGAGAAACGCGAGTCCCGCAAGCAGCGTCATGTCGCTGATATATAGCGCGGGAACGCCGATTTCCAGAAAGCCGTCCAGCGCGGAAAGCCCCGTCACAAAAGGAACAACCGGCTCGGTGAAAAAGCGCAGGTGCCGGAGCGCCACGGCAAGCAGCGAGACGTGAAACATCAGCCCGAAAAACCAAAGTCCTTTGGCGCTGCCGAACACCTGCCGTCCGTCCACAATTTCCGTTTGCGCATTTCTGAAGAGCGAACGAAACAAAAAGACTTCGCCGGCCATCCGGCCGATCGCGCCCAGCGGCCCCGCGGGATTTTCCACCGGATTGTTTTGAATCCAGGGCAGGCTTTTTTCCTGGCCGCAGGTCGTGGGAATGCGGAAGGGAACGGGCGCTTTCGCCCAGCGGATGACGCGGTAGACCATCCCCAGCAGGAAAACCGCCAGGACAAGATACGGTGCGACCAGGGTCAGAACCAGGCCGGCGGTTTTGCTTGCCGCAGCGGCTGCCGCCGCCAGGGCGATGGCCGAAACGGCCAGAAGGGCGATTACAATGGTTTGGCGCGATTTCATTTCATATCCTTGTCTTCACGTCCATGACGGTTCGTCGCCGAACAGGATGATCGGTTTTTTCATGCCGTCAAGCGCATTCACGAGCAACTCCACCAGGCCGCCGTAGTAGAGGCGGCTGCGCTTTTCGGCATCGTAGTAACCGAGAATGTCCCGGATGGCGCCCTTGCAGTTGGAGCAGGGAGCGCAGACATACTTGGGCGTCTGAGGCGGTTCGCTTTCAAAAGCCTGAAGGATCTGCAGAAATTTTTTCCGCGAGCTTACCAGATTGCGCCAGTCGGTAAAGTTGTATCCCGACATGATGGCAAAGCCGGATCCGCCGCCGCAGCAGTAGTTGTCCACGCCGTGCGGCGTCATTTCGCGAAAGCGCGGGGCGATTTTTCTCAGAATTCTTCTTTGCGGCTCCACGATGCCCATCGACCGGACCACATTGCAGGGATCATGCAGCGTGACGGGAAAATCATTCTTTCGCGGATCGAATTTCAGCTTGCCGCTTTTCACGATAGCTTCCAGCGTGACCAGCGCCGACTCCCGCGGAATGTTCAGGTCTCCGGTCAGCAGGCGGTCGGCAATGACCGTCAGCGCCTTGTGCGCATGGCCGCATTCGCCCAAAACGATTTTTTTGACCTTCAGACGGCGCGCGATATGCGCGTGCCTCGCAGCGACGCGCGACAGCTGCACGTCGTCGTACCACAGGCCGTAGTTGACGGCGTCGTAGCCCACCGCTTCGGAAGACAGCGTCCAGGACAGCCCCGCCGCCTGGAAGAGGATCGCAAAGGCCCCGACGTTTTCCGGCCAGGCCAGCATTTCGCCCGCGTTGTGGAGAAGCAGTATGTCTGCCCCTTCCACATCCCAGGGAATGTCGACTTTGTAGCCGGTGATCTCCTCCATTTCTTCCTGGATGAATTCGACGCTGTCTTTCGCCGCGAGGGGATTCATGCCCGTCGACGAGCCGGCCCGCAGGTGCAGAACAGTTCCCTTTTCGTGAAGCTCTTTGGGCGCGATGCCCATCTCCTGGGAAAAGAGTTTGCGCAGCTCGTGCGTGATAAGACCGTTGTCCACGCCGATGGGACAGACGGAAGCGCAGCGCCGGCACAGAGAGCAGCGGTAGGCAAGCTCCGCGAGGCGCGCGATGGCCGTCCAGTTCAAATCGATGTCGCCGGTCCATTTTGCCGTCAATTTTCCGCCCGGCGTGAGATATTTTTTGTAGATCCGTCTGAGCACTTCCGAGCGGAAAATCGGCCGGTAAATTTCCTTCCGCCCGCTCATTTCAAAAACGGGGCAGGCCTCCGAACAGGTTTGGCACCGGGCGCAATGCTCCATGGACAAAAGCAGGGGCTGCAGGAAGGTCCAGTTGTTTTTTTTCTCAAAAAGTTTTGTGAGGCCGGAAAGGAACCGGCGAACCAGTTCTTCCTCTTCCTCCGGTGTGGCGGGTTTGGGAATGCCGATGGCCAGTGTATCATCGAGCGACGTTTCGAGGGCTTTGACCTTGTCCGCCGGCAGGGGCTTCAAAACAGTCGCGTTGAAATCCTCGTAAGGCGGCGGCAGCGGCGCGAGATCGCCCGGCTCAATGCGGCACAGGCCGGCGGAGGCTCTGGAGATATCGGCGGGCTTGATGAGGTCTTTCATTTCATCTCCTTGGGCGCCGACGACGCGATGTCCTGCCAGGTTTTCTTCCCGTCCGCCTCAATGTGCGCGGCTTTCCAGGTCGGCCGGTACTGCAAATTTTGTTTCACGGCCGATTCAAGCGGCGAACCGGGGGTGAGAGGCGAATCGTCCCATTTGACCTTGTGATACAGGAAAAATTTCATAAACATGTGCGACATGTGGGTAAGCGGAATATAGGCCGCAACGAGCGAGCCCAGCACAACCGTCAGGGCCCCGGGGACGCTTTGCCCCGGGGCGTAGGCGGGAGTCGCTGCGCCGGCGGTCAAAAGGCCGAGGATATACAACCTGGCCGCCGCAAAGAAGGGATCGGCCGCAAGCGCAGTCAGAAGGGCACAGACGAAAAACAGTAAAATGAAGACAAGATTGAAATAATCGGCGGCCGTCGCGTAGGCCCGGAGATCCCGGTCGGCCAGGCGCCGATACAGCATCCCCAGGGACCCGGCGGCGCCGGCAATAACGCCGATCCAGCCGGCGGCGATCGTAAATCCCTTAATAATCGACAAAACGGCGCCGTCTTCGGCAAATCCCAGCAGCAACAGGATGGCGGACAGCAAAAGCAGCGCAAAGACGACCAGCATCAGATAAAGTCCCAGATGAAAGGGAAAAGAGAACCACCACAGGCTTCGGTTTTCCTTCCACAGGCCGCGCATAAGCCCGATTTCCGGCGCCATGTAAAGAATCTCGTTGACCGTCGAGCGCCTGCGCTTGTCTTTCCACCAGTTCATTCCTTCCATGTACGACCCGCCGTAGGCCGCCTTGGCGGCCGGTTCGTGCTGCACCGGATAGATTTCCCAGCGCACATGCGCAGGAAGCGTCAGCTGCCGGTATATGCGCCACAAAACAGCCGCCGCAAAAACGGCCAGGCACAAATATGTGAAAATGTAGTATCCCATCATTCAATGATTCCTGCGGTCGCCGGATGGCCGGCGACCGGCAAAAAATTCTTTTTTCTGAAACCGGCGGATCAAGCGCCGGCAAAACCGATCAGCAACGCGACGTTACACGCAGCCCGTCGGTTTGGACAGACCGGCCAGTTTGCACGCTCCCTTCGCCGGTCCGGTCGGGAAGAGCTCGTAGAGCTTCTTCATGTCAATTTTCAGATCTTTGCAGATCTTCCGGATCATCGGGGCGATGCCGAACTGCTGATAGTAATTACGCAGGTAGTTGATGACTTTCCAGTGCTCCTCCGTCAGCTTGCCCTCGATGTCTTCGGCGTGTGCGTAGGCTTCGGCAAATTCCTCGCTCCATTTGTCGAGATCCTGCAGAAACCCGTCTTCGTCCACTTCATAGAATTTGCCTGCTAATTCGATCTGCGGCATGGTTAAAACCTCCTCATGGTATTGATATGCTGTTTACTTTTTTGTTTTTCATTTCGATGCAGCCTGGCTTTGGCAATCATTGCGTCCGCCCATTCGGGCGCGCCCAGCGCATGCACGTGCGTAAAGCCGGCCAGAATATTTTTCCGGCACAACCCTTCCCTTTCCCCGTCGAGCCCCGTCCCCTTCAAAACGCGAAAAGCGGTGTGCGTATCTTCGTCCCGGAGCGACAGAATCCGGCAGTAGCGGAATTCGTGCCCCCGGAGCGTCGTGCCGACGGAAAAGAAAGGATTTTCCGCGTCGGCGGTAAGCGTGGTATATCCGTGCCCCTGCGGCCTTTTCTCCATGCCGAACGCCGCCGGCAGAGCTCCTACCATCGGATAGCGCGTCTCGCCGATCGTCAGTGATTCTCCCAGGTAGAGAAATCCGCCGCATTCAGCGTAAATCGGCAGGCCCGCGTCGGCCGCCGCGCGCAGCGAAAGGCGGAAAGATTCATTGGCGGCCAGCCGGCCGGCCTGGGTTTCGGGAAAGCCGCCGCCGATGTAGAGGGCGTCCACGGGCGGCAAAACCGCATCGTCAAGCGCGCTTACCCGGATCACCCGCGCGCCCCGGTCGGCAAGCGCCTCGATATTTTCCTCGTAGTAAAACTGAAACGCCGCATCCGAGATCACACCGATGGTCACGGACCGGCCGCTTTTTCCGCCGCAGGCCGCTTTGGGAAAGGCGTCGACTTTCCAGGGCGGAGCGCTTCGCGCAATGGCCACAAGGGACCCCATGTCCAGATAATCGCGGGCGATGGCGCCGGCCGTGTCGAGCGCCTCCTGGACACGGGCATGCTCCGCGGGAGGAATCAGGCCCAGGTGCCGCTGGACAAAGGGCAGATCCGGCAGACGCGGCACGATCCCGTAGACCGGAAGCCCGGTGGATTCTTCAACGGCCCTCCGGATCACGGACGCATGGCGGTTTCCGTTTACCCGGCTCAAAATCACGCCGCGGATATCAACCGCAGGATCGAGATGCAGACAACCCAGCACCATCGCCGCTGCCGTCCGGGTAATTTTGTCGCAGTCCACAATCAAAATCACCGGCGCGCGCAGCAGCTTGGCCAGTTCGGCGGTGCTGAATTCGCCGGCGGCGTTGACGCCGTCAAACAAACCGCGGTTTCCTTCGATGAGGGAAAAGGTTCCTTCCGCGGCATGACGCGAAAAAGACCGGACCACCTGCCTGGCTCCCATGAGATACGTGTCCAGATTATAGCAGGGACCGGATGCCGCCCGGCCAAGCCAGGCGGCATCTATATAATCCGGTCCCTTTTTGAAAGGGGTGACGATCAGGCCCTCTTTGCGCAAGGCGACCGTCACAGCCAAAGAAAGGGTGGTTTTTCCCGCGCCGCCCCGCAGGGCGGCTATTACGATGCGCGGGCTTGGCCGGTTCATCATCCGTCCTCGTCATTCCTTCGGAAAAAATTCAGTCAGGATGAGGTACGTCGAGCTGCCGCTCGACCAGTACTTCAACACTTCCTCGTCGAGGAGTTCCTTCACGGCGTTTTGAATGGCGTGGCGGTCCTCGCCGGGCAGCCATTTGGTGACGTCCCGAATGTAAAACATTTTTTTGTCGCCTTTGGACTTTTCACGAAACAGCTCCGTAATTTTGGCCTTCAGATCCTCGCTCATACCTACCTCCATTTAAACTGAGCGGACGTCCGGAACGTCTCCGTCGCCATATCGAAGTCGTCGATATGCTGATCCGTAAACGGAATGCCCGTCAGGCTGAAGAAGCGTTCCCAACCGACCCGTTCGATCCATTCGCCGACGCGCTCGTGCTTCCTGGCGTGGCTCGCGTAAACCTCGATGATGTTTTTCACCGCGTCCACCACTTCCGGCCAGCGCGGCGGATTGTTGGGCAGGAAAGGAATCGCCAGCTTGGAGAATTTGGGCGCGCTGCGGGCGTTGGACACCTTGCCGCCGACCCAGATGGATATGCCGTCATTGTCCGGATCGGCGATCGGCATGGCGGGACAGACGGTGTAGCAGTTGCCGCAGTACATGCACTTCTCCTCATTGACGGTCAACGTCTTGTTTTTCATGTCGCCCCGAATGGCGCCCGTCGGACAGGAGGCCACCGTCGAGGGAATTTCGCAGACGTTCGGAACGCGCGTATTGTCGGTTTTGGGAACCGTTCGGTGAATGCCCAGAATGGCGATGTCCGAGCAGTGCACTGCGCCGCACATGTTCAGGCAGCAGGCCAGCGCGATCCGGACGTGCGCCGGCAGCTTGGCTTCCACAAAGTGTTCGTAAATCTCGTCCATCAGGGCCTTGACCGGACCGGAAGCGTCGGTCGCCGGCGTGTGGCAGTGCACCCAGCCCTGTGTATGAACAATGTTGGAAATGGAATGACCCGTGCCGCCCACGGGATAGCCGCGGTCTTTCAGCTCCGCGATCAGCGGGTCGACCCGGTCCCGATCGTCGAGCAGAAACTCGATGTTGTGCCGGCTGGTGAAGCGCAGGTAGCCGTTACAGTACTTGTCCGCAATTTCGCAGATTTCGCGGATGTGATCCGTGGAAACGAGGCGCGGCGAACCGGCGCGCACGCTGTAGAGCGCTTCTCCCGATCGGGAGACGTGCATCAGGACGCCGGGCTTCAAAATCTCATGGTAGAGCCAGTTGCCGTAATTTCTTTCAATCACGGGAGGCAGCATCGTTTTATAATTCGGGGGGCCGATATCGGTTCTTGCAGCCATTTTACTTCACCTCCTCTTTCAGATCTTCGGGCCAGAAGAACACATAGGGGTTGGTTCTCGGCGCTTTGACCATCTGGGGCACGGCCGGCAGGTCCACGGCCTTCAGAAACACGCGCATGCCCAGACGCTGGATCAATTCTCCCAGCCGTTCGCGCGATTTTCCGTTCTCGTCCCACCAGTCCTGAATGCGTTCGATCAGGCTCTTCAGTTCGTCGTAGGGCGGCTCAAGTTTCAGAAACGGCACGATCACCCAGGAGAGCAGGGCGCCCCGGACAATGGGCGCTTTGCCGCCGACCAGAATGGACGCGCCTCTTTCCTTCCCCGGCCNNNTCAGTTCTTTTCCGTTCCATTCCATACACCGGGTGGGGCACAGATCGCAGACTTCCTTCTGGATGTTCATGCCCGCCGCCGCGCAGGCGAGGACTTCCTGCTGATCGATTTCAATGGCGTCTTTCCAGGTGCCGATGATCGACAAATCGGAGCGGGCGATGGCGGCCACGCAGTCATTGGCGCAGGCGGAAATCTTGATCTTGAATTTGTAGGGAAACATCGGCCGGTGCATCTGATCCTGGTAGGTCAGCGTGAGGTTGTAGCACAGATCGAGGCTGTCGATGCAGGCCCACTCGCAGCGCGCCGGTCCCACGCAGGCGCTGGGGGTGCGCAGCGCAGAGCCGGAGCCGCCCAGATCGAAACCGGCGTTGGACAAATCATCAAAGCAGCTCTGGAGGTGATCCGTTGTGGTGCCGAGCAAAATGGCGTCTCCCGTGGAGCCGTGCATGTTGGTGAGCCCGCTGCCGTGCTTGTCCCAGATGTCGCAGAGCTTGCGCAGCGTATCGGTTTTATAAAACCAGCCGGTCGGATGATTCACCCGCATGGTGTGAAACGCCTGAACGTTGGGAAACAGGTCCGGGCGGTCCGAATAGCGGCCGATCACTCCCGACCCGTAGCCCTTGACGCCGACAATGCCTCCGTGTTTCCAGTGGCCGATCTTGTCCTTGTAAGATAATTCCAGCTGGTGGAGCAGATCCTTGGCCATGGGATTTTTCTCAGCGGCCTGCTTCAAATCCTTCACAAAGCTTGGCCACTTCCCTTTTTCCAGCTCATCCAGCAGGGGGGTGTCTGTCTTTGCCATTTTATTCCTCCTTTTTTCAATATTCTAAGGCTTCAGGAGTGTTGACCCCTCTTGTTAGAATACCATTCACAACTTGAACACTACTCTTTTTATGAAATCTGTCAAGCTATATTTTGTCCGAACCGGGCAGCCGGTCATTCGGCCATATCGCTTAGGCAATGAAACGCTTTTTTGTTTTCTGCAAAATGCGGCGGTGCGCCTTCCGCGTCCTGAAAACAGGGTGTTTTGCGCGTTTTTGCCTGTCCGCGGAAGGCTCCACTTCCTGATGGATATGCCGTGAAAGGTTTACGCGACAACGACGCCGCGTCTGAGGCGGCGGCCTTCCTTTTTTTGCGAAAGCCGCCGCCCGGCGGACGCCGCTTTAAGCTGCCGGCAGGCTGCTAGTGCCCGGCCGGAAAGAACGTGTAGCTCACCCACACCAGAACGACCAGCAGCACGACTCCGAGAACAAGACTCCAGCCGATCAGCTTCTTTTCGATCGGCAGCAGGGGTTCATATTCCATTTTTTCCATTTCTTCTTTTATCTTTGTTTCGGTCATGATGCGCTCCTTATTCATGTTAAATTATTGAACCAGCGGCGGCACAACGCCCTGGAAGAAGATCCACGAAATGATCAACCCCACCCAGATGATGAAACCGAACAGCGCGATGATATACACCAGCATCAGCTTGCCGATGCCTTCCTCCCAGAGCTTCTTGAAATTGGAAGCCAACCCGATCGAGAAGAACGTCAGCGCAAAGAAAAGCTTCCGGAACACATCGCTTTCCGCGGCCGAAATTTTCAGCTGCGACTTGATGTCCGGCCAGTTGAGCCCGACGATCAGCATGATCAGAAACGTCACGAAATAGCCGATGACGAATTTGGGGAAGCGGTCCCATATTTCCCCCGCTTTGGCTTGTACGCCCTGTTTGGGATTGATCTTTGTCGTCCAGATCACGGCCAGAATAAACGCCCAGATGCCGATAAAGATGTCGATGAAGATTTTCACGGTCGTGGCGGCGCCGACCACCCATCCGGGCTGGTAATTGATGCCCTGCGCCGCGTTGCGCGCGTAGATCAGCGATTCGACGATCTGGCCGCTTGCCACCGCCGCGCCGTCCGTTTTCACCGCCAGGCCCATCCAGGCGCCGGCCACCAGCGGCTGATTGGAGAGAAATTCCGTCGCGACAAAGGGAAGAATGATAAGTTCGACCACCGCAAAAATGACGACCAGCGACGAGACCATGATCGGCACGATCGGCCGGGCGCGGATGGCGCCGCCCGTCGCAATCGAGGCGGAAACGCCGCAGATGGAAATGCCGGAGGCCAGCGGCGCCGACCATTCACGGCTGAACTTGAAGAATTTCCGGGCGATCAGATAAACCACGGCCCAGTAAATCAGGTAGGCTTCAATGATGGCGCAAAGCCCCCGGAACATCATCGACGTCGCGAGCCCCAGCTGCTCGGCGGACTTAACGCCGAGGCCGACGCCCATGATCACGATGGCCGTTTTGATGAACCATTCCGGCCGGGCCGCTTCCTTGAGCGAATCGGCGAACTTCGGCATGAAGTTGCCGATGAAAAGGCCGACCAGCAGCGCCAGAATCAACCCCGCCTCGCCGGTCAGTTTCAGCGACCACTCCAGACCGAATTTTTTCATTTCCGCGGGCGTCTGCGCGGCGATGACGGCATAATGTCCGATAATCGTACAGATGTAGGTCAGCCAGAAAATCACCGTAAAGCCGTAGATGAACTTTTTCAGGTTATACCCCAGAGCCTTGGCGCCGACCAGCAGGACCGCCAGCACGGCCAGATAAGTTAAAATGATGGATATCAAAGGATGGAGCCCCGCGTAGGCCTTGGACGCAGGCGCAATCGATTTGGAAAACTCCATCCACACCTTGGGGGTGACGGCCCACCCCAGAAGATCCAGCCCCGCGAGCGAGCCAAGCGAGAGGATAAAAATAAACAGCCCCAGCCACACCGACCACCAGTCTTCGGTCTTTAAAAGACCTTGGTTGTTGCCCATAGCGACCTCCCTTGTTATGAACGGTTAATCATTGCCCCATGAACGCTGAAAACATCTTTCCCAGTTGCCACCCATCAAACAATCCACCAAACTGCATGCAAACGGAAATTCTCTGCATTCGTTTTGCGCATGGTCCGTCGATCTGGCGTGAAGCTTGTCCGGAAATTTTTTTTCAGGCCCTGTCCGCCGGCGGGTTAACCGTCGCCGGTTTTACTCCGGGCGCAAACCTCCCTGGTTAAAGCATGAATGTAATGGATTTAAAGTCAGATCCGGGAGATGATTTGAAGCGTTTGAGACGTGAGAGGGAGAAAACGAACAAAGAGATGCCGGAAAACAGCGTCGAATTTTCCTTGTGCCGGGGTTTGTTGCAAAAACCGTCATGGAGCTCTCCCGCTGGTTGAAAGTTCGCATATCAGTTTCATCAACGAGGTATTCCAATGGCGATTGCTATACCAGAGTCCGCCTTGAATGTCAAAAAGAAACAGGCGCTTTGCCCGTCGGGTGCCGGCGGAAGCCGGGCCCGGCCGATATTCCTTGCAAAGGACGCCCCGTTGATTTATCCCTGTGCGGGAAAGGGAACATGAAGCCATGACCGGCAAAAATTCCGATAAAACCTGCGCCTTGTTCTGGGACGAATCCTTTCTCTGGGGGCTTATCGCCCGGCGGTCGCTGGCGGACGCCGGACTGCCGTTCGACCTCATCCGGGCGGAGGATATCCGGGCCGGCCGGCTGGCCCGCTACCGGATGATTTTCGTTCCCGGCGGCTGGGCGAGCGATAAGCTTGCTGCGCTTGGCGCGCCGGGCCAGGCCGCTCTGCGTGCCTTTGTGGAAGGGGGCGGCGCCTACCTGGGCATCTGCGGCGGCGCGGGTCTCGCGACGGAAAAGGACATGGGCCTTGTCGGCGTTCAGAGAAAGCCGACGCCGGAAAGGGTCCCCAGCTTCAGCGGCCGCATCCGGCTTACCCTGGCCGATCACGAGATATGGGCCGGTATTCCATCGCCTGTTTTTTCGGCCTGGTGGCCGCTGCAGTTTCATCTTCCCGCCGGCCACACCCTGCACATCGCTGCCTCTTACGCCGAGGCACTGCCGGACGCGATGAGCGCCGACGTCCGCGTCAGCCGGGGGCAAAAACAAGGCTGGCCCGCGCTGGAGGAACGCTACGGCATTTTGCTCGACCCGCTGCGCCTGCAAAACGAGCCGGCCGTCGTGGAAGGAAAATTCGGAAAGGGAAAGGTCCTTCTGTCGCTTGTGCACTTCGATACGCCCGGCGATGCCAGCGGCGCCGCCGTGCTCTGCAATCTCTGGTCTTACCTGATGCCCGGCTATCCGCGCCCGGAAAAGCCTCTTCCGATCGCAGACGCGGCCGCCGGAGACGAGTGCGCCCTGGCCGACCTCCGGCGCGCCGTCGGAGACCTGATCGCGGCAGGCGAGCAATACCGCTTGTGGCGCAGGCGCAATCCCTGGCTTTTGGAGTGGCGCCGCGGCGTGCGCGGCATGGAATATTCCACTCTGGCCGCGCTGACCGACGAAATTGCCGCTCGCTTTTCATCAGCCGCGCCGCTGTGCAACGCCGGGGGAAAACGGCTCTCCTGCGACCTTCGCAACGACCTGTCGGCCGTCCGGGAGCTGATCGCGCCTTTTTGCGCAAAAGCCGAACAGCTTCTGGAGCGCGAAAAAACGATTCTGGCGGAAGAGGCAGCCCCGCCGGCGCTCCCTGCCGACGACCGGATCAACCGGCTCCGGGCGGAACTCTTCGGAACATCCCTTCGCCACGGCGGAAGCTTCCGGCCTCTGATCGCGGCCATGGACCGTCTGCTTTACAAGCTTTTCACCGCAGAAAAGACATCCGCTGCCTCTCCTGCGGCCCGAATCCGTAATATTTCACCTTGACTTTTTTTCTCGCGTCTATACATTCTCCTTAAGAAAAATTTGGACAACTCATGATTGAAAATCTGATCAGCAACTTATCGGCCTACCTGCAGGGGTCCGTAGGTCTTGCCTTCCTGGCCGCCTATCTGGGCGGCGTGGTCATCAGCTTCACGCCCTGCACCTACCCGCTCATCCCCGTCACGGTGGGATTCATCGGCGCCCAGAAAGCAACGACGAAGCTGCGCGGCTTTTTGCTGTCGCTGTTTTACGTTCTGGGGCTTTCAGTGACGTATGCGGCGCTTGGCGCAGTTGCCGCTCTGTCAGGCCGGCTCTTCGGTCAGATGCAGACGACGCCGCTCATTTATTTCCTCATGGCCAATGTCTGCCTCGTCATGGGGCTCGCCATGCTGGACGTTTTCAAAATATCGATTCCGATTCCGCAAAAAATCCTGAACTACACGGGCGGCGGGAAAAAAGGATTTCTTCCCAGCTTTCTTTTGGGCGCCGCTTCCGGCTTCGTCATCGGTCCCTGCACCGCGCCGGCACTCGGCGTGCTTCTGGGATTCGTCGCCCTCAAGACCCACGTGGCGATGGGCATCGGCCTGTTGTTTGTGTTCGCCTTCGGCATGGGAACGCTTCTGATCCTGGTCGGGACCTTTGCCGGACTGATCGCCGCGCTGCCGCGTTCCGGCGCGTGGATGACAGTCATTACACGGGTTTTCGGCGTTATTTTAATTGGCGCGGCCGAATATTTTCTGTATACTGCCGGCACACTGGCATTTTAACAAGGAGCATCATGCAAAAGATATATCGCGTTTTCGTGGCTTTGTTCTTGATTCTCGGCCTTTCCGCCATGCCGTCTGCCGGGCAGTTTATTCCCAACGCGCCTTTCAAGCCGCAATATACGCCCGCCCCGGACTTCACGCTGAAGGACCTGAAGGGGAAAACCTTCCGCATGAGCGCCCAGCGCGGAAAGCCCGTTTTGATATTTTTCGGAACCACCTGGTGCCCCGGCTGCCGGGAGGAGATCCCGAAATATAAAAAAGTTTATGAAACCTATGCGCCCAAGGGTCTGGAAGTGGTTTACATCAACATCATGGAGCCGGCCAGGAAAGTGGCGCGGTTCGCCCAGGCCAACGCTCTGCCCTACCGGACGCTGCTCGACGAGGACGGCTCCGTCGCTGCCTTGTACAACGCGGTCGGCGTGCCCATGATGATCCTGGTGGACAAAGACGGTTATGTCATAAAAGTCGGTTTCAGTTCCACGCAAATGCCGCTGGACAAAGTGACGCCGGTACAATAAAATGGTCAGCGTTTTCGGCTTGCAGCGAAAAGCTGCAAGCCGGCAGCCTGACGCGATAATCCTCTATCTTGGATGGAATGATGACAACAGAAAGCTGGTTTGCCGAATTTGCCAAGTCCGAAACCGATCGCTGGATCGGCGGCGTCTGCGGCGGGCTGGGAGAACATACACCCATCCCATCCTGGGTCTGGCGGCTGTTGTTTACCCTGCTGGTGCTGTGTTTCGGCACAGGATTTCTTCTCTACATTCTGCTTTGGATCTTTGTTCCGCGTAAGGTTTCCAACCGGCCGGAATGACAACGGACAACAGGCAAGAAGGATTTATTGAAGATCAAAATCGATCATCCGGCTTCGGAGTACCTCCGGCCCGAAAAAAAATTCAGCATTCCTGTCCTTTGCTTGTTTATTTGCGGCGCGCACAGCGGGCACGGTCAGGAAAGAATCTGCCCGGATCGGGTATTTGACGACCCCCTCCCGGAGGACTGATGGAGATGAAGCCGGCATTTGCCGCGGCGCGACAGGCGGGAAAAGGAACGATTGCTATAAATTTATATAAAGGGGAGAGGGTTTCATGAAGTACCGAGACGACATTTACGTTTATGAATGGGCCAATTATTTCGACAACAACTGCAACAGCTACTACATCGGCGGCAACATCAAGGCGCTCGTCGATCCGGGGCTCACGCGCTACCTGCCGGATCTCCTCAACCAGATGGCCAACGACGGCATCAAGAAAAAAGACATCAAATACGTGATCAACACGCATTCGCACCCCGATCACTTCCAGGGATCCGAACTTTTCGACCAGGAGAAGGTCCAGATCGCTCTGCACCGCAAGGAGATGGACTTTCTTAAGGGCATCGGCGGCGAACTCTACGGCCTTTTCGGCATGACCGTTCCGCAGATGCAGATCAACATGCAGCTCGAGGACGGGCGGCTCGAACTGGGCGGCGAGCTTTTCAGGGTCATTTCCATCCCCGGCCACACGCCCGGCTCCATCGGACTTTACTGGCCGGCAAAGAAGGCGCTTTTTTCCGGCGACGTCGTTTTTCAGCAAAACGTCGGACGCACCGATTTTCCGGGCGGCAACGGCACACAGCTTAAAAAAAGCATTGTGACGCTTTCCGATCTGGACGTTGAAATGCTTTTCCCCGGCCACATGGGTATCATCGAGGGTCACGACAAGGTTCAGGACAACTTCAACATCATCATCCAGAACATATTCCCCTACATTTAGAAATCGGGAACTTCGCGGGAGGAAAAGCGGCGCATGGCCAACGAAGGAAATAAAGTCATCTATTCCATGATCGGCGTCAGCAAGGTTTACGACAAGAAACCGGTGCTCAAGGACATTTACCTGTCTTATTTTTACGGCGCGAAAATCGGCGTGATCGGCCTCAACGGATCGGGCAAAAGCTCGCTTTTGAAAATTCTGGCCGGCATCGATGCGGAGTTTCTGGGCAAAACCATTTTGTCCGCCGGCTACACGGTCGGCTACCTGGAGCAGGAGCCCCGGCTCGACGACGCCAAAACCGTGCGCCAGATCGTGGAGCAGGGCGTCCAGGGCACAATCGACGTGGTCAATGAGTACAACGCGATCAATGAAAAGTTCGCGGAGGAAATGTCGGACGAGGAGATGGCCAAACTCTGCGACCGGCAGGCCGTCGTGCAGGAAAAGATGGACGCGCTCGACGCCTGGGATATCGATTCACGCCTGGAGATGGCCATGGATGCGCTACGCTGTCCGCCCGGCGATACGCCCGTGCAAGTGCTTTCCGGCGGAGAACGCCGCCGCGTGGCCCTGTGCCGCCTGCTGCTGCAGAAGCCCGATATCCTGCTGCTCGACGAACCGACCAACCACCTGGACGCCGAGTCCGTGGCCTGGCTGGAGCATCACCTGCAAAAATATGAAGGAACCGTGATTGCCGTGACGCACGACCGCTATTTTCTGGACAACGTCGCGGGCTGGATTCTCGAGCTCGACCGCGGCCAGGGCATTCCCTGGCAGGGCAATTACTCTTCCTGGCTCGAGCAAAAGCAAAGCCGCCTGAAAAACGAGGAAAAGACGGAAAGCGCCCGCATCAAAACCCTGGAGCGCGAACTGGAGTGGATCCGGATGTCGCCCAAGGGCCGGCACGCCAAGTCCAAAGCGCGCATCAAAGCCTATGAGGAACTGCTGGGCAAGGATCTGGAGCGAGAATCCGGAACGCGGGAAATTTTCATCACGCCGGGGCCCCGTCTGGGCGACCTGGTGATTGAAGCGGATAATGTCTCCAAGGGATACGGCGAAAAACTGCTGGTGGACGGCATGACCTTCAAACTTCCGCCCGGCGGCATCGTCGGCGTCATCGGCCCCAACGGCGCGGGCAAGACCACGCTCTTCCACATGATCACCGGCCAGGAAACCCCCGACACCGGAGCCATCCGCATCGGTGAAACCGTCAGGCTGGCGTACGTCGATCAGAGCCGCGATGCGCTCGATCCCGACAAGAACATCTGGGAGATGATTTCCGACGGCCAGGACGTGGTTACCATCGGAAGCCGCCAGATCAACTCGCGCGCCTACGTTTCGCGTTTCAACTTCTCCGGAACGGATCAGCAGAAAAAGGTCGGAACGCTTTCCGGCGGCGAGCGCAACCGCGTGCATCTGGCGCGCATGCTCAAGGAAGGCGGCAATGTGCTGCTCCTCGACGAACCGACGAACGACCTTGACGTGAACACGCTGCGGGCGCTCGAAGACGCGCTGGAGAGTTTCGCCGGCTGCGTGGTCGTCATCAGCCACGACCGCTGGTTCCTCGACCGCATCTGCACGCACATTCTGGCGTTCGAAGGCGAAAGCAAGATCCTTTTCTTCGACGGCAACTATTCCGAATACGAAGAGGACCGCCGGAAACGCCTCGGCGCCGCCGCCAGCCAGCCGCACCGGATCAAGTACCGGCAGCTCACCAGAAGATAAAGCGGCACAGAAAGGTCGCGACCGTTCCCTCCGGACTACGGGATTTTAATTTTTCTTTTTTCCGGGTTGGGGTGGGGGCGGTAGAGGATGGCGATGTTGCCGATGATTCCGATGAGCTCGCTTTGAGTAGACGAAGCGATCTGCGCCGAAATTTCCTTTTTGTCTTCCTTGAATTCTCCGAATTTCACTTTGATCAGTTCATGGTCCTGAAGCGCGAGATCGACCGACCCGAGCAGCGTCTCAGTGACGCCCTTCGCGCCGATCATAACAAGCGGTTTCAAGTGGTGCGCCGCGCCGCGCAGATATTTTCTTTGCGATCCTTTGAGAGGTTCCATACTTTCATTTTCCTTTTATTTCAGGTGCAATGGCTATAACACGTCTTGCGGCCCAACACCAACAGCAATTTCCGGCAAGCCGCAAAGAGCCCCCTCGCCGGCCGGGCCCGGCCGCCTGCGACAAAGAATTTGCTAGAAATGTCTTCGCGATCATGTCATGATCTTCCATCCAACAAAAGGGGGCCGACCATGAAAAAAAAGATTTCTTCTTCGCCTGCTCAATCCCGTCTGAAATTCGATCCGGATTTCGGAACGGCGGTCGCGGCCGTCAAAGCCATCCGGGCCGGCGCCGTTTCGTCGCGGGAGCTCACCAAACACGTCTTTTCCCGGATCAGAAAGCACAATGAAAAAATCAACGCCTTCGTCACGCTCAACGAGGAAGAGGCGCTGCGGCAGGCCCGCAAGGCGGATCGCGAGCTGGCCGCCGGAAAAATCCGGGGGCCGCTGCACGGCTTGCCGATTCTCATCAAGGATCAGTTCCGCACCGCCGGGCTGCGCACCACCTGCGGCTTTACCGACCTTACCGATTACGTCCCCGACACCAACGCCGTGGCGGTGCAGAGACTCCTCGACGCCGGCGCCGTCATCGTCGGCAAAACCAACACGCCCATCGGCGCCAGCGACATTCAAACCTACAACAAGGTGGCCGGCACAACCAACAATCCGTGGGACGTCACCCGGACATCCGGCGGTTCGACGGGCGGCGGGGCGGCCGCGCTGGCCGCCGGATTCGGATTTCTGGAGCTCGGCGCCGATCTGGCCGGTTCAATCCGCACTCCTGCCAACTTTTGCGGCGTCTGCGGCCACAAACCCTCCCTTAACCTCGTTCCGGCCCAGGGCGCCATTCCGCCCCTGCCGTCGCAGATCCCGCCGACGATCAATCTGGCGGGTTTAAACGATCTGGCGGTCGCGGGCCCGCTGGCCCGCTCGGCCCGGGACCTGAAGCTGGAGCTCCAAATTCTCGCGGGTCCGGGACCGGAAGACGCGGTCGCGTACCGCTGGAAGCTGCCGGCGGCGCGCAAGGCCAAACTGAAAGACTATAAAATCGGCTATGTCCTCACCGATCCCTTTTGCCCCGTCCATCCGGACATTCAGGCGGTCATGGCCCGGACCGTCGACGCCCTCGGCCGCGAAGGCGTGAAAATGCAGGAAGGCTGGCCGAACGGCATTTCATTTGGCGATGTCTTTGAGACGTACTTCAAGCTCATGGCCGCCTATGTCTCGCAATCCCCGCTTTTTACCGACGCGTTCATCGACGCCATGAAAACCCTGTACGATCTGCCGTTCGGCGAGACGCAGCGCCAGTACGTGGAAGGCCTGACTCTGTCCCACAAAGCCTGGGGTGCGCTCGGCGTGAAACGCCTCTTGTCCCGCCAGGCCTGGCAGACCTATTTCGAAACCTTTGACGCTTTCCTGATGCCCGCCAACTGCATTCCGGCGTTTGCCCACAATCACGGCCGCAACCTCTGGGGACGCGTGCTGGAGTCCTCCGATCGCCCCCGCTACTACGTCGAAACGTTCAAATGGATCTCTCCGGCGACGCTGGCCGGCCTGCCCGTGACGCTGATTCCCGCCGGAAAAACGCCGGACAATCTGCCGGTCGGCCTCCAGATCATGGGGCCGTTTCTGGAAGACGGCACAACGCTGGATCTGGCCGACAAACTGGAAGACGTGCTGGGCGGCTTTACGGCGCCGCCGGGATTTCACTGAAATGGTCGAAGTTTTTTCCACTTACAATCCGGGCGATATAGCCGTGATTAAATCCGTCCTCGACGCAGAAGACATTCCGTACGTCTTTGCGGGGGAAAACGTCAACCTGCTTCTGGCCGCCGGCTCTTACGCGCGCCTCCTGGTCCCGGAAGACCAGGCCGCCCGCGTGCGGGATATTCTGCAGGAACTGGAGTTTCTCTGAGAAAGCCGGAAACAGCCGCGCCCGGCGGCCATGAGATGCCGAACATCCTTTGACTTGCGTAAATATTCTGTATAAGACGAAAACCATGAAGAAAAAAGAAAAGCTTGAATTGCTGTATTGTAAAGCGCTGGAGGTCTTTGCCCGGTATGGATATAAAAAGGCCACGCTGGACGATATTGCCGGAGAAATTGGCATCACCAAGCCCGGCATCTACAAATACGTCAAGGACAAGATGGACCTTTACGAAAAAACCCTGTCCTATGCGCTCTTAAGATGGCAGGAGAAAGTCGTAACTGCCGTCAATCGTGAGGATGACATCATCCGGAAATTTATCGTGATGAGCCAGAAAGGCTACGACTATCTCATGGAGGATCAGCTGCTCACGGAAGTTTTGAAAAAGGATCCTACGATCTTCCCTTTCTCGACGCAAGTGGTGCGGTTCAGAGAGGTCAACAACCGATCCCTGAACCTTATAAAATACATCCTGAAAGAAGGGATCCGGCAGAAAAAATTTTCAAAGGTGGACATTGGGCGAACAAGCATCCTGCTTTATTCGATTTACAGAACATTCATCGTTGAGGCGTATGTCATCTCCGATGCAAAGCAAATCAAAAAAATATATACGGACGGCATCCAGCTCATCCTCAACGGCCTGATTGAACGTCCGTAAATCTTGCAGACCCGGAAACCAGCGGTCGGTCCGCCAAAGGATTGGAGAGGGTAAAGCCTCTTCCCTTGGCCCGGCCGGAAGAGGCTTTACCTGCAGGATGGTTAAAGATCCAGCACCGTCATTTTCAGAGGCGTCTTGCACAGTTCTTCACCGCCCGTCGCAGTTACTCTGACGGGACACTCCAGCCGCATTCCTCCCACACCGGGAACATTCATCACGATCGCCGCGATCTCCACCACATTCTCTTCAAGGACGATGTCCCTGAATTCGTTATTGTCCAGAATGGTGGGGTACCATTCGTGGCCGATGACGCCGATCGCATGGCCGTAGGCGGGCAGGGTATAGGGACGGTATCCGTTTTTGTCCAGAACGTTGTTGACTTTCTGCGCAACCTCGCCGATTTTCGAACCGGCCTTGAGGGCGGAGACAAGCGTTTCACATGTCTGGAGGTACGCATCGGCAAGCTTTTCCTGCTCCGGACTTGGCTTGCCGATAAAATAGTTGTGGGAAAGATCCGAACAATAATTCTGGTACGTCGGGTGCACATCAACCAGGAGGCTTTCTCTCCGTTGCACGATTTTTTCGCTGGCCGGCGTACAGCCGCCCAAAGTATAGTACGTCCGGTATCCCGAAGCGATTTCCGTTGAGCCTGTTACGGGCCAGTGAAATTCACTTCCGAGGCGGCGCAATTCCATTTCAGCGATCCCGGCAATCTCCGCTTCCCGGATGCCGATATACAGAGCCTCCTTTACCCGTTCCTGTGCGGCGTCGGCCATGGCGGCAGCCTGGCGCAACAGCTTGATCTCTTCGGAATCCTTTACATAGCTTACCCGATCAACCAGACTGACGGCATTGACGAACTTTGCTTTGGGCAGGTTTTCCTGCAAGTACTGCAACTCCGTCGCCCAGAGAAATCCGGACATGATTCGGGCGGATTGTCCGAGTTCAATGCCGATGGTGCCTTTATCGAAACCGTTCTTCTTGATCCAGTCAACGGTCACTTCCCACATGTCAAATCCCGGAATAGGCACGCACCCGCTGACGTTATCAAGCCAGGATTCGTCTTTCACCCGTTCAGAATCAAGAAAGCAGGTGTTGAGACTGATAAACCCGTTTTTATCCATGATCACGACGCTTCGCCATGGCGCATACGCCCCGGCAAGATAGGTAATGCTCTTGCCCCTCGTTCCCAGGAAAACATCAATACCCTCTGCTTTCATGAGCTCGCGGACTTTGTCGACTCTCTTCTGATAATTGTGATTGATCTTCATGTGGAATGGTCCTCCAATCATTTTATTGTTGGAAATGTGGTTACTAAAGTCAGGGGACCCTGTCAATAAAAAAGTTAACAAGTGAACATAATATTCACCAATTTACTTTTAAATCTATTTCCTGTATGATATTTTTATTTTCTGGTGTATAGTTTGGAACCACGAAAAATATCGTTCCTTATGGAGAGATAACATGAATACAATCATCATCTTGGCATTAGCTGTCGTTCTTCTGGGCGGTCTTCTTTTTGCGGAAAAAAAAGAAAGTCTCCCGGGCATCCTTCTGACCAAGCCGCTCCTGTCGGGACTTTTCATCGCAACGGCTTTGTTGCTGCCCCACCCTGCGGGTCCTTATTACTACCTCATCCTGGCGGGTCTTGTCTTATGCTTCGCCGGCGATGTCTGCCTGGCCTTTTTCTTTAACCGCAAGGTTTTTACTGCCGGCCTGGCGTTTTTCCTCGCAGGACACGTTTTATATGTTCTGGCGTTTTTCATCACCGCCGGCGTTACAACCGGCACAGGGGTGTCCCTTGCCGGAATATCCGTCGTTTCCCTGTTTGTCTTTACCAGACTGCGTCCCCACCTCGGTTCCATGCGAGGTCCGGTGATCGCCTATCTGGTCATTATATCCCTCATGGTTGTGGGAGCAGCCTCACTGGCCTTCCTTCAGGACTTCAGCCTTCACGCGCGGGCGCTGATCATGGCAGGGGCGCTCCTCTTTTACGTTTCAGACCTCTTTGTGGCAAGACACAGGTTTGTGAAAAAAGACATTACGAACCGCTATCTGGGGTTGCCGCTGTATTATGCGGCTCAGTTCATGCTGGCTTTTTCCGTGGGCATGATTCCCTGAGGAGGATTTTATGATAGCGGAAATCGGGTATCACCGGACGCGACTGAACGTAGAATTTCCCGACACAAGCCGAATCTATCATTCGTCCTACGACACTCCCGCGTCTCCTGCAGCGGAACTTGTCCTGGAGGCGGTCAGACATCCGATCGCTTCAAAAAGTCTTGTGGACTCGCTAAAGCAAAGACCGCGTCACAATGTTATCATTGCGGTTTCGGATATTACCCGACCGATTCCCTACCGGGCTTTTTTGCCGGCTCTGCTTCATGAAATCGCATCCGCGGGAATAGACCGGAAAAGGATTACCATTCTGATTGCCGCCGGCATGCACAGGCCCAGTACGGCGGAAGAGCGGCTCTTCATGTTCGGTAAAGAGGTTGCCGAAAACTATACCATTGTGGATCACGATGCTGAAGGCGACATGGCCGACCTTCCGGGGACAAGCTACTCCGGGGCCCCGGTAAAACTGAACAGACTTTTTGCCAAGTCGGATTATAAAATCGTCATCGGACTTGTCGAACCGCATTTTATGGCGGGGTTTTCCGGCGGACGCAAAACACTCTGCCCCGGCCTTTCCTCCCTGGAAACGATCCAACACTTTCACGGGTATGAATTCCTCTCCCACGCCAGCGTCGTTACCGGACAGCTCGCAGGAAATCCCTGCCATGAAGAGGCGCTGTCCGTAGCCAGGCTGGCCGGCGTCGATTTCAGCATCCAGGTTGTCATGAACCGGGAAAAAAAGATCGTGAAGGTTTTTGCCGGAGACCTTTTTGAAAGCCATGACGACGCGTGCAATTATGCAAGCCAGAAGGCCTGTCCGGTCGTCGATGCGGAAGCGGATGTGGTTGTCACCGGTTGCGGGGGCTATCCCCTGGACGCCACTTTTTATCAATGCGTCAAAGCTCTGGTAGCCGCTCTGCCGTGTGTAAGAAACGGAGGGACGATTATTGCCGCGGGCGGATGCGTGGAAGGCGTAGGATCGCAGACATATGAAAACATACTTCGCCGACACCGCAACGACTTCTCCGGCTTTATCCGGGACATCAGAAAGACAAGCAGCATTGAAAAAGACCAGTGGCAGATACAGATGCAGGCCAGAATCTATGAGAAAACCGATTTGGATAAAATTCATTTTGTCACCCATGGAATTGTTTCCGGCCACAGTTCTTTTCTGGGAGTGAAAATCATCGAGGCCGCTTCAGACAGAATCGCCGAACAGCTGCAAAATACGGTCAACGATCTGGCCGGGAAGGGATGCTCTTTCGCCGTGATTCCGGAAGGACCCTATTGTGCGCCGATGAAACGAATCTTCGAATCAAAGGATGGCCCTGCATGAAAAAGAACTCCCGGGAGGTGATCTCTTGAATCCGCAGGAAGATCTTCAAGCGATCTTTCATCAGGCCCTCAAGAAAGTCGATCCCGTCCTCATGATCAGGGAGAGGATGCAGACCCGGGGGGAAACCCTGCTGATCGCAGGAGAAGCCGAAAACCTGTCCATTGACCTGAACGCCTACCCGAAAGTCCTCGTCACCGGCATCGGCAAGGCAGCTGCGAAAATGGCCGCCGCCGTCGAGGGAGTTCTGGGAGACAGGATAACCGGCGGCGCAGTCATCACGAAGCACGGCCAGGGCGCTCCGCTCGAAAAAATCAGGGTGCTGGAGGCCGGCCACCCGGTTCCGGACGAAAGCAGCGTCTGCGGAGCGCTGTCGCTTCACTCCATGGCAGAGCTCGCCGACGAAAAGACCCTCATTATAAATCTCATATCCGGTGGCGGTTCAGCCCTGTTCAGTCTGCCCCGCGAAGGAATCACTCTGGGGCACCTGCAGCAAACCACAAAAGCACTCCTGGGATGCGGCGCGGACATCCGGGAGATCAACTGCATCCGAAAGCATCTCTCCCGCGTCAAAGGGGGCGGATTTGCCCGGGCCGCCTTCCCCGCCAGAATGGTGAGCCTCATCCTGTCGGACGTGATGGGCGACCGTCTCGACACCATCGCCTCCGGCATCACCGTCCCGGACGCCACAACCTTCGGCCAGGCTCTGGCCGTAGTGGAGAAGTACGGCATCGCGGCGAAGCTTCCTGGCCCGGTGATGGAGATCCTCCGGGCGGGCGGGCGGGGCGCGATCCCCGAAACGCCCA
>DBPV01000080.1 GCA_002304995.1 Syntrophaceae bacterium UBA1411
CGGCGCCCAGGGAGGCGACGCAGCGCTCATCGCAGCGGACCATCGGCTTTCCCGAGGTCAGAATCTCGCTGTCCTCGCGGCGGTATTCTTTGGCCTTGTCGCGCCAGATCATATCGAGGTCCGTTTCGCCGATCAGCGCATCGGGCGTTTCCCGGCCCGCGTCCCGCGCGAAAAGGGTGTTGGCGCCCAGATAGACGGAATCGAGGTCCTTCCAGAAAATGCGCAGAGGGATCGCGTCCACGATGAGCCGGAGCAGGCGCTGGGCTTCCGCGGCCCGGCGCCGGTCTTCCTCGGCTTTCGCTTCGCCGCTTCTGCGCTCGGAGAGATCCGCGGCAAAAACAGCCAGACGTGAGACATGGCCCTTTTCATTGAGAACGGGACAGATGGAATGCAGCAGGGCGCGGCCGAAAATTTCCAGATCGAAGCGCATCGGCCGTGCCGTTTTCTGAACGTCCGCCGCGCATTTCCGGTAGCGGTCGGCCGCCGCTGCGGGCAGAAAATCATAGAAATTGCGGCCCGCCGTTAGCTCCGTCCAATCCGCATGAACGAGCTTTGCCGTTGTTTCGTTGGCATAAAGAAGGCCGCCCTTTGTATCCATCAGGAAAAAAGCTTCCGGCGACGCGGCGAGCAGTCCCTGCAACTCGCTTTTCAGTTGGGCAAGATCGCTCTCCTTTTTCTCCAAAAGGCGGCAGCTGTCCCCGAGTTCCTTTTCCAGGGCCTTTTGCCGGTTCAAATTTTCCTTAAGCCGGCGCTCGCAGTCGTCCAGGATGCCCTGCTGGTCCTTCAGCGCCTCCGCGACGGCGTCGAGCTGCCGTTCGCCTTTCTGGAGTTCCTTTTCGCCGTCGCGCTGTTTTTGTTGTGCGGCGTCGAGCGCGCGGCGGAGCTTTTCGGCATCCGCCCGGGCGGATATCAGGTCGGTGATGTCCCGGGCGCACACGGCAACGCCGATGATGGTTTTGTCCTCACCCGCGACGGGTTCTACGCGGCAGGCCATCGTCCTTCCCAGGAGATCCTCCTGAAAAGTAACCGCCTCGCCGCTTTGCAGGGCCCGGGCGATGTGCTCTTTACGCCTCGCTTCGGCATCCCGTGGAATAAAATCGCCCATGTTCCCGGCTGCAAGAAGGGTTTCCGGATCCGTGTCCAGGCCTTGGGCGGCGGCGATGTTGACCTGCAGCAGACGGCCGTCTGTGTCGGCAAGATAGAGGCCGTCTTCGGCTGCGTCGCACAGCGCCTTCATCCGCTTTTGGCTGTGCGCAAGCTTCGTTTCCTCCAGGAGCAGTTTTTCCCGGACATCGACGACAGCGGTGATCTCGCGGCTGACGCAGACGATTTCGATGATTTTTTTATTGTCGTTGCGCAGGGCCGTGAAATCCGATTCGGTCCAGACGGTGGAGCCGTCCTTGCGCCGGCATTCCAGCTCCAGCCGGAGGGAGGATGGGGCGGCCGTCCCCGCGGCGTCCTGCTTTTCGATTTCCAGCGACCAGGCCTCATTGAACTTCTGCAGCGCGGCCGGTGTCAGAACCACGCGGAAGTTCTGATCCAGGGCTTCTTCCACCGTGTATCCCAGCAGAGTCAGAACCGACGGACTCACATAAGTCGGACGCAGCGTCGGATCCATCGTCCAGACAACGTCCCGGATGTTTTCCGAAAGCAGGCGGTAGCGGATTTCGCTGTCCAGAGAGCCGTCGTTTTTGGTTTTGCTGTCGGTGATGTCGCGGTTGCTGGACAGAAGCCCGATGTAGCGGCCTTCTTCATCGAAAAGCGGCTGGGGCAGATGGCTGATCCAGCGTGTTTTTTTGTCCTTGCGGATGATCCGGAACTCCTCTTCCGTGCTGGTTTTGGACTTGCGCGCAAAGTGGAGATGGTCGTCGAAGGCGGAACGGTCGTCGGGGTGGATCATCTTAAACAGGAGCTTGGCGTCTTTGCGGAATTCCTCCGGTTCATAGCCGGTGATGCGTTTGGCGGAGGGAGAAACGTAAATCAGACGATTGTCGGCGTCGAGACGGAAGGTCCAGTCCGGGTCGTTGTCGGCCAGGTCCCGGTAGAACTTTTCATTTTCCTTCATTTGCTCTATCGTGCCCTGAAGCTCGCTTTTCTGCTGTTCCAGGCCGACCATTTGCCGCCGAATCAACTTGATTTCTTCGATGTACTGCCGGTTGCTCTTTTCAATCATGGCCAACCTCTCCAGTGTTTGATGACGGATTTGCGGATGTTTGTTTTCCTGCTTTGTGTGCGCTGTCTTCCGGAAGCGAAGCGGGAAGGATGTCCGCCCGGGCGGCGGCCTTCTGTACCGTCGGAGCCGAAAGCAGCGTCTGTTCAGAATGCGGGTGAATAGTTGTTTGCAAGTATCTCCTTTCCGTGTCATAGTGCATTACAACAGCGGGATGGGGAAACACCTCGGAACGAGACGGCATCATATTGAATTCGCATGGATAAAGCAAGGCCATAATGATGGATCAAAAAACCGGGAGTCACGGCCTGGATTACAGCGCCAAGGTGACCAGCGAAGAAAAAATTCTGGAGAAAATCAAACCGGGGCAGAAAATCTTCGTCTCCAGCGGCGTGGCGGCGCCCGGGAAAATGCTTACGGCCATTGCCCGATCCGACGCTCCCAACATCCGCGACCTGGAAATCATTCAACTGATTACTCTGGGTAAATATCTCCAGTCTTCCAGTGACAACCGGCAGTACCGATTGAAGACGTTCAATATCGGAGAAAGCATCAGCAAGGAAATTGCGGAAGGCAAAGTCGACTTTATTCCCGCCAACCTCATGGAGCTGCCGTATCTTTTTTTAAGCGGAGCGGTGGCCGTCGATGTGGCGGTGATTGCAACGTCCCCGCCCGGCGACAACGGATTTGTTTCTCTGGGTGTGGCGGTGGATGTGGCCAATATTGTCGTAAAACAAGCGTCGCTGGTCATTGCGGAAATCAATCCCAACATGCCCGTTACCCTGGGCGAAACGTTTCTGCACATCAGCAGTTTTGATTATGTGGTGGAAAGCGACTTGCCTTTGATTGAAAGGGAAAGCAAGGCCTACGATTCCATCATGGACAGAATCGGCTGGAACATTTCCAACCTGATCGAAGACGGAGCAACCGTGGCGCTCCATGTGGGCAGAGTGTTCACCGCCGTGGCCCATCATCTGCAAAATAAGAAAAATCTGGGGATTCTTACCCATGTGGTTTCCGACTGGGTCATCGATCTGATTGCCTCCGGCGCCATTTCGCTGGACCGCAGCCGGATCAGCGGCGGGCTGGTGACCGCCAGCTACTGCTATGGAAGCCGCGCCCTTTATGACTATGTCAGCCGCAATCCCATTTTTGAATTTTATCCGCTCGCGCGTCTGAGCAATCCTTTTGTCGTGCGCCGGATTCAAAGTTTGATCAGCATTATGAATGTTAAAAAGATCGACATTTTCGGCGATTCCGTGATCTTTCATTCCGGCGACAATCTGCTGACCGGCTATGAAAGCAAGCTCAACTTTGCCGTGGCTGCGACCATTTCAAAAAGAGGCAAGGCTATTGTCGCGCTCAATTCCGTCGACCGGGAGGGCCGCAGCAACATCGTCATTCGGCACGACAGCGCCGCCGACAATCCCCACAGCACGCTGGGCGTGGTCAAGTATATTGTTACGGAATACGGCGTGGCCAATCTTTTCGGGAAGTCGATCCGCGAACGGGCGCTCGCCATGATCGACATCGCCCATCCGGATCACCGCGAGAGTCTGCTGGCGCAGGCCAAAGCCTTCAACTATGTTTATCCGGATCAGATTTATATCGCCCGGCACGCGGCCAACTATCCGGCGCTGCTCGAAACCCGCAAGACGCTGCGCGGCGGCCTGGAAGTGAAGATCCGTCCCATCAAACCCTCCGACGAGGACATGATGCGGCGGCTGTTTTACAACTTCTCCGACGAATCGAAGTACTTCCGCTATTTTGCGCCGAAGCCTCTGATGCCGCACAAGGAAATGCAGAAATACGTCAGCATCGACTACGACACGATCATGTCCGTTGTCGCCGTCGCGGAAAAAGGCCGCAATGAAAGAATCATTGCGGAAGCGCGCTACGCCTACGACAAGAAGGAGGACGCCTGCGAAATCGCCTTCATTGTGGACGAGGAGTTCCAGGGGAAAGGCATCGCCACCTTCCTGTTCAACTATCTGGTGAAAATTGCGCGCGACCGGGGCATCGCCCGGTTTGTCGCCTATGTTCTGCCCCGCAACGAGGCCATGCTCAAAGTGTTCGAAAAGTCCGGGCTGGAAACCGGCCGGTCCTTCGAGGCCGATGCGCTGGTCCTGCGCTTTTCCCTGGCCGAGCCTCCGGCCTCCGGCGCTCCCTGAAGGCAAGGTTGTCGTTTGCGGCCGTTCATTCGGCCTGTCCGCGGTCCACGCCCCGGGCAAAACATCCTTGCCTTACCGCCTCAATTATGGAATACTCCCGCCTGTTTCAGACGGCTGCGGCCCTCGCCGCAGACCCATGACGGTCAATGTCACGAACTGACATCGGAATACAGTCATCTATATGAGAACAAGGAGGTAGCAGGTTTATGCCAAATGCAGTTATTGTCAGCGGTGTGCGCACCGCAGTGGGAGCCTTCGGCGGCTCCTTAAAGGACGTTCCCGCCAAAGACCTGGGAGCGCTCGTCATTCATGAAGCTCTGGCCAAAGCCGGATTCAAACCGGTTTTGCCCGCCCACGCCAGGGAAGACGCGCCGGATACGGCCAAAAACGAGGGCCTTTGCCCGATTGAACAGCAGTATTACAAGTGGGATGCAAATCTCCGGGAAATCGCCGTGGACGAAGTGATCATGGGCAACGTCATCGGCGCGGGCCAGGGGCAGAACGTCGGACGCCAGGCGATGATCCGCGCCGGTCTTCCCAAGGAAACGACCGCCATTACGGTCAACAAGGTGTGCGCCTCGGGCATGAAAGCCATCGCGCTGGCCGCCGCCACGATCAAGGCCGGCGACAACGAAGTGGTCGTCGCGGGCGGCATGGAGAACATGAGCGACGTGCCCATCGGTCTGCCCAAAGCCCGCTGGGGACACCGCATGGATATGCCGTTCGGCAAAACCGTCGACCTGATGGTGTTTGACGCTCTGTATGAAATCTTTTACGGCTACCATATGGGCATCACCGCCGAAAACATCGCCGCGCGCTACGCCATCTCCCGTGAAGAGCAGGACAAGCTCAGCCTCGAGAGCCATACCCGCGCCCGCAACGCGATCAAAAGCGGCCTCTTGAAAGATGAAATCGTTCCCGTGACGATTCCCCAGAAGAAGGGCAATCCCATCGTCTTCGACACGGATGAACGCCCGATGGAAACCAGCATGGAGAAGCTGGCCAAGCTGGGCACGGCTTTCAAAAAAGACGGAACGGTCACGGCCGGCAACGCTTCCGGCATCAACGACGCGGCGGCCGCGCTGCTGATCATGAGCGAGGACAAGGCCAAACAGATGGGCTTAAAACCCCTGGCGAGAATCAAAGGCTACGCCTCGGGCGGCGTCGACCCGGCCTACATGGGACTGGGGCCGGTGCCTGCCGTGCGCAAACTGCTGCGCATCACCGGCACGTCCGTCAAGGATTACGGTCTTTTTGAACTCAACGAAGCGTTTGCCTCCCAGGCCATCTCCTGCCTGCGCGAGCTCAATATTCCCTGGGACATCACCAACGTCAACGGTTCGGCCATTTCCATCGGCCATCCGGTCGGCTGCTCCGGCGCACGCATCGTGCTGGCGCTTGCCAATGAAATGAAACGCCGCAACGTGGGCCTGGGTCTGGCTTCCCTCTGCATCGGCGGCGGCCAGGGTATGGCCATTGCCATTGAAGCGGTTTAGATCAAAATTGCAGGGAACGGACTGAACCACCCTGCGGGTGGCAAGCCGTTCCCTGCATTTTTTTTAAATTTGCAGGATTTCTTTTTATGCCTTATCAATCTGTCAACGGAATCAAAATCTACTATGAAGAGCGGGGACAGGGCGAGCCGCTTCTGCTCATCAACGGACTGGCGTTCCCCATGGATTTATGGTTTGCGCAAATCGAAGAGCTGTCCGGAGATTTTCGCGTGATTGCCCTGGACAACCGGGGCATCGGCCGCAGTGATAAGCCGAATGAGGAATATTCAATTCCGCTGCTGGCGTCCGACGCGGTGGGGCTGCTCAGTGCGCTGGGCATTGAAAAATCCCACGTGGCGGGACTATCGATGGGCGGATTCATCTCCCAGGAAATCGCTCTGTCTTATCCGGACAGGGTCAACCGCCTGGTGCTGGTGGCGACCGGCATGGGCGGTGCCCGCTCGGCGGAACTGGGCCGGCCTTTTTGGGAGAAAACGGCCGTGGCGATCATGGGGAAATCTCCTCAGGAGGTGTACCGCATCGATTTAACGCTGATGACAGCTCCGGGATTTGCCGAGAAGCGTCCGGATGTTGTTGAAAAAGCCGTCGCGTTGCGGATGCAGAATCCACAGCCTCTGCATGCGTTTATGCGCCAGTTTGCCGCCTGCAATGTATTTGACAATAATCTCCGCACGCCCGGGATTACCCATCCGACGCTGATTATTCTGGGACAGGACGATCCGCTTTTTCCGATTGAACTCGCCCGGGATTTTCGAGAGGCCCTGCCGAAGGCCAAAATGATTCTTTATGAAAACTGCGGGCATGCCATTCTTCTGGAAAAGCCCGATCGGCTGTCAAAAGATATTCGGGAGTTTTTGAAATCGTAGGGAGCGGCTGACAGCCTGCAGTCTTTGATAACCGAACGGATATTTATCTTCGTCATTTACTAAAACGGTGCCCATGAGAGCCAATGCCATTCCAACCGTAGCTCCGGATGAAGCAGTCCAAGCCGTTCAATCGGGGGACCACGTTCATTTGAGCGCCACGTCCAACGCACCCCACTGCCTGATTGCCGCCCTGTGCCGGCGGGGGCGGGCAGGGGCATTGCGCGACGTTCACATCCACCATCTCCACACGGAAGGTCCGGCGCCCTATGCCGATCCGGCGTTTGAAGGCGTTTTTCAGCTCGATTCCTTTTTTGTCGGTCCCAATGTTCGTTCGTGGACTCAGCAGGGCTACGCCGATTACATTCCCGTGTTTCTGGGCGAAACCCAGCGCCTTTACCGCGAAGGCTATCTGCCGTGCGACGTGGCGCTGATCCAGGTGAGTCCGCCCGACGAAGAGGGCAATGTGTCGCTGGGAACGTCGGTGGACGCGTCGGTGGCCGCCGTCGAAAAGGCCAGGGTCGTGATCGCGGCGATGAATTCCTTTGTGCCTTTCACGTACGGCGACGGCGTTATTCCCGCCTCGCGCATCCATTGCTTCGTGGAAGACAACGCACCGCTGGAAACGGTTCGCTTCACCGAGCCGGATGCCGTCGAGGCGGCCATCGGCCGGAACTGCGCGGCGCTCATCGAAGACGGCGCCACGCTGCAGATGGGCATCGGCGCGATTCCCAACGCGGTGCTGTCGCAGCTGTCGGGCCACAAAAATCTGGGGATCCACACCGAGATGTTCGCCGACGGCGTGATTCCGCTCGTGGAAAAAGGCGTGATCAACGGGGCAAACAAGGCGATCGACCGGGGGAAGATGGTGGCGACGTTTCTTCTGGGATCGAAAAAATTATACGATTACGTGCACCGCAACGACGCGGTGCTGATGAAGGATGTGGGCTACACCAACGATCCCTTCATCCTTTCGCGCAATCCGAAGGTGACGGCGATCAATTCCGCGCTGCAGGTGGATCTCACCGGCCAGATCTGCGCCGACTCCCTGGGAACGAAATGCTACTCCGGCGTGGGCGGCCAGATCGATTTCTTTTACGGCGCGTCGCGCTCGGCGGGCGGCAAGGCCATTTTGGCCATGCCGTCGGCGACGGACAAGAAAGTGAGCAAAATTGCGCCGGTCCTCACGCCCGGCGCGGGCGTCGTGACGACGCGCGCCCACGCGCACTGGATCGTGACGGAGTACGGCGCCGTGAATCTTTACGGCCGGCCGCTGCAGGAGCGGGCGCGGCTGCTCATCGGCATCGCCCATCCCGATCACCGGGAAGCGCTGGACCGGGCGGCTTTCGAGCGCTTCGGGCCGCATTACCATTTTGTCAGGCAACACGCCGCGCCGGTGCGAGACGGCGCCGGACAGCCAGCAGAGTCAAAATCAAAACCGGAATCGTAATGTCGCCGAAATAGAGCACCGGCCCCGCATTTTGGCTCTCCTCCTTGAGGGATTGTTTTGCAAGCCTGTCACGGCAAAATGACTAGCCGGAAATCATCGCGTTCCTTTTCCAGCTTGCGCAGCAGTTTCACGATTTGCGTGTAATTCCTGCCCAGAGATTTTTTTGATGCGTCGGCGGATGTCCAGACGATTTCGAAGGGGCCGGCGACGTCGGCGGAAAGGACGTCCCACAGCGCGTCCAGGCTGCGGCCGAAATGCGCCGGAAAATGGAGCCGTCTGGCGAGACGGTCGTAAAGGGCATCCAGCGACTGAAGAGTCCGGCCGTCGAGCGTGCAGCGTTTCAGCGGCATGGGGGCACCTCCGTAAAAGTCCGGTAGTGGTCCACGGTGATCATTCTTTTTCCGTCGTCTGAAAAGACGAGGCGTTTGGCGCCGCGGCGCCCGCCCCGGTAGTCCAGATCCGCTTCGCGCCATTTTTTGGCGGGCAGCCGTTTTTCGTAGTTGCCGAACCGGTCGCCGCCCAAGCTTGCGCCCCGGAGCGCCGGAAGGGACCAGAGGTCGCGCCCCGGCGTCCAGCCCAGCGTGCGGGCCTTTCGCTTGTTGACAAACTTGGCGGGCAATTTTTTGTTGTTCGTCTCGTTGAGCTGCCGGAGAATGTCAACGAGTTCCTGTTTGTCTATGGCCGCTGCAAGCCGCGCGTTCAGAGTTCCGACGACATCCTCGCAGGAGGCTGCCTGCGCCCGGGTGAGCGGACAAAAAAGCAGGAAAAGGATGACGGATCCGGCAACGATTTTCCTCATGAGCGGCGTTTCTTTCTCAGGCGCATTCGCTGTAGCCGCAGATGCGGCAGACGACGCAGCCTCCCTCGTGTTCGACGATGCCGCCGCAGTCGGGGCAGGCGCCCTTGAAAAAGGCGCGTTTTTCATGCTGGACTTTGTCGCCGTTGGCGGTCATGTGCGATTGAATCGCCTTGGCCACCGCGTCCGCGCAGGACAGGATCTTGTTTTCGCCGAAGCCCGAGTGGGAGTGGCAGGAAATGCCCTGGAGCTGCTTGATCACCTGCCGCGCCTGCAGGCCGCTGCGCCATGCAAGCGACACCATGCGCCCGATGGCCTCGTTTTGGGACGCGGCGCAGCCTCCGGCCTTGCCCATTGTGGTGAAGAGCTCGAAGAGACCGGTGCTGTCCTCATTGACGGTAACGTACAGAGGGCCGCAGCCGGTCTGCATTTGGTAGGTCCAGCCCTTGAGCACCTTGGGGCGTTCGCGCTTGGTGGCGGGTTTTTCCTTGGCCGCGCCCGGCGCCGCTTCTTCTTTCTTGCCGACGCTCAACACCTGCTGCTCGCGCGAGCCGTCGCGGTAAATGGTCACGCCCTTGCAGTCGAGTTGATAGGCCAGTTCGTAGACGCGCGCCACATCCTGGATGGTTGCCGTTTTGGGAAAGTTGACGGTTTTGCTGACCGCGTTGTCTGTAAACTGCTGAAAGGCGGCCTGCATCCGGATATGGACTTCCGGCGGAATATCGTGCGCCGTGACAAAAACGCGGCGGATATCCTCGGGGATTTCTTCGAGATCGCGCAGAGATCCGTGTTCGGCGATGCGCTGCATCAGCTCCCGCGAATAAAAGCCCCTCTGTTTGGCAACGGCTTCGAAGTAGGGATGGACTTCCACGAGGAGGTCGTTGTCCATGACCTGCCGGACGTAGGAGACGGCAAACAGGGGTTCGACACCCGACGA
>DBPV01000041.1:0-242 GCA_002304995.1 Syntrophaceae bacterium UBA1411
GCCCAGCTCTGGCATCCGGGAAAGTCCATTAAAAAAACTGCCGTCACGGAAGCGGTGTCTTCTTCAGCCGTCCCAAGCCGGGTCTACGGCACTCTTCCCCGAGCCCTGACGGTCAGCGAAATCCGCGAACTTGCGGCCTGCTACGCACGAAGCGCCCGCCGGATGCGGGAAGGGGGACTTGACGGCGTTGAACTGCACTGCGCCCACAACTACCTGCCGCTGCAATTTCTTTCTCCTCTCCA
>DBPV01000041.1:322-35533 GCA_002304995.1 Syntrophaceae bacterium UBA1411
GGAAAACTGGACTACGTCAATGTCAGCCTGGGCGGAATCAATACCATCGGCCCCATGGGTACGCCTCACGGAGCTCATGTGTATCTCGCTGAGGGCATCAAGGAGGTGGTTCAGGTCCCCGTGTTCTGCATCGGCCGCATCGTCGATCCCGCCATGGCCAACGAGATTATCCGGCATAAGCGCGCCGACATGGTCGGCATGACCCGGGCCAACATGTGCGATCCCGAGCTGGCCAACAAGGCCCGGGAAGGCCGGACAGACGAAATCCGACCCTGCATCGGTCTGATGACCTGCTGGTCCCGGACGGGCCATCGCGAAGGCATCACCTGCGGGTTGAATCCTTCTGTGGGCCATGAGGAAAAATTCAAAATTCTCCCGGCCGTCACAAAGAAGCGAATTCTGGTCGTGGGCGGCGGGGCGGCCGGTATGGAGGCGGCCCGCGTAGCCGCCAAACGGGGCCATCAGGTTTTCTTATATGAAAAAGAGGCGTATCTGGGCGGCCAGTTGGTCATGGCCGCGAAAACGCCGGGCCGGTCGGAGATGGACAAACCGGTGGCTTACTACCGGCATCTATTAAAAAAGCTGGGGGTTACCGTCCGCCTGGGCATTTCCGCAACACGGGCGCTGATCGAAAAAGAGGCGCCGGACGAGATCATTGTGGCAACCGGCGGCCTCCCCAAAGATATGTCCATTCCCGGAGCGGCAAAGGGACAAGTTGTCTCCTACCGGGAGATCCTTCTGGGAAAAGTGGAAGCAGGCCAAAAGGTCGTCGTGGTCGCAACCGACGGCGGGATGGAAGGTTTGGGCACCGCGGAGTTTCTGGCCGACCAGGGGAAAAGCGTGGATGTCCTTATTTCCCAGGATCAGGCCGGTCAGGAGCTGGAAAGCATCACCCGTTATCACCTCTTAGCCCGGTTGGGCCAAAAGCCGCTTGTCCTCTCGACCGGCGCCAGCGTTGAAGCCCTGCAGGGCAAAACGCTCATCGCTTCCAGATGGGGACAACCCTACCGCATCGAAAACGTGGACACCGTTGTCCTTTCACTGGGGCGTACGCCTAACGATGAACTGCTGAGGAGTCTGGACGGTTTAAAAAAGAATGTGCACGCCGCCGGACAATGTCGACAGGCGGGCGGGTTGTTCGAGTCCATCAGCGACGGACTTACGGTCGCGCTGGAGATTTGACATCGCTGTGCTTTTCATCATTGGCAGCTCTTGATGAAGTGAAGCAGGGTGATGCGGAAAAGATTCTTAATAGGCGAAGGACTTTCCATCGCCATGGATTCTTGCGGGCGGGTGATCGCTTCGCAAAACTATGCGACGTCGAAAGAGAGAATGATGCTGGCCGATGTGCCGGTGAAATCCGTTTTTACAATTTATTCGGTGATCGGGGATTTATACGCCTGGTTGTGCATGATCGGACTGATCCTTCTGGTGGTGACGGCCCGTGATCAGGCGTAAAAAGAAGTCATCCGATACAAAGGAGGCTGTATGAAGCAACAAAGACCGTTTTATCTTGATTTGCCCATTACCGTTAAGACATACGACATCGATTTTATGGGTATCGTGAGCAACATTACCTATGTCCGCTGGATGGAGGATTTGCGGCTCCAACTGCTGGAAGTTCATTACCCCCTGCAAAAACTCATGTCGGAATTGATTGTGCCTGTCATTACCCGGACCAGTCTGGAATATAAGCGGCCGATTCGGATGCATGATCAGGTTGCCGGAAGTATCTGGATGGAGCAATTCGACTCTGCGGGTTGGACGGCCAATATGGAATTTACAGTTAACGGTAAACCTGGAGTGGCGGCAAAGCAGGGCGGGGTATTTATCAATCTCGGCACCATGAAGCCGACTGACCCGCCGGCGGGTCTGCAAAAGATCTATGACGCGCAGTTGCGGCAATCCTAGCAGAGTCAAGGAAGACAAACGCCGGTATTCGGAACAACGGCACGGTTTCACTTGGTTTTCCGTCTCATCCAATGAGGGGAGTGTGGAAAATGAGCATTGAGCCGGATTATTGCAGAGTCAGTTTAAACGGCGAGGATTTCAACTATCTGGATTGGGGTGGGACGGGGCCGCTGATGCACATCAGCCATTCCATCGGATTCTGTGCCGGAATTTATACTCCTTTCGCGCTGCAATTGAAAAAAATTTGCAGCGTTGTGGCTATGGACAGCCGCGGGCATGGAAAAACCCGGGCCGTTGCCGATCCGGCTCGCCTTAAGAGCTGGAACATCCTGTATCGTGATCTGGAAAACTTTTTCGATTATCTAAACCGGCCTTTGATTGCCTTCGGACACTCGATGGGAGGCACGATCAGTCTGGTTGCCGCCGCAAAAAGACCCGAGCGCGTTCGCGCCCTCATTCTGATTGAGCCGGGGCTGATGCCGCCGTCGTGGACGGCAACGGTATTTCTGCTTCAGAAGCTGAGACTGACCTCCTGGGTGCCGGCAATTTCCAAAATCGCCGGAAGACCGTCATGCTGGCCCGATTTCCCGGCGGCGGAAAACTATTTTTCATCCAGAAATCTTTACTCCACATGGGAACGTTCTTATGTTAAGGCTTTTTTGAAGAGCAACCTGACGGAAAGAAAAGATCGTGTTGAACTGCGCTGCAACCCGAAATGGGAATCACGCTGTATTGCCACCGCCCCCACGAATATCTGGAAGTTTGTTGCCGGGATCCATATCCCCACTCTGATCATCCATGCCTCCGGATCAACGACCTTTCTGCCGAATGTGGTCCGCAAACTCAAAAAAGATATGCCGCATGCCGTATTGGTCCGCCTGGAGGGAGGACATAATCTTATCATGGAAAGGCCGAACGAAGTCTTAACCGTCATCACCGAATTTTTGGAGACCAATAAACTCCATTGACAGCAAGTAATTGCCTTCAAAACAGCATAAAGAGCAATTAATCCGAAAAGCGAGGCTGCCATGGGTTCATCCCCAGAGGGAAGGAATAAAACGCTTACCCGGCGATCTTTTCTGAAGATATCCGGCGCGGCCGCAATCAGCGCCGGCATGGGGGGAGCGCTCTCCAACATGTTCTGGCTTCCCGATGCGATAGCCGCCATACCTGTTTCGGAGGGGTATCTCCTGGTGGACACCCGGAAATGCCAGGGATGTCTCTCCTGCATGCTCGCCTGCTCTCTGGTGCACGAAGGTGTGCAAAATTTGTCACTGGCCAGAATCCAGATCATGCAAAACTCTTTTGAAAAATGGCCGGATGATCTTACTATTGAGCAGTGCCGGCAATGCGTGACACCCGCATGCGTCGGGGCCTGCCCCACCGGGGCGCTTCACGCGGATGCCCGATTCGGCCATGTCCGGATGGTCACGACAAAAAAGTGCATCGGCTGCCGGTCCTGCATCAAGTCCTGCTCCTACCGGCCGGCCAGTGCGCTCTGGAACCCGTTTGCAAAGCATGCGCAAAAATGCGATCTGTGCGCCGATGCCCCTTATCACTGGGACAAGGCAGGGGGAGGACCTCAGGGGAAACAGGCCTGTGTGGAAGTCTGTCCCGTATCGGCCATCAAGTTCACACGGGAAATACCGGAACAAAAAGGTGACAAGGGTTACAAGGTTAATCTTCGCGGCGCGGCCTGGAAAAATTTGAAGTATCCGACAACGGACTAGGCGCATGATATGAACGGATATGCCGGAAAAATTCTGAGAATCAATTTGTCGGACGGGAAAATCATGACGATCCCCACGGGCCGCTATGAGCAGTGGATTGGCGGGCATGGCATGGGATCGGCGATTTTCTTCGACCTGGTCAAGGATAAAACCATCGACGGGTTCCATCCGGGAAATGTTGTGACCATCATGACCTCGCCGCTTTCCGGTACGCTTGTTCCGGCGGCGGGCGGCCGAACGGAAGTCCAGGGCATCGGGGTCCAGTCCTATCCCATCGGCTGGTTTACCCGCAGCAACTTCGGCGGACGGTTTTCCGCCATGCTCAAGTATGCTGGCTGGGACGGAATCGTTCTGGAAGGCAAAGCCTCCCGACCGGTCTGGATTGACATCCGCAATGAAAAAGTCGTGATCCGCAACTGTCAACCTCTGTCCCTCTGGGGACAGGACACGAAAGCCTGTCAGGAAACCCTCTGGCATTATGTCGCCGGAGATAAGGCGGCAAGCGACTGGATTTCGCCCACCGGAAATGACGGGGAAAGAACCACCCAGCAACCGGCCATTCTGGCTATCGGGCCTGCCGGCGAAAACTTAAGCCGGATGGCCTGCCTGATTCACGACGCCGCTCACGGTTCCGGCCAGGGAGGGTTCGGCGCGGTCTGGGGTTCCAAAAATCTCAAAGCCGTAAGTGTGATCGGCACGGGCGACATTCATGTGCATGATCCCAAAGCCCTGCTGGTCGCGAGACTGGAGCAGACGCGGCAGTATGCTTTTTCTCCCGACGGCAGAATAAAATTCGACGCGCCTTCGGGCTTTCACCTGCCGCCGCTCCCCGGCGTGTTGTGGGGAAATCCTCCGGGCGCGGGAAGGCCCCGGGAAGCGCAGCGCCCCCAGGCCTGCGTGGGCTGTCATTCCGGCTGCCGGGCGCGCTTCAAAAGCGGCTTGGGCAACGGCGCCATTTGCTTTACAACGCTGTTTTACGGCAGCGCCAACTCCCCGGATATCCAGCGCCAGGCCAGCGACCTGCTCAACCGCTACGGTCTCAACGCCCACGAAATGATTTACTGCGACAGATATCTGGCCGAACTGCACGACCGGGGTGTTCTGGGCCCCGGAAAGGCGATTGACTGCCCGCTGGATTTCAATGACCGCGGCAGCCTCGCCTTTGTCACCCGCCTTGTGCGGATGATCGCCTGTCGCAATGACGGAAACGGCCGACCGCACGATTTCGGGACGACGCTGGCGGAGGGCGTCGTCCGCGCGGCCAAAAAATGGGGGCGCCTGGACGATGACCTGAAAACGGGACTGCTGCCTTTTCCCTTCTGGGGCCTGCCGGTCCACAAGGAGCCCGCGGCCCAGTTGGAATGGGGCTGGGGCACGCTTTTGGGAGACCGGGACATCAACGAGCATGACTTCGACTGGATAAAGTTTGACCTTCTCATCGCGCGGGCGTACGGCAGAAAACCGCGGGTTCCGGCGGAAGATCTGGTCAAGATCATCTCCGATAAGATGGAACCTTTTCAGGGAGACGAGCGGATGCTCGACTTCAGCACGGCCAATATGTACTCCAAGCACATGGCCAAGCTGGTCAGCTGGCACCGCTACTATACCCGCTTCTGGAAGCAGTCCGCCCTTTTTTGCGACTGGCGCTGGGCCGACTTCGTCAACGAAAATGCGCCCGGCAAGATCGGCTCCACGGGTCATGCGGAACCGAAATTCCTGAACGCCGTAACGGGAAAGAACATGACCTTTCTGGACGGCATCAACCTGGGCCGCCGGATCTGGAACCTCGATCATGCAATCTGGACGCTGCAGGGCCGGCATCGCCGTCTGGTTCACTTTGCCGATTATGCGTACGATGTCGCATCCAACGCCGAAGGATTGCGAAGAATCTACATGCCGGGAACGGAAAACGGCCAATGGACTTACATGGATGTCCGGGGAAGAACGTTCGACAGACAAAAGGTTGAAGAATTCAAAACCCGTTTTTACAAATTGCAGGGCTGGGATACCGCGTCCGGATATCCCACGCGCCGGACGCTGACTTCCCTGGGACTCGGATACGTCGCCGATGAACTGGAAAAAGCGGGCAGGCTGGGTTCCGAAGCATCATAAAAAAGTCTGCTGCCGGGCCTGAAAAAAAACGTTCTTGCGTTGCTGCGTCCGCCGGCGATTCCCGCAAACCGTTCGACCCGTTTTTGCCTTGACCTCCCCACTCCTTCCCTGTATAAACGCCGCCGACAGCAAGAAAAAGGGCAATGCGCATGGCGGACAGAAAAAATCAGCAAAAGGTCCAAACCCGCTCCCGTCGGATCGAGGTAAAAAAATCGGGTGTCCACGGCAGGGGCGTTTACGCCGCCCGTCCGCTGAAAGCGGGCGAGACGGTCCTGGAATACAAGGGCGAAATCATCACCTGGAAGAAGGCGCAAAAGCGCCATCCGCATGATCCCGATCAGCCCCACCATACTTTTTTCTTCCATCTTGACGATGGCCATGTCATCGACGCCACGCACAGCGCCGCCCCCGCCAAGTGGATCAACCATTCCTGCGCCCCCAACCTCGAAGCCCGTCAAACCGGCAACCAGGTTTTCCTCACGGCCCTGCGCGATATTTCGCCCGGCGAGGAGCTTTTTTACGACTACAGCCTGATGATCGAGGGCCGGATCACCGCCCGGGACAAAAGGGAACACGCCTGCCTGTGCGGCTCGCCTGACTGCCGCGGCACCATGCTGGACATCCCCCAAAAGAAGCAGCCGGCGCGCGCCGCTTTTCCTAAGCCGGGAAAAGTTGTGTCGCAGGTAAAGTCGTTTTCCGGACCCGAATAAAATCCGCAAACATTTTCGGCAGCGGCGCGCGAAGGGTCATGGCCAGGCCGGTCCGCGGATGCGTAAGCGTCACACGGACGGCGTGCAGCGCCTGGCGCGGCAAAAGCAGACTTTTTTCCAGTTCGGCGCGGGAGCCGTCCCGCAGAAATTCCAGAAAAGCCTTTTCGTCACGGCCATAAAGCTTGTCCCCGACAATCGGATAGCCGGCGGCCGACAAATGCGCGCGAATCTGATGCAGCCGCCCTGTTTCCGGAAAGCACCGGATGAGGGAAATATCGGCCACGGTAAGAATTTTGCGAAACCGCGTGACCGCTTTTTCCTCTCCGCCCGGCCAGGCCAGGCGCTTCTTGGCGATTGCCGAACCGGCGGCGCGGCCCAGGGGCAGGTCCACCGTCCATTCACCTGCGGGACAATGACCATGCACCAGCGCCAGGTATTCCTTGGTTCCGGCGATAAGCGCTCCGGCAAGCTTTCCGGCCGTCTTGCCGTCGAAGGCCAGCAGCACCACGCCCGAAGTCTCCCGGTCGAGACGGTGCGCGGGATAAACCCGGCGGCCGCACCGCTCTTCCAGAAGAGCCGTGAGCGTATGATGGAAATACCGTCCGGAGGGATGGACGGGCAGGTTGCCCGTCTTGTTGACGGCGATCCAATCTTCCTCCTCGTAAAGAACGGCAACGCCCTCATCGACGGTCGGTTCCGCGATCGGCCCGGCGTGCCACGCCAGCAGTTCGCCGCCGTAAAGCAGCCGACCGGGGTCGGTCACTCTGGCGTCATCGAGTAAAATCCGGCCGGCGGCAATTTCATCGCGCCACCGGTCCGGCGACAGATAGGTGAACCGGGAGGCCAGATAATCGACGAGCGCCACGGTTTGCGGCTGCGGCGGGACGCGTGAACGGATGATGCGCCGGCGGGGCATGATCGGTGGCTACCCTTTCTTTTCAGCGGGCCGCCCGCGGTTCTTTGTCCATCAACTTCCGCTTCAGCAGGGACTGGCGGTACGTCCGGGAAACGGACAGGGCCCGCACGGCCTGCCGGGCCGTTTCAAAGATGGGAATGCGGTGTTTGACGCGGATGGCGATGGATTTGGCGACGGCATTGGGCGTATAGATGGCCGCGGGCTTTGCGTAATGCTTGCACATCTTCAATAGTTCGGCCAGGCAGTCGATGACAAACGGCTGCCAGACGCTGAGCAGCGGCAGAAGGCCGTCCACTTCATCGGCGGAAAGCAGAATGTCGAAGATGTCCAGATACGTCTGCGGCGGCGCGGGGCCGATATCCACGGGATTGGCGATATTGAAGACCTGCCCCGCCTTTTTGAGGCGCTCCTGCGTCCGCGGCGCAAGCCTCGTCATCTGCAGGCCCGCCTCCACCAGCAGGTCCGCCGCGATGCTGCCAAAGGCGCCGGAGTTGGTGAAGGCCGCGATCCGCCTGCCCTTCAGAAGCGGCATTTCGGTGAACATCTTCGGCAGCGAGTGCAGCTCGTCGATGGACTCCAGGCGGATGATGCCCGACTGTTTGCAGGCATTGTCGAAAATCGCATCGTTGTTGGCCATACCCGCCGTATGCGACATGGCGGCGCGGGCGCCCTCCTCGGTTTTGCCGACCTTGTAAATCAGCACCGGCTTGCGGGAGCGCCGGGCTGCTTCCATCAGCTTGCGGCCGGCGGAAATGTTTTCGAGATACATGCCGATGATTTCCGTCTCGTCGTTCTGGAAGTAGTCGATCAGGTCCGCTTCATCGACGTCGCACTTGTTGCCGATGCTCACCACCTTGTTGATGCCCACCAGATCGTAGTACAGCGATTCCATCACCAGCACGGCCACGCCGCCGCTCTGAATGACGTAGGACATGACGCCGGGCGACTCGAAGATCTGCTTCATCTCCACCAGGGAGGGATTGACGCCGTAAAAGCAGCAGAACTTGTTGCGCGTGCTGAGCGTCCCCAGACAGTTGGGCCCCAGAATGCGGATGCCGTGCTCCCGGGCGACGGCGTCGATGTCGCGCTGCATCGCTTCGCCCAGGTCTCCGCCTTCGGAAAAGCCGGCGCTTTCAATCACGAGATGCTTGATCCCCTTTTGCGCGCAGTCTTGCACCAGGCCCGGCACGTGGCGCGCCGCCACGATGATGACGGCCAGGTCCGGCGTCCGGGGAAGATCGAGGACGGAGGCAAAGCCCGGATAGCCCTGCACCGGTTCGCCCTTGGAGTTGACCGCGTAAACCGGGTGGGGATACTGAAGATAATCTTTGAGCATGGTGCAGATTGTGGCGCCCAGATTGAAGGGAGCGTTGGAGGCGCCGACGACGACGACGGATTTCGGATCGAAGAAGAGTTCCATGAGTCACCTGCCTGAGCATCGGATTTTCAGAATTTCGCCGGGCTAAAAAGCGCAAAACTTTTCCGTTTTGTCAAGATGGAAAACCGGATGGAAAACCGGCGGCGTTTTTTTAAGGCCGGGGCGGCCGCCGTCAGGAAGCTTCCGGCGCATCCGCATCTTCCGGAACCTGCGGATGCTGCGTGATGCTGCCGAGAAGCTGATAGAAAAGTTTCGTGGTCATCGAAATGTTCGTGGCCAGACCGAAAACAAAATTCCGGAACGTGGGAGAAAGCGCGTCGTACTCCTTCTGCAGCGCGGCGCTGTCGAGAAGCTCGGCGTCGAAGGGGTCCGAAGTCATGACCGAGGCGTATAAGGGCTCATGGCCGAAAGCCATGAACGGCAGACGTCCGAAGACGTCGTCTGGGCCCAGCTGAAGCAGGTTGACCTCGCCGCGCGGCCCCTTGCCGATGACGTCGGCCGTTCCCTCGCGGATGAGATAAAGATCCGTGTTGCTCTGATAGCCGTGCTCGAAAACCTTGTCCGGCGGCAGCGTCCGGGAATATTCGCCGATATAGGCCTCGATGGCGTTCTGGTTGATCATGCGGAGCCGATTGTCCAGGCTGATGAGAATTTTTCTAAACGGCTCCGACAGGGCGGAATATTCCCGGTGCAGGGCTTCCGCGTCGAGTAAAAACAACTGGACGTCGCCTTCGGCGATCGCCGTGGCGTTTCTTGCGTATTCGCCGTATAAAAACGACCGCACGGTTCCGAGAAAGCATCCTTCGCCGAGACGGGCCAGGGTGAGCGCCCCCTTGGGCGTATTCTTGACGATTTTCACGGTGCCGTCGGAAATGCCCCACAGCCACTTGCCGTGTTCTCCTTCGCGCACGATGGTCGCCCCGTCGGCATAGCTTCGCTCCATCGTGGCATAGCGGTAATCCATCGGCGGGCCCTTGACGGGCTGCTCGGAATCGATGGCCATGTTTTCCCGCGCTTCGCCTTCCTCATCCTCGTCGCCGGCGTCAGGCAGCGGGGGTGGTCCCAGGCGGGCGATCTTGCCGTCGTCGATCAGCCGCAGGGCGTCAAGGACAATCTCCATCATGCTTTGCCTGATGACCTTTTCCACGCTTCCCGGACGCTCCTCGGAAAAATCGTAGCGCCCGTCCGTTATTCCGAACAGGGCATACACGGCGTCAATCCCCCGCAGACTGCCCCAGAAACCGTTGACGGGATTGCCGTTGACAAAGTATACAACTCCCTTTTCCGGCGAGTACGGGGAGCGCAGCGTCAAAAGGCCGGTGCAGTTGTTGCCGCCCAGCAGCTGAAAGACATCAGCCAGAGACAAAAAAAGGAGACTCCCGGAAAAGACGATATTATTGCTCATAGATCATTCCGTTATCTTTACATTTTTATCTTTGAGCCACTATAGGAAACCCCGGGGGGGCCTGTCAAGAAAATCTTGACAGGTCTTTGCGCGGCGCCCGCGGCTTCGCCCGGCGCCTCACCGGCTTTTCGCTACGCCTACGCGGTCGCAGAAGCGCCGGACCGGGCACGAACTGCAAAGCGGCGAAATCGGCTTGCAGGTTTTGCGGCCGAAGGCGACCAAAAGCGTGTTGTAAATGATCCAGTGCCGCCGCGGCAGCTTGGCCCGCAGCGCCATTTCCGTTTCATCGGGCGTTTTCGCGGCCACATAGCCCAGGCGGTTGGAAATGCGGTGGACATGGGTGTCCACGCAAATCCCGTCCTTGCCGTAAGCCAGCGTCACGACCAGATTGGCCGTCTTGCGGCCGACGCCCTTGATGCTGAGCAGATCGTCCAGATGATCCGGCACCCGCGAACCGAAACGGTCGATCAGCTCCCGGCAGGCGTTCTGGATGGTCCTGGCTTTATTGCGGTAAAAGCCGACCGGAAAAATCGTCCGGGCGATCTTTTCACGGGGAATGTTCAGCATCTCTTCGGGTGTGGCCGCGAGCGCAAAGAGCCGTTCGGTGGCCTCGGCCGTCACTTCGTCCTTGGTGCGCAGGCTCAAAAGCGTGGATATGAAAATAACGAAAGGATCGCGCTGATGCTCTGCCAGGTGGGAAACGACGGGCATCTCGCCCAGTTCCAGCTCCTTTTTTAAAATACGTACAATGGCGTTGATGTCCGAGTCTCGCATGGCCTTGTGTCCGCCTCCTTTCGGGTCGGTAAGGATCGGTTCTTCATAGTCCGGGCCAGGCGGAAAAGCAAGCTCCTAAACCCCGTCCCTTTGCCGCGCGGCGGGCAAGAGCCGGAAAAACGACGGCTTTCCCCTTTTCCTTTTTTCTTGACAGGGCCTTTCTATTCTTATAATGCCCACTTTGCACCTTTGCGCGCGCATGATGGAGTTTGGCACTTCAGGGACTGGGGCTCCAGTGATCATCCCCGATAAACAAGCAAATTCAATCCATCCGGCAGGTCGCCTCGCATGGACCGGATCATGCAGGGAGATGTAGAAATTTCATGCAAAAAACAAAAAAATATCCCATTACCCCGCCCGATGAAATAGGCCGGCGAAAAAAGAAAATGGGACAGGTGGTGGTGATTGAAGACCGCTGCAAGGGCTGCGGTTTTTGCATCGCCAATTGTCCGCGGCAGGTTCTTCGGGTTTCTTCAGCCTTCAACAAGAAAGGGTATCATCCCCCGGAAGTGATCGACACCACCCGGTGTGTGAACTGCCACTTCTGCGAAATTCTCTGCCCGGAATTCGCCATCTACAGCGTGGAATACGACGACCTCGAAGAGCAAGACTAAAAAGGAGCGTAATTTTGTCTGCCAAAGAAGTAAAAACAGGAATCCATTTCATCAACGGCGACGAGGCCTGCTGTGAAGGGGCTCTGGCCGCCGGCTGCCGCTTTTTCGCCGGTTACCCGATCACGCCCGCCACGGAAGTGGCCGAGTCCATGTCGCGCCGCCTGCCTGAAATCGGCGGCATCTATATTCAGATGGAAGACGAAATCGCCTCGATGGCGGCCATTCTGGGCGCGAGTTGGGGCGGCGTCAAGTCCATGACCAGCACGTCCGGCCCGGGATTTTCGCTGATGATGGAAAACATCGGCCTCGGCATCTGCACGGAAACGCCCTGCGTCGTCTGCAACGTTCAGCGCGCCGGCCCCAGCACGGGTCTGCCCACGCTGGTGGCCCAGGGCGACATGATGCAGGCGCGCTGGGGCTCCCACGGGCATTACGAAATTATCGCCCTGTCTCCGTCAAGCCCGCAGGAGATGTTCGACTTCACCATCCGGGCCTTTAACTTAAGCGAGTACTACCGCCTGCCCGTCATCCTTCTGGCCGACGAAACCATCGGACACATGACCGAACGCGTGGTGGTTCCCCCCGAAGAGGAAATCGAAATCGTCAATCGCCGTAAGCCGGCCGTATCCCGGGAAGAATATCTGCCCTACGAAGCGGACCCGGACGGCATCGCGCCGATGGCCAACTGCGGCGACGGATACCGGATCCACGTCACCGGTCTGACGCACGACGAGCGCGGCTATCCGGCAATGGATGCGAAAGCCCAGGAAAAGATGGTCACCCGCCTGGTGGATAAAATCCGCAACAACCGCGACAAGATAATTTCCACGAAAAATCTTTTTCTCGACGACGCGGAAGTTGTGGTCGTGTCCTACGGCATCAGCGCCCGGTCTTCCATGCAGGCCGTCCAGGACGCCCGCCGGGAAGGAATCAAAGCGGGGCTCATCAAACTCGACACGGTCTGGCCTTTTCCGGAAGACCTGATCCGCGCCGTCGCCGCTTCGTCCAAAACCATGATCATGGCCGAAATCAACGGCGGACAGATGGTCCTGGAGCTGGAACGCGCGGCCTGCGGCGCCTGCCCGGTCCGTCTGGTGTCCAACTACGGCGGCGCCATTCTGCATCCGGGGCTGATTCTCAGCTCAATTGCCAAAGCAGCAAAGGGTAAATTATGATTACAGCAAAAACCGCAAAAAACCTGCCGCCTCATCCGATGGATTCCCTCCTCCGGACGGAGCGGATTCCCCACATCTGGTGCCCCGGCTGCGGCATCGGGACGGTGTTTTCCGCCGTCATTCACTCCGTCAAGAACTCCGGCTGGGATCCCAACAATATCGCCATGGTTTCCGGCATCGGCTGCACCGGCCGCATGGCCGGCTACATCCGCCTGGATTCCTTCCACACCACGCACGGTCGGGCGCTGCCGTTTGCCACGGGGCTCAAGCTGGCCAAGCCGGACACAAAGATCATCGTCGTATCCGGCGACGGCGACCTGTTCGCCATCGGCGGCAACCATTTCATCCACGCCGCGCGCCGCAATATGGATCTGACCGTCATCTGCGTCAACAACCTGAACTACGGCATGACGGGCGGACAGCAGGGCCCCAGCACGCCGCTCGGCGCCAAGACCACCACGACCGTCAACGGCTCACCCGAGGAGCCGTTCAACTTCTGCTATCTGGCCGCCGCCTGCGGAGCGACCTACGTGGCGCGCTGGACGGCCATGCAGGTGCGCTCCCTGCGGAGCTCCATCAGCGAAGCGCTCGATAAGCGGGGCTTCAGCTTCGTGGAAGTGATCACGCCCTGTCCGTCGTCTTTCGGACGGCGCAACCGCATGGGCACGGCGCTGGAAATGCTCAAATTCTATCACGGCCGGTCCGTGATCCGCAGCGACATCGACCCCCGGGACGCGTCGATGGATATCGACCGCGAAATCGTCGTGGGCAAGTTCGTCGATATCGAGCGGCCCACCTTTATGGACCATTACGAGAAAGTCAACCGGCTGAATTCTCCCCAGTGGCGGGCGATGCATCCGGATCAGAAAGCAAGGTGACGCGCCATGACCGATAAGCGGGAAAGACACATTCTCATCACCGGCTTCGGCGGCCAGGGCATCGTCATGGCCGGCGACATCCTGGGCCGGGCGGCCACGCTTTACGACCACAAGCACGCCACGATGACGCAAAACTACGGTCCGGAAGCGCGCGGCGGCGCCTGCTCCAGCCAGGTCATCATCAGCGGCGAGGAGATTCTCTTCCCCTGCGTGGAGGAGCCGGAAATTCTGGTCTGCATGAGCCAGGAAGCCTACACGAAAAACGTGAAATCCCTGCGCCCCGAGGGGACGCTGATCTGGGACACGGATCTGGTGCGCACGCGCAAAAGCGACATGAGCTTCAAAACCTTTCACATTCCCGCCACCCGCTTTGCCGAACAGCTCGGCACGAAAATGATGGCCAACATCGTCATGCTGGGGTTTCTCTCCGCGGTGGAACCGCTGGTGCATGCCGATGCGCTGAAAAAAGCGGTGCTCGAATCCGTGCCGGCCGCGACAAGGGACAACAATTTGCGCGCCTTCACCAACGGCCGGGAGTACGGCCAGTCCATCATCAAGGGAACGCTGGAACAGGAGCAGGCCAAACTTCAGGATTGACAGGGTAAAGCGTCGTCTGTTACACATGCTCCATGAAGAAAAAAGATCGGGGCATAAAACCCATCACCGTGGGCTTGTTCGGCTTCGGAAAAACGGGCCGCCTGGTGGCCGACGAATTTTACAAAGACGGCCACTTCGACCTGAAGTGGGTCGTCCGGCGCACGCACAAGGACAACCACAAATACGCCACCCGTCTTTTGGGCTACGAAGTGGACGACGCGCGGATTTTTTCCGTGGACGAAGTGTCTCCCGATTTTTTCCGCAGCCATCCGGTGGATATCCTGGTCGATTTTTCGAGCGCCAGGGCTCATTTGCAGTATGCGCCCGCGGCCGACTGCGGCATTCGCATCATCTCCGCCATCTCCAAATACAAGGAACAGGATATCGATGCTTTGAAAAGCCTGTCGGTAAAAACGGCCGTCCTGTATTCGCCCAACATCACGCTGGGCATCAATTTTCTTCTCGTGGCCTCGCAAATCCTGCAGGGCATCGCGCCGCACGCGGATGTTGAAATTGTGGAGGAACACTTCCGGGGCAAAAAGGAAGAATCGGGCACGGCGTTGAAAATCGCCGACATTCTCGGCCTGGACAAAGCCAGGCACGTCAACTCCATTCGCGTGGGCGGCATTGTCGGCAAGCATGAAATCATTTTCGGCCTGCCCAATCAGACCATCCGCCTGGTTCATGAAAGCATCAGCAAGGCCGCCTTCGGACAGGGGGCGATTTTCGCCGCCAAGTGGCTGATCGCCGCCCCCGCAGGCATGTATTCGATGGAAAATATCATCGTCGACATGTTCAAAAGAAACATCCCCGTGTATTGAACGCCATCGGTTTCCCGAGACGGTTTGAACCGCACGTAAAAAAGCCCTGCCGGTGACTCGTCGGCAGGGCTTTTTGGACCGCAGATCCGTTGTTTTCTAATTGTATCCTTCATCGTAGGCCAGCATGTCCAGATGCAGCGTGGCGATATCCTCGACGTCCAGATTGACGTCCTCGGACGATTTGGACAGCTCGACGATCTTGATGTAGCGGCGGCACTTGTTGCAGACGTCGACGCGGCGGCTTTCCTCGCCCTCGACGGCGAAGTAAGCCAGAGAATGCTGCTCCTCGTTGCCGCAGAAGGGGCATTTGATCCGGCGGAAGGGCCATTTATAGCCGCACTGATGGCAGAAAAGATAACGCTTGCCTTCCTCCTTTTCCCGGATTTCGCCGATTTTCGGCTCCTTGCCGCAAATCGGGCAGTAGCCTTCCGACCAGCCTGCTTTTTCCACCAGGGTGCCGTACTGTTCGGCAACCACCTCCAGTTCCGGACGGAGACTCTCTTCGAGGAACAAATCGATCAGATCGAGCTGTTCGTCATTGTCCCCGGTTGCCGTGAAGTCTTCCTCCGGCGCCTCCTCTTCGGCCGGGCCGGGATTGAACGATGCCCGGACGATCTTTTCCCAGTTGAACTGTTCGTCTCGAATGATCTCCAGAAACTTGTGCGCCTCTTCCGGCATTTTCTTTTCGGCGATGGCGACCAGCGAGTAGAAATATTCCCGCGGCCGCGCAAGATCGTACTTTTGCCCGGTCAGATCGACGAGCGGCAGGCCGCCGGCCATTTTCCCCGGAATCAACTTGGCTTCCACGGAAAAGATCGGCTGCTTCATCTGCTTGCGGTACGCTTCCCGGAGAATCAGAATTTCCGCGAGAATATCCAGCAGGTCGGTGTAGTGAGGATTGGAAACTTTGTAATCCTCGATGGTTTTTAAAGATTTGCGCAGCGTGACTGCCATGAATGATTATCCTCCCCTGTTCTTCCCCGGCAGATCCGGCGGTGCGCGGTTTCGGTCGCATCACCCTCCGGCTGCCAAAGGCGCCTCACCTTATCCGCTTTCCCCCCGATCTTCAAGCGATATTTGTTCAGAAGAAAATGAAGGTGATGACGACGAACAGCACCACCAGAACAGGAATCGAATATTTAAACATGTAGCCGAAAAAGCTCGGCATTTTCACGCCCGCCTCTTCGGCGATCGACTTGACCATGAAATTGGGCGCGTTGCCGATGTACGTATTGGCGCCCATGAACACAGCGCCGGCGGATATGGCCGCGAGGTAGGGAATCTTTTCCACGATGAGGCCGGAAACCGCCTGCGCCTCGGGAAGCCCCGGATAAAACTTGCCCAGCGCGCTGTTGAAAAACGTCAAATAGGTGGGCGCGTTGTCCAGGAAACTGGAGAGCGCCCCCGTCGCCCAGAAATAATGGGCCGGCGTGTTGACGGATTGAATCAGCCAGGCCAGCGCGCCTTTGTCGCCCGCCTTGAGAATCGCGAGCGCGGGAATGATGGTGATGAAGATGCCGGCAAAAAGGTAAGCCACCTCCAGAATCGGCGCCCAGGTAAACTCGTTGCCGGCGCGGACTTCGCGCCTGGTCGCTGCAAGCGACAAAAGGCCCATGCCGATGAGAATCGCGTCCTTGGCGAGATTTTCCACTGTCTGATGGATGCCGAAAACGGAAATCTCGCCCATTTTGGCGGTTCCGCTCATCAGCACCGCGCCGATAATGCCGGCAAGAAAAATGAAATTGCGTTTGCCCTCAATGCGCAGCGGCTCCGGCGCATCGTCCGGCATGGCGGTTTTGCTTTCCTTTCTGTAATAGTAAGTATCGAGTACAAAATAAAGCGCCAGGAGGATAACGCTTGCAAAGGCCATTTCCGGCAGGATATGCAGCGTCCAGAAAAACGGAACCCCGTGCAGAAAGCCCAGAAACAAGGGCGGGTCCCCCAGCGGCGTGAGCGCCCCGCCGATGTTGCTCACCAGAAAAATGAAAAAAATGATGGTGTGCACTTTATGGATGCGCCAGGCGTTGGAGCGCAGGATCGGGCGGATGAGCAGCATGGAGGCGCCGGTGGTCCCGATGACGGAGGCCAAAAGTGTGCCGATGAGCAAAATGACGGAATTGACGGCGGGCGTTCCTTTCAGAGAACCGCGGACGTAAATGCCTCCTGAAACCGTAAACAAAGCCCAGAGGAGCAGAATAAAGGGAATGTAGTCGATGATCACGATATGCAGAATTTCATGGACGGCGACTTCCCGGAAAAAATACAAAAACGGGAGGGCGAAGACCAGGGCCCAGAAAGCGGAAACCTTGGGAAAATGGTGGTGCCAGAAACGCGGCACAATAAGCGGCATCAGCGCAATGGAAAGCAAAATGCCCGCAAAGGGCAGAGCCGACCACAAGGGCAGGGCGACGCCGATATCGACCGCCGCGGACGCCGGACAAAAGCCGGAAACACCCGGCACAAGAAGAACCGCCGAGAGAAAGATGCCGAAAATTTTTTTCATCATTGAAATGCTGCACTCCTTCGAATGATAATGAACCATATGCTGCACACCCGCGGTTTCACCCTTTTGGCGCTGCGGCAGCGCGGGGACCAAAATTCAACGCGATTTCTCTGCCGTCGGTCTCGATCGGTGTCCGCCGTTGCATCAACCGATCAGAGCCGTAAAGTCACTGGATTGCAAAATTTGTACCCTTGCCGAACCCGCCGGCGATGGTCGGGTTTGCCGCCCGAAGCGTCTAAATCTTTTTTTGCAGCAACCATCCAGACGAAAAAAAGACCTTGCGTCGCCTTTTCCGGCAGGCAGTATATTCGAGAAGGGAGAAAAAGGACCTTGCCCGCTGCGGCGGCCCGTAAGTTACCCGGTCGGACGCTCAAGAAAAATCGTCTGCGTCGGATACGCGAACGCGATGCCCTCTTCCTGAAAGCGGCGGTAGATGGCCAGATTGATCGCTTCCTGAACATCCATATAGACATTGTAATCCGGCAGGGATACAAAATAAACCGCTTCATAGTTCAGGGACGAATCGGCGAATTCCTTGAAATGAACTCGGTCGGGGCGCGCTTTCGGCATTTTTTCAATAATGTCCCAGACGATCGCCTTGATGCGCTCCAGCTTCTCCGGGGAAGTGGAATACACGACGCCGAAGCTGAAGATAATGCGCCGCTCTTCCATGCGCTTGTAGTTGCGGATGCGGCTTTTCAAAAGATCGTTGTTGGAAAAAATGAGCTGCTCGCCGCTCAGGCTGCGAATGCGCGTGGTCTTGAGTCCGATGTGCTCGACCGTTCCGGAAAGCGCATCCACCACGATATAGTCGCCGATAACGAAAGGTTTGTCCAGCACGATGGACAAAGACGCCAGCAGATCGCCCAGAATATTCTGCACGGCCAGCGCCACGGCGATGCCGCCGATGCCCAGCCCCGCCACGAGCCCCGTGATGTTGACGCCCAGATTGTCCAGAATCAGCAGGAACACGATGATCCAGAGAACCATGCGCGCCACGAATCCCAGAAGCGACAGCGTGGTGGCGCTGGAGGCGTCCTGGTCCATCCGCCTGGCGATCGTCCGGCCAAGCCAGAACCGGACGCCGGCGCTGGCCCAGAGGCCGCCCTGAACGATCAGGACCAGAATGACCGCTTTCTGCCACAGCGCCGCGACGGACGGCCTCAGCACAACCGCGTAAGACGCCACATACGCGGAGGCGACAAGCAGGATGAAAAATTTCGTCTGCCTCAGCATCGTGACGAGCAGATCGTCGATTTGGTTGTCGGTGGCGGCGGCCAGCTTCGTCAGCCGGGAGATGGCGGCGCGCTGGACGATTTTCAAAACGGCAAACACGGCAGCCAGGATCAAAACCGCCACGAGCCAGCTTTGCAGCGTGTTTCCCAGATAGATGGTGTTCAAAATGTCCATTATGTCTCCTGTGGCTTGCCCGTCGTCCGGACGGCGCGCCGCGTTATTCGCGAAGGAAAGCTTACTTTTCCGGAATGACCAGAATCGGCCTCAGCGCCGTGTCGATGATATTGACGTCGGTGCTGTCAAACATGGACGAGTACAGCTTGCTGCGGTGTTTGTGCCCGACGATGATGAGGTCGATTGCGTGCGCCTCGGCATATCGGACGATTTCCTCCGCCACGTTGCCCTTGGCGGCGGCGTAAACGATCTCCAGACCCTCCAGCAGCCCTTCGGAAACGGCCTTGCGGACCTTGAGCGCGATGGTGTCTTCCCGGTCGGTCGGATGGCGGTATCCCGCCTGTGGATCGTTCACATAGACCACATGCAGCCGGCTCTTGAACAGCCGCGCACATTCCAGGGCAAATATCATCGACGACGGGCGTTCGTCATCCAGATCGATCGCGTAGAGCATATTTCGAAATTCTTTCATCCGCACCTTCCTTTCCCATGCGCCGGTTATATAACAACCAATCCGATAGGCTGTCAACCTTTTAGGAACGTTTCAGCACGCGGTTGATCAGGCGCAGGAGGCGGGCCATTTCATACTGGCCCCGCAGATAGTAGTCCGCGCCGCTCGTTTTCTTTTGTCCCACCCGGACAGTGAAAATGTTTTTGCGGCAAAGGCGGAAAATATCCTCGTCCGTTTCATCGTCGCCGACAAAGAATCCCTTCGTCAGCTTTTCCTCCCGCATCAGCAGTTCGAGCGCCACTCCCTTGTCCGGCGCGCCGGCCGGCAGCAGATTTTCCACGAACTTGCCGCTGACGCGCCGGGGCGGCGGCAGAAGCCGGCGGACCGCATGCTGAATCAGTCCCTGCGCCGCCGGAATGTTCACAGCATGCCGGTAGTGAATCGAAAGGGTCGGGCCCTTGTTTTCGATGACAATCCCCGTCTGTTCCTCCTGGGGGAGGAGGATGTCGAGCTGCTGCTGCCAGCCCTGCGCCGTCCGGACAAAGCCGTTTTCGCGTTCGGTCCAGCCGGGCAGCCCCTCCGCGCCGTGGTTGCCGATCACGTAGCGCGGCGCGCCGGCAAGGTGCGCGAGGGCGTCCGAGCGCGAGCGGCCCGTGATGATCGCGACAGGCGCCCGGCCGGCAAGTTCGGCCAGGGCGCGCTGCACAGCGTCGGGAATGCGGATGAGAGCGGGATCGGAGACAATGGGCGCCAGGGTTCCATCCAGATCAAAGGCGAACAGCGTGGCCGGATCGACAAAGTCGGCGAGCCGGGCCGGCGCGGATCTGCCGAACAGGAAAGCCGCAGCGCGGGAATGCGTCATGGCTGGACTCCGATCCGCACCGCCAGCTTTTCGCGCTGCCGGATCCGGGCGGCGTCGAGCAGCATCCGCCCCGCCCAGCGGTAAACGTTGAAACTGCGCACCAGATCCCGCATGCTGCGCATCCGCTCCCGCTGTTCGAACGCCGGCATGGTGAGCGCCGTGTACAGGGCGTCGGCCGTCTGTTCGATGTGATAGGGATTGACGATCAGCGCTTCGTAGAGTTCGTGCGCCGCGCCGGTGAAGCGGCTCAGGACCAGCACGCCCCGTTCATCGTCGCGGGCGGCGATGAATTCCTTGGCCACCAGGTTCATGCCGTCGTGCAGGCTCGTAACGACGCACACGTCGGCCGCCCGATAGTAGCGGTTGACGTCCCGGGGCTCGTGGTGCGAAACCCGCAGATGGACAGGCTGATAAGTCCCCCGGCCGAAACGCAGATTGATCTCGGCGGCCAGCGCGCGCACGCGCGATTCGAGCGAATGATATTCTTCCAGCACCGACCGCGACGGCGCGGCGATCTGGATAAAGGAAAATCTGCCCAGGAGCTCCGGATGGTTCACGAGCAGCTGTTCGACCGCCCGCAGCCGCTCCAGAATGCCTTTGGTGTAGTCGAGCCGGTCCACGCCCAGGCCGACGAAACCGTCCGGCGCGATGTTGAGGGACCGGCGGATATCGGCCCGGCACTGCTGGACCGACGGCTGAGAGTCCTGCCAGGGCGGCGGCCACTGGATGGAAATCGGATAGGCTTCCACCAGCGTCAGATTGCCGCCGCGGAAAATGGTGGAAGAAGCGTGGTCCACGCGCGTTTCCAGATAGCGCTCCACCGTTTCCAGAAAATTCTTGCAGTGAAAAGGCGTATGAAATCCGAGAATCGTGCTGCCCAGCATGCCGCGCAAGAGTTCATCGCGCCAGGGGCAGATGCCGAAGGATTCCGGATTGGGCCAGGGAATATGCCAGAAGGTGATGATCGTCGCCCGGGGCAGAAGCTTGCGCAGCATCAGCGGCAGCAGCGCAAAATGATAGTCCTGGACCAGCACCACCGGATCATCCCGTTGGGCTTCCTTCACCACGGCGTCGGCGAAGCGCGCATTGACCGTTACATAATGCTCCCAGTCTTCGGTGCGGAAAACGGGGCGGACGTGGGCAATGTGGCAAAGCGGCCAGAGTCCTTCGTTGGCCAGTCCGTAGTAGTACCCCTGCTCCTCTTCGGCGCTGAGCCAGATCCTTCTCAGCGTGTATTCCGGCGAATCCGGCGGCACGCGGACATGGTCTTTCCTGTCCACCGCCTCGCGATCCGCCGTGCCGCCGCCGTGGGCGATCCAGATGCCCGAACAGGCGCGCATGACCGGCTCCACGGCGGTGACCAGGCCGCTGGCCGGCCGCAGAATATCGATGCCCTGGGCTCCCTGCATGTGAATGTAGGGCTCCCGGTTCGACACCACCATGATTTGCTCGCCCGCCAGTTGTTCGTACAAGAGCGTCCGCAGAGCATCCGGCGTCCAGGCGACGGTGGTGTCGTCGGCCATGCGCTTTTCCGCGTCGATGGAGCGCAGAAGCGAGCGCAGATCGCCCATGAGCGGCTGCAGTTCGGAATCGACGGGTTTGGCAAACGGCCGCACCAGGCCCTCGCCGCGCAGCAGCGCGCGCACGCCGTTCATCCAGCCGCGCCAGCTCAAATGCGCCACCAGCACCGTGATGAACGAGATCACCAGCCCCAGCACGGCAAACAAAAGCACGATGTACTTGCGCGTATCGGCGCTGCGGTGCTGGACGAAGCTCATGTCGTGCACCAGAACGAGCGATCCCCGCGGAACGTCGGCGACGATCACGGGACGGACGGCGACATGCACCAGCCCCTGGGGCAGCTGGACCAGCGGCGACTCGCTGTCCGACGGCTTGGGCGGAGAGCAGCCCAGCTGGGCGGGAAAAACCGGCGACGAATAAAGGAGCCTGCCGCGGCCGTCGCAGTAGCCCAGCGCAAACAGCCTTTCGTCCTGCGTCGCCCGGGCCAGAAGCGTGTTGATTTTCATCTTGTGGCCCTGTTCGAGCAGTTCGCCCAGCGGCTCCTGGAGGGTGCCGGCGATGAACTGCGAGCGGATGTCCATATCGCGCACGGACCAGCGCAGGTTCAGCCTGTCCACCAGCGGAACGACCAGGTAGGCCAGCAGCGTCAGCGCGGCGACAAGCGGCAGCACGAACCGCAGCGTCAGGCGCAGGGAGCGGGAGGACCGTATCTTGGCTCCGGTCGGAAAAAGCATGACTTCCTCCTTTCCCTCTAAAAGGCGCTGTCCCAGCGCTTGCTCAGACGGATGGCGGCGTTGATCAGCCCCACCATGCTGTACGTCTGAACGTAGTTCCCCCAAGGAACGCCCGTCCGGGGATCGAGATGTTCGGCCAAAAGGCCGTGGCGGTTGCGCCGGGCCAGCAGATTTGTGAAGAGATCGCGCGCCTCCTCGGCGCGGCCCAAAGCGGCCAGCGCGTAAATGTACCAGAAGGTGCAAACCACAAACGCATTTTCCGGCACGCCGAAATCATCCTTCTCGACGTAGCGGTAAATGTAGTTGCCGTGGCGCAGCTCCCGCTCGACGGCGGCGACGGTTTTTGCGAAGCGCGGATCGTCGGCCGCCAGAAATCCGATGTCGTGGATCAGAAGCAGGCTCGCGTCGAGCGCATCGCCTTCGAAGGAAGCCACAAAGGTCTGTTTCTTTTCGTTCCACGCCCGCCGGCAAACGGTTTTGTGGATAATGCGGGCCTTGCCCTGCCAGTAGGCGGCCCGGTCGGAAAGGCCGATGTAGTCGGCGATCCGGGCCAGACGGTCGCAGGCGGCCCAGCACATGATGCCGGAAAAGGTATGAACGCGCAGGGTGTTGCGTGTCTCCCATGGTCCGGAATCCGGCTGATCGTGAACTAAGATGGCCGCCTCCCCCAGCGGCTCCAGCCGCGTGAAAAGGGCCTGGCCTCCCCGGTGCGCGAGCCGGCGGTCGAAAAACACGTGCGCCACGGCAAGAATGGCCGAACCGTAGACGTCGTGCTGAATCTGCTCGCAGGCCTGATTGCCGACCCGTACGGGCCCCATGCCCCGGTAACCGGGCAGGGCGGAAAGTTCGCACTCGTCGAGGCGCGCCCGGCCGTCGATGCCGTAAACGGGCTGGATGCGGCCGTCGGGCGTGCCGGCTGCAACATTGATGAGATAATTCAAATACCGCTCCATCGTGTTGGTCGTGCTCAGGCGGTTGAGCGCGTTCACGACGAAGTAGGAATCCCGCAGCCAGCAGTAGCGGTAGTCCCAGTTGCGTCCGGACCCGGGCGCCTCGGGAATGGACGTGGTCATCGCCGCGATGATGGCGCCCGTGTCCTGGAAGGTGTTGAGCTTCAGGGTAATGGCGGCGCGGATGACCTCCTCCTGCCACTCGAAGGGAATGGACAGGTCCCGCACCCAGTCGCGCCAGCTGTCCACGGTTTCATCGAGGAAGCGGCGGGCAATCTCGCCGATGGCGTCCGGAATGGTTTCATCCGGCCCCAGAATCAGCGTGGCGGTGCTTTCGAGAAAGAAAGGCAGCTCCTGAAGCACGGCGGTCACGGAGATATCGGTAGTCAGCCGCAAAACCCAGGAGGGAGCGACATACCGGATATGGTGGCTGCCGTGCGTCACCGCGCAGTTCTGGCTGCCGTATTCGCACAGCGGCCGGATGCGCACACAGATGCGGGGACTGCCGACGAGGCGCCGGATCTGCCGGATGATCATCACGGGCATGAACGTGCGACCGTACTGATGAAAGCGGGGAGCGAAATCCGTGATCTCAATGACCGCGCCATGGCGGTCCTTGAGGCGGGTGACCAGCACCGCCGTATTGGACAGATAGGACTGCTGCGCCTCCACCTGGTCGATGAGTTCCACGACACAGTAACCCGCGCCCTCGCCGTCTGCATGCTCGCGCAACAGCGAGCAGAACATCGGATCGCCGTCAAACCGGGGCAGGCAGTTCCAGACGATTTCGCCGCGCTCGTCAATCAGCGCGCCGATGCGGCAGTTGCCGATGAGTCCCAGATCCAGTGAATTGTTCATGCCGCTCCTTCCTTCCCTTCCGGCGAATGCTGCGCCGCAAGCTTGTTCCAGATCAGCGCGGCCGCCCCCAGAACGCCGCCCTCGCCGGGCTTCAGAGCGGACGGCAGCAGCCGCACCGTCCCCCGGTAGGCGCGAAAGAGGTAGTCGTTCATGTAGCGCTGGGCCGGCGCAAGAAGCAGGTCTCCGGCCGCGGCCAGGCCTCCGGCCAGAAAAACGGCTTCCGGGCTCAGGCAGGCGACGGCATCGGCGAGCTTCATGCCCAGAATTCTCGCCGTCCGGTCGAAAGCGCAAAGCGAAACGGCGTCGCCCGCCTGAGCAAACGCAAAGACTTTTTGAGAGGTGATGGCGTCGGCGGCCAGAGAGCGCAGCGGACTCGGGTCGCAACGTTTGGCCAGAAGCGCGAGGACGGTCCGGACCAGACCGCCGGCGGACGCGTAAGTTTCCAGACAGCCGCGTTTCCCGCAGCGGCATTCGCGGCCGTTCGGATCGACGGTCATGTGGCCGAGTTCCCCGGCAAAACCGCTGGCCCCGGTTAAAATCCGCCCGTCCGCCACAATGCCGCAGCCCAGGCCGGTACCCAGCGTAACAACGATAAAATGCTTCATGCCGCGGGCGCCCCCGAACATCATCTCGCCTGCGGCGGCAGCTTTGGCGTCGTTGGTAAGCTCGACGGGCAGGTCGTAGTATTTACGGACCAGCGCTGTAAGATCGACAGTTGCGCCCCAGTCGAGATTGACCGGCTGCTCGAGCGTCCCGCGGACGGGATGCGCGTTGGGCGCGCCGATTCCGATCCCGACCAGACGGTGGGGAAAGGGGATTTCCGCCCGCAGCGCTTCAGTCCGCCGGTGGAGCGCCGCAACAAAAGCCCCGGCCGAATCGGCCGGGCGGGTGGGCATGACGTCATATTGCGTGAGAGATCCCGAGCGCTCCACGAATCCCAGCGCGGTATTGGTCCCGCCGATGTCGATGCCCAGCACCAGGTCTTGTTCGTGCATGCCGATGGCCTCCCCAACGATCTCTGTCCGTCGCGACCCTGCGGCGGCCCTGAAAAAAAAATCTTTCGTCCGAAGGTGTTTTCGGGATTTGCCTGTGCAATAAGGAGAAGTAATGGTGTATCAGACGATAGCGGCAGTCAGCATCTGTCGGACTTTTATCAATCCCGCGCTTTTGGCCAGGATGTGCTTTTTGTGACAAAAGTATAGGAAAAGCATCCGGTCGTGTCAACCCACAATTTGACACAACCGGCGGGAGCGCCTATAATGGCATAAAAAAAGGATCGGAACGCCATGGACCTTGCCGCCCTGTTTGACTCGGAACTGTTTCGTCTGGCCGTTCTGCCGGCGATCATTTTTCTCGCACGCATCTGCGACGTGACGCTTGACACGCTGCGCATCATCTACGTTTCGCGCGGGCTTAAAATTCTCGCGGCGGCAATCGGCTTTTTTGAAGTGCTCATCTGGCTTACCGCCATCACGCAGATCTTTAAGAATCTGACGAATCCCGTTTATTACGTCGCCTACGCGGGCGGTTTCGCGATGGGCAATTACATCGGCATTCTGATCGAGGAAAAAATGGCCATCGGCACAGTGGTCATCCGGATCATTACGCAAAGAGTGGCCGATGTCCTCATCGACGTCCTCAAAAACAACGGTTACGGCGTCACGCATGTGGACGCGCAGGGCGCCATGGGGCCGGTGAAAATCGTTTTTACCATCGTGAAAAGAAAAGACATCGACCGCGTGCTTTACCTGGTTCGCGCCTGCAATCCGCTGGCGTTTTTCACGATCGAAGACGTGCGCTCGGTGCGCAAGGGCGTTTTTCCGCTGATCAGGCCGGACACCGAGAAGCACCGGCCGGCCGGCCGGTGACGGTTTATTCGCGGATGCGCCGGCGCAGCTCCTTGACAAGGTGATTGAGCCAGTCCGCCGCGTCGGCCACGACCGCAACGTCGGCCATTCTCATCATGGTGGCCTGCGGATTCTTGTTGACGGCAACGATGAAATCCGCCTCCCCCAGACCCGCCGTGTGCTGAATGGCGCCGCTGATGCCGAAGGAAAAAAGAATCTTCGGTTTAATATGCTTTCCCGCCTGGCCGATCAAAACATCGTGGCCGGCCCAGCCCGCGTAAACCACCGGCCGCGTCGCGCCGACGTCTCCGCCCAGGAGTTTTGCCAGATCGTCGAGCTTCCGGAAATTGTTCTTATTGCCCAGGCCGCGGCCGCCGCAGACAATGACGTTGGCGTTTTCGATGGTGTGCTCCCGCTGCACCGCGCGTTCGTACTGGATCTGGCGCACGCGCGCGGGAGGCAGCTGGGCGGGCAGCGGCAGGCGTTCGACCACCGCGGTCCGTTCGTTGTTGTGGGGAATCTCCCGGAAGGTGCCGGGGCGCACGGTGGCCATCTGCGGCCGGTGCTTTTCCGTGACGATTTCCGCCAGCATGTTGCCGCCGAACGAAGGCGCGATCTGCACCAGAAGGCCGTCCGGGGTCAGATCCAGCCCCACGCAGTCCGCGGAAAGGCCGGTGTGCAGGCGCTTGGCCAGCCGGGGCGCAAACTCCCGGCCGAAGTCGGTCGCGCCGATCAGCAGAATGTCCGGATCCCTTTCACGGACGAGCTTTTCCATCAGAATCAGGTAATGTTCCGTGCTGTAACTGGTGAGCGAGGGGTGATCGACGGCCAGGATGCGGTCCGCGCCGTGCGCGGTGTATTCCATGATCCACTCCTCCAGATCGTGGCCCACCACCACCGCGCAGACTTCCGCGTCCAGAAGACGGGAGAGGTCGACCGCCTTGGAGAGCAATTGCAGCGTCACGCGGTTTTGATAATAATTGCGGTAGTCGCCGAAAACCCAGATGCTTTTTCGTTTTCCGGTCATCATTTTTCTCTTTCGTCAGGTCTGCTTTTTCGCTTCGATGGATTTGCCGATCACAGCGCTGATTTTCCGCTGGTACTTATCCAGAAACTCGGCCGCGGCGTTGGCCGCCGCTCCCGTGATGAGGACATTTTCCTTCTGCGTTTTCCGGATGAAGACCCGGCGGACCTTCGTGCGCGATCCGTGGGCGGCAAGCTCCGCGGGCGTAATGTCCAGGCGCTTCAGATTGACGGAAAGGATGTCCGCTTCGGCAAACGCCCGGTTGAGTCCGGCAAAAGACGCGTAGCGCGGCTTGTACTGCTCCATCGACACGGTGACCAGCGCGGGAAATTCCATTTCCAGCGTTTCGCGGAATTTGTCCACCAGGCGGCGCACCCTGAGGGTCCGGCCGGAGATTTCCAGCCGCTCGGCGTAGGCCACCGCCGGCAGATCGAGCTCTTCGGCAAGCTGCGGGCCGACTTGCGCCGTTTCGCTGTCGGAGGTGTAGGCCCCGCACAGGATAAGGTCGCAGCCGGGAACTTCCCTGCCGATGGCGCGGCCCAAAACAAAGGACGTGGCGTACGTATCGGAGCCGGCAAGCAGCCGGTCGCACACCAGAATTCCCCGGTCCGCGCCCATGGCCAGCGCCTCGCGCAGCACTTCCTCCGCGGCGGGCGGCCCCATGGTGACGACCGTGATCTTCGCGCCGCCGTCGGCCTTGATCCGAAGTGCGGCCTCCACGGCGTGCTTGCAGGCCGGATTCATCATTCCCGCGGCCAGATCGCGGCGAAGCGTCCCGGTTTTCTCATTCCAGGGCAGTTCGGTGACCATCGGCACCTGCTTGATGCATACCACAATATTCAACATCGTTTCTCGTTTCTCACAATATCGGCGTTGTCAGAATGGCGCGGGCGATGACCACGCGCTGGATCTCGCTGGTGCCTTCATAGATTTCCGTCACTTTGGCGTCGCGGAAATACCGCTCCACGTCGTACTCCTTGCTGTAGCCGTAGCCGCCGTGAATCTGCACGGCCAGCGACGTCACCCTTGAGGCCACGCTGCTGCAGTAGAGCTTGGCCATGGACGCCTCGCAGCCGAACGGCGCTCCCGCGTCCTTGAGCTCGCAGGCGCGGTACAAAAGCAGGCGCGCGGCCAGAATTTCGGTCGCCATGTCGGCGATATAGTTTTGAATCGTCTGCTGGGAGGCGATGGGCTTTTTGAACTGCTGGCGCTCCTTGGCGTATTTGACCGCCGCTTCCATGGCGCCCTGCGCGATGCCCAGGGCCTGCGCGGCCACGCCGATGCGCCCGTTGTCCAGCGTCGCCAGACCGATTTTCATGCCGTCGCCCAGTTTGCCCAGCAGGTTTTCCGCCGGCACGCGGCAGTCCTCCAGAAACAGGGAAGAGACGGGATTGGCGCGCATGCCGCAGAGGTCCTCCAGTTCGCCCCGCAGAAATCCGGGAAACCGGCTTTCGACGATGAAGACGCTGCTTTGCAGTTTGTTTTCGGGCGAGGAGGTGAGCGCAAAAATCAGGGCGACGTCGCAAACTCCGCCGTTGGTGACGAATATCTTGGTGCCGTTTAAAACATACTCCGCCCCGCGTTTGACGGCCGTCGTTTCCACGCTGCCCGCGTCGGAGCCGGCGTTGGCTTCGGTCAGGCTGAACGCGCCGATGACCTCGCCCGCAGCCAGCGGCGGCAGATATTTTTCCTTCTGACTTTTGCCGGCAAACTGCAGGAGGGGATAGACGGCCACGCCGTTGTGGACGGTGACGCAAAGCCCCACCGCCGCGCACACGCGGGACAGTTCCTCCACCACGATCGCGGCGCTGATGGAATCGAGGGCCGCGCCGCCGTATTCCTTCGGAACCTGCAGGCCGAAGTAGTTGAGGCCCCGCATCCTGGCGATGACGTCGCGCGGAAAAATCCTCTGCCGGTCGATCTCGGCGGCAATCGGCGCCAGCTCCGTTTCGGCAAAAGCGCGCGCCTGGCTGCGGATCAGTTTATGTTTCATGCACGGGTTGAACTGCAAATTTTATCCCCCGGATAAGTTTCGTAAAAAGTTCACTGGCATATAGAAAAAAGATGCGTTAAAGTCAACAGAAGAATCGCGCGCACAGGGACAAACGGGCGCCTCCGGACACCGTTTGGGGAAAAAGCCGCGCGTCCGCTGCCTTATGATGAAGGAGGATGTCATGAAAAAAATTGCTGTAGGACTGCTCGCAGCCCTTTTATTGTTGAGCTGGCTGCCTTGCGCCGGCGCCCAGGAATACGGCAAAATCCGCGCGCTCCGGGAACGGGCGACTTTCGTCACCAAGCAAAAAAACGAGTTTGTCGTCCGCGTGCTCACGTCCTACAGGATTCCGCATGAAACGAACGACCAGGGGGCCGTGGTCCGCATCAACATGGACGACAAGTGGCTTGCCGTCACGGCCATTGAAATCGTTCCCGTGCTCGCCCACGGCGCAGACAATAGCCGGCAGGTCACCGCGCATGAATTGTATTTCTTCACCGCCGACGGCATTCTGGACGTGATTTCGGCTCTGACCATCCGCTAGGGCTGGCGGGTAAGCTTGCCCCGCATGGCGGCGACCTTTTCCCGGTCCAGATAGTACTTGTTGTCGCCGGTTTTCACGATCAGGCCGTCCTTGAGCAAAAGCCCCACGGCGCGGGGGCGCAGATTGCCCGTGCCGACACGGAAAAAATTCTTCCGTTCGTCCTGCAGGCGCACGGCCCGCGACGCCTTCACGGCGCCGGCCTCCTCCAGTTCGGCAAGAATCTTGAAGCAGACCCTGCGCAACCCCCATCCGGCGGCGTACATGGCCAGTAAGACAAAAACGACAAATCCGACCAGCAGCAGAATAATCTGTAAGTATACAGGCACGTCCTTTTTCCTTTTTTAAAATCTTTCCTTTACCGGAGGCGTCCCGCGCGGGACGGCAAAACCCTCCTGTCCCGACTGCTTGCCCGTCACCTTTTCGAGTCTTACGCCGATCACGCAAACCCGGTCGAGCACGTCGGCCGAAAAATCAACCGGCGCGCCGGGGGCGTATTTCTTCATCAGCCGGACCAGCGCTTCTTCCTTTTCGGCGCGGTCTTCCACAAAAAACGCCCGGCCGAAACCGATGACGCTCTGGTAAGCCATTCCCCACGCACAGGCAGTCTTTCCCTGAACGACTTCACCCGGCAGATCGACTTCAAAACAAACGGACGGATCTTTGCGCAGCCTGTCAATTTTTTCGCCCGCCGGCGCGCTGTGAAAGTAAAGGAGGGATCCGCTCACCGCAAAATTGACCGGCACCACATAAGGCGAATTCCCTGCGGCCAGCGCAATCCGGCATACCGGCGCGCGCTGCAAAATCGCGTCGATTTCCTGCGGATCGCAAATTTCCTTTTCCGAACGGCGCATCATCATCCTCATTTTTTTTCAGCCGGCGTCCGATCCGGCGCTTTGAAGAACGCTTGGCAAGTTGGGGAAAGTTATGCTAAAAAGCAGCGCCTTTAGCGAATTCACATCCGGACTGCCGGAAAAATTCCTTATCCGATGAGGGGAAAAAAGTCGATGACTTTCTGGCGGGGATATGAGAAAGACGAAACCATGAGCGACAAAACCGAGCAGGCCATAGGCGTTTTCGATTCCGGCATCGGCGGCCTCACCGTCGTGCGCGCATTGATGGAGCGCCTGCCCTTCGAAAACATCGTTTACTTCGGCGACACGGCGCGCGTCCCCTACGGCGTCAAGTCCGTGGAAACGATCAACCGCTACGCGCTTCAGATTACCGAATTCCTGCTCAAAAAAGACGTCAAGCTGCTGATCGTCGCCTGCAACACGATGGCGGCGGTCGCCTGCCAGGCCATCCGGGACCTGTCCCCCGTGCCCGTGCTGGAGGTCATCGGGGCCGGCGCGGCCAGCGCGGTCGGCGCGACGCAAAACAAGATCATCGGCGTCATCGGCACGCCCGCCACGATCAACTCGAACGCCTATGCGCGCGCTATTTCTCTGCTGGATCATGACGTCCGGATTTTTTCGCAGGCCTGCCCGCTGTTCGTGCCGCTGGTGGAAGAAGGCTGGTTTGAACACGAAGCCACGCGCCTGGCCGCCCTGGAGTATCTGAAACCGGTGAAAGCCGAAGGCATCGACACGCTCGTCCTGGGCTGCACGCATTACCCGCTTATCAAACCGCTCATCGCCGAAATCGTCGGACCGCAGGTCCGGCTCATCGACTCGGCGGAAGCGATGGCCGAGGAAGCGGCCGGCCTCATCAACGCCCGGCAGCTCGGCAATCCCTCCGGCCGTTCGCCGGATTACCTGTTTTGCGTGAGCGACGTGCCGTTCCGTTTTCAGACGATCGGCGAACGGTTTCTCGGACGCACGCTGGCGCGCGTCGAAATGGCGAGGCTCAACTGATGAAAATTCTTCTGGCCGGTTACAACATCGATTACGACCTGATCCGCGAGCTCTCGGAACGCTCAGCCCTGAAGCAGGAGCTGACGCCGGAGACGATCTCCGCCGCCTACGCGCGCATCAGCCGCAGCCCCAAACCGGTGGACGAGCTTCGGCGCGACGCGCGCGCCGAAGTGGAAAAGGCACGCCGCTCCAACCGCAACATCGTTTTTGAAATGGGGCATGCCTCCGTGGCCGAACACGCCGTCTTCAACATCGACGTGATCGGCGTTTCCCGCCTGCTGGTGGAGGAAATCGAAAAATTCCGCCTGTGCTCCTACACGGAAAAATCCCAGCGCTACGTGCTGTTCGACAAGGATTTCGTCGTGCCCGACGAGATCCGCGACGCGGGGCTGGCCGATGTTTTCAGCGCAACAGTCGACCGGCAAAACGACTTTTACCACCGCCTTTACGAAGACCTGCGGCCCTATGTTTTCGGGCAAAACAAGGACCTCGCGGCCGATCCGGCCAACAAATCGCTGCTCGAAGGCTGGGCCAAGGAAGACGCGCGCTATGCCGTTGCGCTGGCCACCGAGACGCAGCTGGGCATGACTGTGAACGCCCGCAACCTGGAACTGATGCTGCGGCGGCTCGCGGCACTGCCGCTGGCTGAAGCGCGCCTCTACAGCGAAAAGCTCTACGCCGCAACCCGGGACATCGCACCGTCGCTGATCCGCTACACCCGGGCGACGGACTACGACCGGCTGACGCGGCAGAATCTGCGCGCGCTGTGCGCGCCCATTGCGCCCACCCCCATCCACCATTCGTCCGCCTCCGTCCGCCTGCTGGAGACACCGCCCGACGCCGATACGCGCAGTGCGGCCGCGCTCATCTTCGCTGCGTCCGGTCTGACGTACGACACTTGCCTGGCGCGCGCCAGACGCCTGACCGCGCGCGACGCCCGCGCTCTCTTTAAGACCGTCTTCGCCGGTATGCAGCCTTACGACGCGGCGCTGCGGGAGCTCGAAGCCATCGACCTGCTTTTTGAACTGGCGCCGAGCGCCAGTTGCTTCGCGCAGCTCAAGCGCCACCGCATGGCCACGCTGCTGTGCCAGGATTACGATCCGGCCCTGGGCGTGACGGTGCCTCCGTCCGTCAAGGCCGTGGGCCGCTACCGGGATTTTATGGCCGTTATCCGGGAGACCAACCGCGTCTACACGCTGCTTCGCGCCAAAGCCCCCGCCGCGGCGGCCTACGTGCTCACCAATGCGCACCGCCGGCGGATGCTCCTGAAACTCAATGCCCGGGAAATGTACCACATCGCCCGCCTCCGGGCGGACGCCCACGCCCAATGGGACATCCGCCGTCTGTCCGAAAAAATGCTCGGACAGGCCCGCCGGGTCATGCCGCTGACGCTGGCGATGGCCTGCGGAAAAGACAGCTTTGACGCGCTGCGCCGAAAAACATTTCCCCGGAAGTAACGCAGGGGCCGCAAACGGAATCCCATGACGCCGAAAAGAAAACTGCCCATCGTCCTTCTGGCCACCACCATCAGCTCGTTTACGACCCCGTTCATGGGTTCGTCCGTCAACGTCGCCCTGCCGATGATCGGCCGCGACTTTTCCATGACCGCCCTGTCCCTGAGCTGGGTGGCTTCCTCTTTTCTGCTGGCCGCGGCCATCACGCTGGTGCCGCTGGGACGGCTTGCCGACCTGCACGGTCGCAGGCTTTTTTTCCTCGCGGGATCGCTGATCTTCGCCCTGTCGTCCTTCCTGTGCATCTGGTCGCAAACCGAAAGCCTTTTCATCACCCTGCGCGTCGTCCAGGGCGTGGGCGGCGCAATGATCTTCAGCACCGGCACGGCCATGCTGATCTCCGCCTATCCGGCCGACCGGCGCGGCAGAATTCTCGGCATCAACATCGCCGCGGTTTACGTCGGCCTGACGATCGGCCCTTTCATCGGCGGCCTGTTGACCGAGCACCTGGGATGGAAAACGCTGTTCATTTTCAACGCCGTTCTGGGACTGGCGGCCGCCGGACTGGCCTCGCGGATCCCCCGGGAAGGCAAGCCCGCAGCTGCCGGCGAGGCCTTCGACCTCGCCGGCTCCTTCCACTACGGCCTTTCCCTGTTCGCCCTGATGTTCGGCTTTTCCCGTCTGCCCTCCTGGACCGGCGCCGTCCTCATCGCCATCGGCCTGGTTTGTTTCACTTTGTTTCTCCGCCGGCAGCTTCACCATCCGTTTCCGCTCATCGACATCGCGCTGTTTCGGGATAACCGGGTCTTCGCTCTGTCCAACCTGGCGGCGCTCATCAACTACAGCGCCACGTTCGCGGTCACCTTTCTTTTGAGCCTGTACCTGCAGCACGTGAAACTGCTGACGCCCGTTCAGACGGGGCTCATGCTGGTGATCGAACCGCTCCTCCAGGCTCTGTTTTCGCCCGCCGCCGGACGTCTCTCCGACCGCTACGAACCGCGGATCATCTCCTCCGCCGGCATGGCGCTCACGGTCATCGGTCTTGTCGGCCTGATCTTCATCGGCGCCCGGACGCCGCTGCCCTACATTCTTTTGTGCCTGGCCCTGCTGGGGATCGGTTTTGCGCTGTTCTCCTCACCCAACGTCAATGCAATCATGAGCTCGGTGGATCAGAAATTTTACGGCATCGCTTCGGCGACGCAGGCAACGATGAGGCTGGTGGGACAGAGCCTGAGCATGGGCATCGCCATGCTGGTCTTTTCCTGGATCATCGGCGACCACAGCGTTTCACACGAAAACAGCAGGCTCTTTCTGGAAAGTTCCCGGCTGATCTTCGCCGTCCTGGCCGTCATCTGCGTTTTCGGCGTCTTTGCGTCTCTTTCGCGCGGCCGCCTGCATTCTCGTCTTCATGAGAAATAAACGCTCAGCCCCTCTGTGGAGAAATAACGGATGAAGAACACCCTGCTCAGCTTTGCCATCGGTCTTTCCGCCGGGCTCTTCGGAGGCCTCATCGGCGTGGGCGGCGGCATCATCATGATCCCGCTGATGGTGCATATCCTGAAACTCAGCCAGCATCAGGCGCACGGAACATCGCTGATGGCGCTGGTTTTTACCGGTTTGGGCGGCGCGCTGATCTACGGCCTGCACGGGCAAATTTCTTACCTCGCGGCGGGCCTGCTCGCCCTCACGGCCATTCCGACCGCCCGGGCCGGCGCGCGCTATGCCAACGCCCTGTCCGGCTGGAAACTGCGCAAGATCTTCGGCGGATTTTTAATCGCCTGCGCGCTTATCCTGGCGGCCAAACCCTATCTGCCCGCCGGCGGCGGACCGCATCCGGTTTATGTCAATATCCTTGTTTTCGCCGCCGCCGGCCTCGCCACGGGATTTCTTTCCGGCCTGATGGGCGTGGGCGGCGGCATGATCATGATCCCGGCCATGGTGCTTTTTGCCGGTTTCGGCCAGCATGTCGCCCAGGGAACGGCGCTCGCAGTCATGATTCCGGTCGGCCTCACCGGCGCGTTTGCGCATTCACAGATGGGCAACGTTGTTAAACGCCATCTGCCCGGTTTGCTCTGCGGAATTTTTCTGGGATCGATTCTGGGCGGCAACCTGGCCAATCTGATCCCCGACATGCCGTTGCGCGCCACCTTCATTATCGCGACGGCCTTTCTGGGCATCCGGTATCTCCGGAC
>DBPV01000048.1 GCA_002304995.1 Syntrophaceae bacterium UBA1411
ACACCAGGCCCGGTTTCTGTCGCTTCTTCACCGACTCAACCGCGAACGGCAGATGACGGTGATCTTCGTGACGCACGACATCAATCTGGCCGCGCAAAACGCCCACCGGCTTCTTTTGCTGTACAACGGAAAAAAATATGCTATAGGAACTCCCGCGGACGTTTTGACCGCGCAAACTTTGAAGGAGGTTTACGACGTCGCCGTCGGAATCGATCAGAATCCGCACGACGGATCGCCCCGCGTCACGTTGTTGACCTGACTCGACCGTTCAATAAAAGGAAGCCGGTGCAAATCCGGCGCTGCCCCGCAACTGTAAGCGGAACGAACTCCAGGGAAAGCCACTGATCATCGCGATCGGGAAGGCATGGACAGTAGGTCGCCGCAAGCCAGGAGACTTGATGAACGGTTCAACGCTTTTCTTTAATCCCGAGGGGGGAAAGGAAAACCACCATGAAACCGTTCCTGCTTTTTTTTCTGTTGTTGTCTCTTTTTTCCGCAGAGCCGCTCCAGGCCGCAGCTCCCAAAGTCGAAGAACCCGTTACGCTGGAAGAAGTCATCGTCACCGCGACGCGCGACGCCCAGGAGGTCCGCAAAACCCCCGCGAACGTCACCGTCATCACCGCCGCGGACATTGAAAAAACCGGCGCGACAACGGTCGTCGAGGTTCTCGACCGCCTGGAGGGCATCCAGTTTCGCACCTTCAGCGGCAATCCCTCGCAGGCCTACATCGACATGCGCGGCACGGGCGGCGACAATCCGTTCGGCAAAACGCTCGTCATGCTGGACGGGCGGCGCCTCAACCGCACCGACATGGCGTCGATCAACTGGCTGCAGACGCCGGTCCACATGATCGAGCGCATCGAAATCGTCCGCGGCCCCGGCAGCGTGCTCTACGGAGACGCGGCCATCGGCGGTGTCATCAATATCATTCCCAAAAAGGGGAAAGGCAGGCCGGTGGCCAACGCCTCCGTGCTGGCGGGCAGCTACGGCCTGCACAACGAACGGATCGGCGTCACGGGCGCGGCAGGGTCGTGGACCTACGCCCTGGTCGGCGAAAACAATTTCAGCTCCGGATACCGCGACCGGTCCAAATACACGGCCCAGGGCGGCGGCTTCGACGTCGGTTACGCGGCGCACGATTTGCTGAACGTCTCTTTGGGCGTCTCGTTCAACCGGACCGACTATCAGATGCCGGGCGCTCTGACCAAAGATCAGATGCGGCAGGACCGGCGGCAGTACCAGCCCGCCATGCCCGCATACTTTATGAACGCCAACGACAACAACGACGGCCGCGACAAGTACACCAACGTGAACCTGGGCGTGAAATCCTTCTGGGGCCGCCTGGGACAGATGGACATCCATTTTCTCTACGGCCGGAAAGACCTGGAAACCAACATGCCGTCCTGGGCCTCGTCCTGGTCCCCATACTCCTATGTGTATTCGGACACATCCGCCGAAACGTACGGCATCGCGCCCAAGTACGTTCTGGAAAGAGACATCGGCAGCTTCCGCAACAAAGTCACCGCGGGCATCGATTATTACCAGGAGCCCTATCAAAAGATTTTTTTCAACGACCGGGAAAGAACGCGCAGGCTGAGCCGGGCGAAGCTTCGGCGGGAAAGCGCGGGCGCCTACATCCGCGACGAATTCAGCCCGTTTAAAAACCTGGTGGTGAGCGCCGGCTACCGTTTCGAGGAAACGGCGGTTTCCGGCTCCAACACGGATTTCGCCACGCCGACCAACGATTTCGACAACCGCAAAACCTACCGCGCCCAGGCCTACGAAGCGGGCCTCACCTGGCTGTGGGGTCAGAAATCAAAAGCGTACGCCCGCTACGCGACGGTGTACCGGATTCCCTTTCTGGATGAAATCGCCTCTTTCAACGGCTACGGCGCTCCGTCGCCCTTTCTCGTGGGACTGGACAAGGAAAAGGGAAAAAGCTTTGAAATCGGCTCCGAATACTTTCCGCTGAAAAATCTCAAGCTGGCCGTGACGCTGTACCGCCTCGACATGGAGGATGAAATCCAGTATTTCATCTACGATCCGATTCTGTATTTGGGCGAAAACCGCAACGTCGGCAAAACCCGCCACGACGGAGCGGAAATTTCCGTATCGTACCTGTGGGAAAAGACGCTCCGGGTGTATGGCAATTTCACCTACGCCAAGGCCACGTTTGAAGCCGGCCAGTTCAACAAAAAAGAAATACCGATGGTGCCCAACCGCCTCATGCACGCCGGCGTGGAAATTTTCCTTCCGCACGCCGTCACGCTCCGGACCGAAGTGCGCCACACGGGCGACGCCTACCTGTCCGGCGACAACGACAACAACACGGAAAAGCTGGAAGCCTACACGCTGCTCAACGCTTACCTGTTTTACAAGCCGGCGTTCGGCAGGCTGCAGATGACGGTGTTTGCCGCCGTGGAAAACCTGACGGATACGCGCTACTGCTCCTTCGGCCTCGACTACGCCCAGTACGGCATGCCCAATTTCTACTATCCCATGCCGGGAAGAACGTTCAAGGGAGGACTGTCCTTTGAATTTTAAGACAGCCGGCAAAAAATTATTTCCGATCGCCGCGGCGGCTCTGCTGGCAGCGCTCGCTTGCGCCGGCGGGTCGCTTGCCGCCTCGTTTACCGATGAAACGGGCCGCGCGGTCGGCCTTTCTCCGGCGCCGCAGCGGATCATTTCCCTGGCGCCGGGCATCACGGAAATCCTGTACGCCCTGGAACTCGACAATCGGATTACCGGCGTGACCACTTTTTGCGACTGGCCGGCGGCGGCGCGCCAAAAGACAAAAATCGGCGGCTTTACGAATCCCTCGATTGAAAAAATCGTCGCGCTCAGGCCGGATCTGATTCTGGCCACCGCCGACGGCAACCGCCGCGAAACGATCGAACAGCTCGCCAGGCTCGGCCTGCCCGTTTACGTCATCAATCCGTCTAGCCCCCGGGGCGTCTTGACGAGCATTGCCGGCATCGGCCGGATCACCGGCCGCGAGCCGCAGGCCCAAAGGCTGGTTTCCGGCCTGGGGCAGCGCCTGGACGCGATTGCCGCGCGGACCGGCGGATTTGAAAAGCCGCGCGTTTTTTTTCAGCTCGGCCTGGAGCCGATGATTTCGGCGGGCCGGGGAACGCTGATTCACGAAGTCATCATCGCCGCGGGCGGCATCAATGTCGCCGGCGGCGATCTGGCTCACTATCCCCGCTACAGCGCGGAAGGCATCATCGGTGCGGCGCCGGACATCATCGTTTTCGCGCCGATGGTGAACGATAAAAATTTTAAAGCCGTCCGGGCGTTCTGGCGCAATTTTCCCAACGTCCCGGCGGTGCAGAACAACCGGATTTACCCGATCGACGCCAATTTGATCAACCGGGCGTCGCCGCGCATTTTTGACGCCGTGGAAATCCTGGCGCGCCTGTTCCATCCGGAGCCGGCCGGCAGGCAAACCGGGGCGCGCCGTTGAGGAGGTTTTTTTATGATTGAATTTCCCGCCATTCCCCCGATCGACGCCGCTGCAAGGCGCGCGGCCGAAGCCCGACAAAACGCTCTGACCAAACCGGCGCAAAGCCTCGGCCGCCTGGAGGAGCTTGCCGCCGCGCTGGCCGGCATGAAGGCCGATCCGTTTCCCCACGTCTCGCGCAAAGCCGTGATTGTGATGGCCGCCGACCACGGCGTCGCGCTTGAGGGCGTGAGCGCCTATCCCGCGGAAGTCACCAGGCAGATGGTGCTGAATTTTCTGTCCGGCGGCGCGGCGATTAATGTCCTGGCGCGCCAGGCAGGCGCGGACGTCTGCGTCGTCGATATCGGCGTCGCCGCCGACTTCGACGCGACCCTTCCCGGACTGCTGCGCCGGAAGGTGGCCCGCGGAACGCGCAACATGGCCGCAGGACCCGCCATGACGCGCAGCCAGGCCAAGGCGGCGATCGCCTGCGGCATGGAAGTGCTCGCCGATGTTGCGGCGCAAGGCGTGGATGTGATCGGCACAGGCGACATGGGCATCGGCAACACCACTCCCTCTTCGGCCATCGCCGCCGTCTTGACCGGTCTGCCCGTCGCCGCCGTCACCGGACGCGGCACCGGCATTGACGACGAAGCTCTGGCGCACAAAGTCCGGATTATCGAGCAGGCTCTTGCCGTCAACAGACCCGATCCCGCGGACGCCCTCGACGTACTTGCCAAAGTCGGCGGCCTGGAAATCGCGGGGCTCGCCGGCGTCATGATCGCCGCTGCATCGCGCCGAATTCCGGTGGTCGTCGACGGTTTCATTTCGACGGCCGCCGCTCTAATCGCGGCCGGCTTGCTTCCGGACGTCCGCTCCTACCTTATCGCTTCGCATCAGTCGGTGGAGATCGGGCATCGCGCCATGCACAAACACCTGGGGCTTACTCCCCTGCTGGATCTGGAAATGCGCCTGGGCGAGGGAACGGGCGCGGCGCTGGCCTTTTCCCTTTTGGAGGCCGCCTGCCGCATTCTTCGGGAAATGGCCACGTTTGACGAAGCAGGCGTAAGCGGTCGGGACGGAACCTGACTTTTTTTAAAAACGCCGCGCCGGTTGCCGGCGGGAAGAGGAGAGCAATAGTCATGCGTTCTTTGCGCATCGCCTTCGGCTTGCTGACGACGCTGCCCGTGGGACTGCCCGAAGACTGGCAGCCCGGCGACAGCGGCCGCGCCGCCTTCTGGTATCCGGTGGTCGGGCTGGCGGTGGGCGGCCTGGTCTGGCTGGCCTGGCTCGGACTGACCCTGATCTTTCCTTCGCTTGTCGCCGCCGTCCTCGCGCTGGCGGTTTGGGTGGGACTTACCGGCGGCCTGCACCTCGACGGTCTGGCCGACTGCTGCGACGGTCTGCCCGCTTCCGTTCCCGTGGAAAGACGCCTCGAAATTCTCAAGGATCCGCACCTGGGAACGTTCGGCGGCATCGGTCTGGTCCTGGTGCTTTTCGCCAAAGCCGCAGCGCTCGCCGCCCTCGCGCCGGCGCAGGGCCTGGGCATTGTCCTTGCGGCCACCGCCGGCCGCTGGCTGATTCTGCCCGCCGGCCTGCTCCCGCAGGCCCGCCCCGGCGGCATGGGCGCGGATTTCTCCCTGGGCTTCAGACGAAGCGCCATGATCCTGTCGGCGGTTTTGCCGCTCGGCCTGGCTTTCCTGCTGGGCGCGCAGGGCTGGATCGCCCTTCTGGCCGCCCTCGCGGCGGCAGGCGCCCTCGCGTGGCTTGCCTGCGCCCGCCTCACGGGCGTCACAGGCGACGTCTTCGGACTGCTCGTCGAAGTGACGGAAACGGTCATTTTGCTTTCTCTCGCCGGAGGACACGGATGAAGGCTTTTCCTTTCCGCCTGGGCACAACCTCCTACATCCTCCCCGACGCCATCGCGCCCAACGTCCGCTTTCTCGCGCCGCAGGTGCAGGACGTGGAACTGGTGCTCTTCGAGGTTGACGACGGCCCCAACAACCTGCCGACCCAAACGGAAATTGCCGAACTGGCCGAAATCGCGCGCGAGCACGACCTCACGTACACCGTTCACCTGCCGCTGGATTTGCGCCTGGCCGACGACGGCTCGCCGCGCCA
>DBPV01000102.1:0-9502 GCA_002304995.1 Syntrophaceae bacterium UBA1411
GCTATTCTTTGATTGATGTCGCTGATGTCCACATTATACGCTCTCGGCCTGTCGTTATTGTATGCAGGGCGATCGCTTTCGTAGGTTGTACCGGGCACAGGCTGCGGTGTGACCACGCAGCCGCTCAGGCAAAGTGATAAAAACAGCGCAATAAATATAACATGAATGATTTTTTTCATATCGGACTCCTTTCGGGTGAAAATTGATAACGTTGAACGTTACAATGGAAACATCTATAACATGACAAGGAATAATTGCCAGATGAATATTTTTCAGGTCAAAGGCAGACTGGACTCCTTTGGATTATAAATGGGCAGGTAACGGATCGGTCACAACATAACGGTTGGTCTTAGTCAAAACTTCGACCTCGTTTGCTGCTTCAATGATTGTTTGCATTTGCCCGTAATTCTGCGGCATGTCCTCAAAGCCGCGCCGTGCAAACCAGCGGGTCAGGTTCATGGAGATGCGCTTGCCGATTATCGGAATGCGGCCCGACAGCCGCGTATTCTTGGTACCTGTCCCTTTATTCTCGTTTTTCCTTTATGCTCGTTTATCCTCGGATATCGTCTTATCCTACTGCAAGTTTTGCAGCATCGTTCCAGAGAAATGATGGTAACGGCACATCAAGCCTCCACGTTATATTCATGGGTTTGCTTCCATCGTGTGCCACGATGCTAACAGGTCCGAGATTGACAAATCCCATCGTTCGGCCATGTTCGTCTTCGTTACGTTCTCTGACAAAGAGAATGATCTTTTTCCCTCTTTGCATGTGCTCGATATAGGAGAGTCCTCTTCCTTTGTCGGGCCTGGCCGTATTTTGTGATTGCCAGTGAAATAGATATTCATTAATGGCATAGTCATGGTACAGCGTTGTGGGCGAATATTTCTTTTCTGTCTTTTGCAGTGTAACGAATAGTAGTTCGATATTGAATTTTCTTATCTCAACAACCCCTTCACGGCTACCTGACTTCTTTTCAAAAGTATTTTTACCATAGGCTGCAAGGATTTGATCTCTGGAATAACGTGCATGAATAGATAGTGCGGATGGTGGATCAATATTCATAGGTATTTCCGCAACGTCGAGTGAATCCAAAACAAGTTCGAGAACCTCATCAAGCTCTGCAACGAGTGTTGCATCCCCATTCAGGCCAGCAATACCCTCCTTTAAGGTCAAGAAATTGAACCCTTTTCCTGGTTTCTGCCAGAAATCATAGTAGGCCATCATTGCCATTTGATGTTCTATGGGATCTGCTTCATCCCATGTAAAACCATTGCGCAGCAGTTTCACCAAAAATAAAAGATAGGAACGTGATGTGCACTGTAGGATTCGATTAGCTATCGCCCTATACATTGCTTGTTCAATCGTTTGATCAATCTGACGCGTTGACAATCCGGCTTTGATACAAAGTCGATTCCATCCGCCCCCGCCATCGATCTTGCTCTTGTAAATATCTTCCAGAGTCACCGATGTATTAAAATGAAGGAAATTTTTTAAAGTAAGGGGAAGATCAGTCTGGCCTGAATAAGCACGAATCCAGGATATGAGCCGCCGTTGCGTCGCAATGGCATTTTTTATGCTCTGAAGAATAATTTCTTTTGCCTGCTTCTGCAGAATGATTGAGCATCCGAGAGGGAGATGGGGAAAGTTCTGCTCGACTTCTTCGACTGTTGAAATATGACTTTTGCCAACCAAAGCTCGAAATTTGGATGCAAAATCATATTCAGCACGGGCATTTCCCACAAAATCAAGAACCGTCAGGCATTCTTTACCTTCTGTTAAACGAAGACCACGTCCAAGCTGTTGAAGAAATATGGTAAGGCTTTCTGTAGGCCGCAGAAAAAGAATTGTATCAATCTCTGGAATGTCAATACCTTCGTTGAATATATCCACTACACAAAGGATGTTTATTTCACCTCGGGTAAGCTGTTCCCTGAGTGTTGTGCGTTCATGGCTGCTTTGACTGGTAAGCACTGCTGCTTTAATACCGAGCAACAGAAACTTTTCAGACATAAACTGCGCATGCTCTTGCGTTACGCAGAAAGCCAAACATTTAATGGCATTTAAGTCACCAATGATATCCACCATATTTTGGTAAATATGACGTACACGAAGATCATCAGCATTATAGATCCTTGTCAATTCCGATGGCAGATATCGGCCATTCACCCACGGAACACGAGAAATATCTGTAGTGTCGTCAATACCAAAATATTGAAAGGGACAAAGATAACGCCGATTAATCGCGTCAGGCAGCCTTAGCTCTGCCGCAATAGTGTCGCAGAAATCTTCAAGAATGTTGCCGCCGTCCATGCGCTCAGGTGTTGCTGTCAGGCCAAGAAGAATTTTCGGCGAAAACCGATTGATGATAGAACGATAACTCTCAGCCACAATGTGGTGCACTTCGTCAATAATGATGAAGTCATAGAAATCAGGAGCAAGTGGCAGCGTATGCCTTCTGTTGTTCAGTATCTGCACAGAGGCGAACAACTGATTATAGTGTTCCGGTTCCTCGTTCCCGACCCAAAGTTCACCGAAAGATGTTTGACGCAATATGCCACGAAAAGCCTGCCGCGACTGCTTAAGAATTTCTTCACGATGAGCGACAAAAAGCAATTTCGCATGAGGATTCTTCGTGAGAAATCGCTGAAAATCAAATGCTGAAATAATCGTCTTACCTGTCCCTGTTGCAGCTACGATAAGATTTCGCCATCGGTTATGGACGTCACGCTCTATGGTTAGACGTTCAAGAATTTCCTTTTGATGGACATGTGGTTTGATATCAAAGAACATAGCCGTTGATTCATCGCGATTGTCACCGCATGCACTTTTTAATGATTTTTCAAGTCGTTCATGAGCAACAGCATCGCCAGCGCTGTAAGGTTCAAAATCCGGTGAAGCCCAATAAGTTTCGAAGGTAGATTTGAATTTATTGATAATGTTTGGAATCTCTTGAGTGGTGACTTTGAGATTCCACTCTAATCCATTGGTAAGTGCTGAACGAGAAATATTTGACGACCCGATATATCCAGTATCAAAACCTGTGTTACGTAAAAAGATGTAGGCCTTTGCATGGAGTCTTTCCTGAGTCGTATTGTAGCTGAGCTTTATTTCTGTATTAGGAAGTGCCGCTAGAAAATCAACCGCTTTTTGATCTGTCGCACCCATGTAAGATGTAGTAATAACGCGTATTTTGTGACCACTTCGTGTAAAGTCTTTGAGTTCTTCAGCGAAAACTCGAATACCTGTCCATTTTATAAATGATACCAACCAGCATATTTCATCACAGGAGCGTATTTCTCGTTTCATTTCTGATTCCAGTGAAATCCCTGCATTGCTGCCGGTAAATAGTTCGCTCTGTGACAAGCCGGTTAGTGGCGTTATTTTTGCAACGTGGGCATGAAGGTCGGCAGCAATCGGATTGTTCTTTGCAAATAGGGCCGTGAGAATTTGTCCCTGTGACGCAATTAGATTTTCAGAAAGCTCTGCATCCCTCACATAATCAGCAAGCCATCTGATGAGGCCATTAGATATTTCGATCTGTCTTGCAATGCGATCATCTTCATTGGGAAGAGCATCCAATGTCGTTTGGAGGACCAATCCGAGGAATCGGGATAAATAGAGCGCAGCTTCACTTGCATCGAGTGTTTGTTTCTGAATGTAAAATTCAGATTGAAGCTTTTCAAGGCTACACTGAAGCACTTCTGTAATTAAGGTTTCGTATATACCTGAGACAGTCATAATGCTTTGTTAGGTTCCAAATAAATATTTAAACCAGGATACAAGAGAGTTCAAACCAGGTTTTGAAATATAAGCTTTTAGCCTCTCTTGCCTACATATACGATGCTGTCTGATGATGCGCAACGAATATTACAATTTGTGAAAAGCATTTCAACATTTTTCGCCCTTAATCAGTCACTGATTTTCTTTGGACTGGTTTTGTGAGGTTTTAGCCGACCATTATCGGCCCATTGTCTTAAGCTCATCTTCCGTACCTGTGATGAATATTTTGGGTGACGCAAGCACGTCATGGAGACATTGGTCCTCCGTTTCTGACGGGGCTAATCTTCTAAAGGAACAGTTCGAACAGCAAGCTTTCACCTGCAGTATTGCGCTATCGTTATGTCAGGCAAAGTATTTTTTTCCATCCGGAAGCTTCAACGAAAAGCTCAAACCGGAGCGGCACGGGACAAGTTCTTTTCCGGATGTTCGGCAAAACTGCCCTTTCTTCAGGTTTAACCGGATGTCCGTTTTTTACTTGACGAGATCGAGGTAGTCTTCCATGGCTGCATTCACCACCTTCAGCGCATGGTCCCTGCCGTAGAGATTTTCAATCCAAATGGACTTTTCCTGCCCGGGGATCAGCTTGTAGGTGCTGAAGTAGTGCTTGAGGCGCTCTACAAGAACCTGGGGCAGCCAGGGCAGGTCTTCCACCTTGTCCCAGACCGTGTCGTTTGCCAGAATGCCGATGATCTTGTCGTCCGCAAGACCGTTGTCGATCATCTGAATGCCGCCCACGACACGAGCGTTCAGGATCACCTCCGGGTGGTTCACCGAGCGCTCGCTGATTACACAGATGTCCAGCGGGTCGCCGTCACCGCCCGAGGAACGGGGAGAAAGCCTGCCGAGCCTTTCACCGCAGTAGGTGCGGGGGATGAATCCGTAAAGTGTGGGCGGCTGGGATGAGGTCCGCTGCGGACGGTCCACCCGGAGGTACCCGGAGAGCTTGTCCACCTCGTACTTGACCGTGTCGAACGGAGTGATTTCGATGTAAGCATTTACGATATACGGCGGATTGGGTCCCACTTCAAGCCCATGCCATGGATGGGGCCGCCAGCGGGAAAACGAATCATTTTTCATCATGGCTGCAGGTTAGAGCCTCGTCTGAATTATTGCAAGGGGAAAAACACGCTGCACTTTCGGCGCCTGGTATGTCTGCATCGCCGGGAATGCTTCATACGACCGGACGCCGCATCATTATAGGCGCAGCAGGCCCGGATGGCAGGAATGGTTCCTTCAAAACGACGGGCAGACGATAAAACAAAAAACTTGCCGGTTGACCGCCGTCGGAAAAGCTAACGAACGGCTTTACGGATGGCGGCGATGACATTCTTTGCCTTCCAGAGAAGCGGACTCTGGAAGGCGAGCGTCAGGTAAAGGTCTCCGGCCTCTCCGCCGCCGCGGCCGGCCTCGCCCATTCCCTTGAGGCGCAGTTTCATCCCGGCTTTCGCAGCGGGAGGAACGGTTACGGACAGTTCGCGGCCGGTCCGCTTGTCGGCATAGCGGACCTTCCCGCCGGTTTTCGCCTGCTCGGGAGACAGGGTGAGAATGTCATTTGTGTCTTTTCCCCGCTCGGGCAGTTCGATGCCCCACTTCTTTTTCAAACCGTACCGGATCAGCTTTTCGAGCCAGCCCGCCGGCTGAGCCGGTTTTCCCGCAGCTCCGCCCGCGCCGAAGCCGCCGACAAATATCCGGCCGAAGGCGCCGGGCTGCCGGAATTCAAAGGTCCGGTAGCCTGCGCCGTACGATTCGCGGAAGATGTCCTCAAAGCTCCGGTATCCAAAGGCGCGGCTCAGTTCTTCAAACACCTGGCGAATGTCGGAGCCCCGGAAAATGTCCTGATCGGAATGGGTCTGTCTGAAACGGCCGGAAGCCGCCGATCCGTAAGTCTGCCGGATCAGGTCGTATTCTTTTCTTTTTTCCGGATCGGAAAGGACGGCGTAAGCTTCGTTGATTTCCTTCATGCGCTCCGTCGCCTCCGGATTGTCCCGGTTCCGGTCCGGGTGGTGCAGCAGGGCGAGCCGGCGGTACGCATCCCGGATCTGTCCGGAATCGGCGTCGCCCGTCACTTCCAAAACATCATAGTAATCTCTTTGCGGCATGTCTGTCCTTGTTTTCGGCGCGCCGGTTTCCGGGCGGCATCACCTGCGTCCTTTGCGCTTCGTCCAAACCACCAGGGCGATCAATGCCACGATGACAAACAAAAGGACGTAGCCGGTTTCCTTGACGCCGATCCATTCAATCGTTTCCGTAAAGGCGCCGGCGCCGATAACGTTTAAAAGTTTGATAAAAAGATTGCCCAGGTAAAGCGCGATGTTTTCCATGATGCGATTCCTCCTGTCGATCCTCCATGAAATGAAACCGTCTTAAAACGGTCCGCTACGCTCCGGATGTCCTGCTTTGAAAACCGCCCAAGAGCGCGCCTTGCATCCAGCCGACATCCGCAAGGCTTCCGCAGGTGATTTTCTCGAGCCGGGCCAGCCGGGACTGATGTTCCTTTTTAAATAAAATCCGGACCGCGTCCGCGGCGCAGCGTGCGGCGAGCGACGCCGTGTCATGCCCGCCGCCCTGTTTCATCGGCGCAAAAGCCGCTCGCAGTTCCGGACCGAATCCGTCGTGCAGATGATAAAAAATCTTCTTCTGCCGGCTTCTGGCCCTTTCGATGTAGCCTTTCAGGCGGGCGTCGAGCTTTTCCGGCGCGCCCTGCCCTTCCTTCGCCCCGCGCGTCAGCGCTTCGGCAAAAGGCGCGAATCCTTCGTGAAAGCGGCGCTCGACGAAGATTTCGTAGCTTTGATGCAGGGCCGTGACGGTATGAAAGAGCTCGCCGCGGGAAAAAATATTTCGCAGCAAATAGAAGCCGGGCATTGCCCGGACATGAAAGGGAGCCCCCAGGTCCGCCAGGTAGTGCCCCGCGCGCGCCAGATAGCGCCAGGCCCAGTAGTCGCTGCCGTTGGAGAACGCGAGGCGGGCGAGGTCTCTGTGGACGCGAAACGACTTGGGCGCGATGCCGTACGTGCTCCCCATCAGTCTGAAGTGCATATGCCGCCATCCGCGCGAACCGCCCGTCATCGCCTGATTTTTATGCAGGAGCAGATCTTCGTCCGCGTACGTATCCGGCTCCGTGCTGTACAGAAGGTAGATTTTCCAGGGCTCGATGCTTTTCCCCGACGGCACATCCCGCGCGAAGTCTCCGTTTCTTTTCCGCTGATCAAACGACCACAGCGGATCGACCTGGCGGTGTTCCTGGTAGCTTTCCTTGTAAATGTCGATATGGCGGGGACCCGCCGGCCAGACTTTGTCCTGCCAGCGCGGATTGGCCGCGACCGGCACGGGGGGGAGAGCCGTCAGCCGGTCCACGGTCTTCACGCAGAAGTACGCGATATATTCATGGGAAAACCAGGGCGACCAGGCCCGCGGCAGGCCGGCGTCATCGTGGAGATACGGTATCGTCATGTTCCATCCTTTTAAAAATCCATACCCGCCGGCGCATGCAAATCGCCCGCCGGCGGCGCGTTTTGTCAAACGCGCCTCACGTTACACTAAAATTCCGAATTTTCAAACGGGTTTCCCTCGGCGGCACGGGTTTCCCTCGGCGGCTGTTTTTGCCCCGCTTCCGGCCGCACCCAACATAACGCTTGATTTTCCGGCCGTCCTGGTATAGAAGGCGGCAACATCACGAATAAGGTCTCTCCCCTTGCTCGCAACAAAGATTGCGGGCTACAGAGCCGAAAGGAGGAAACGTTGAAGAGATACGAAGTTATCGCTATCATCAAAACCGATGTGAACGAAGAAGACATGAGCGCCATTATTGAGCGGTCTTCCACGATCATCACGGAACGCAAAGGGGTCATCGCCAAAACCGAAAAATGGGGCAAGCGGCGCCTGGCCTACGAAATCAACAAACAAAAAGACGGATTTTATTTTTTCATCGACTATGCCGGCGACGGATCGATCGTGGCCGAAATGGAGAGAAATTTTAAGATCGACGACCGGATCCTGAAATTCATGACCGTGACCAAGGAAGGCGCCGTCACCCGTGAGGGCATTGACGCCGAGTTTGCCGCCGCGGAAGTGAAACGCGCGCAGATCCGCATCGAAGCCGAAAATGCGGCGGCCGCCCGGGAAGAAAGAGCCGCCAGTGACTCCCGGCCCCCAAGACCTTCCTTCCGCAAACCGGCCCCGGCTCCGCGGGAAGACAACACGACGAAAGGAGAATAACCATGGCTGCACCCAACAGCGACAGACCATCCCGTCCGCCCCAGAAGAAATTTTTTCACAGAAAGAAATTCTGCCGGTTCTGCACGGATTCCAATATCAAGATCGACTACAAGAACCCGATCATCCTCAATAACTTTGTGACGGAACGCGGCAAAATCATGCCCCGGCGCATCACGGGCAATTGCGCGTATCATCAGAGAGAGTTGACGGTCGCGATCAAAAGAGCGCGCACCATCGCCATTATGCCTTTTGTCACCGCGGAAGGCAGATAATTGTTAAAACCGCCGGCCGGCTGAGGTCTCCGGAATTCAGCCGGCCGGTTGGAAAATTTTTTTTCGCGGATAAGTCCGTTTTACGAATTCCTTGACCCTTTTTTCTCAGCGCAGGTTTTTTTCTTGATTCCGTTGAATTTGCCATCGTTCCTCCGGCTGCTGCTGGTCCTTACCCTTTTTTCGGCGGCTGCCCTGATCCCGTTTGCCGGCCTCTTCTTTCTGCTGTTTTTACCCCTGCTCCTGTACGTTTTGTGCTTCCGCAGCAATCCGGGAACAACGCTGATTGCGTTTTTGTCCAGCCTCTGCATCCTTCTGATCGCACTCTCGCTTTTGCAGACGTATCTGCCGGTGCTGGCGCTGGCCGCCATGGGCGGAGCCGGCATCCTGATGGCCCGCCTGGCCGCCCGGGACTATGCGGTGGAATACGTCATCGGTCTGCCCGCGCTGGTCGTTGTGGGCGCAATTGTCTTTTACTTTTTTTACGGCGGAATGCAGCTTTCCATCGGCCCGTGGGACCTCGTGAAGAAGCACATTACGGAAGCGATTGACGTCAACATCCAGCTCTACGGCCGTCTGCCTCTCAATCCGGAGGATATTCAGGGGCTGCAAAGCAGCAAGCCCGCCATCATCAGTCTTTTCACCGGCATCTTCCCGGCGCTCTGCGTCGTTTCCGTTCTGTTCACCCTCTGGGTCAATCTTCTTCTGGCCGGAAGAATTTTGCGCCGGTGGGGCATTGTTCTGACGCGTCTTGCGACGCTGGCCGAATGGAAGGCGCCGTCGCTTTTGGTCTGGATTTTCATTGCCGGCGGCGGTCTGGCGCTCATCCCGCACCAGCAGATCGGTTTCGCAGGCGTCAACGTCTTTTTAACGGCTGCTTTCGTCTATTTCCTGCAGGGACTCTCCATCGTCAGTTTCTTCTTTCAAAACAAGGACATCTCTTTATTTTTCCGCTGGCTGTTTTATTTTTTAATTGCGATTCAGCAAATGCTTATGATAGCAATAGCAGCGGTTGGATTCCTCGATCTGTGGATCGATTTTCGAAGATTTTTCCGTAAAATCCAGACAACAGAATAAACAGTTTCAATGCTCACAGGAGGTTTTTTTCATGAAGGTTATTCTAAGGCAAAACGTACCTTCCTTAGGCAAGGCCGGCGATCTGGTCAAGGTAAATGACGGCTACGCCCGCAATCTGCTGATTCCGAAAGGATGGGCGGTGGAAGCGGACGACAAGAGT
>DBPV01000102.1:9551-14299 GCA_002304995.1 Syntrophaceae bacterium UBA1411
AAGATCTTCGGTTCGGTGACCGCCAAGGACATCGAAACCGCGCTGCGGGAAAAAGGGTTCGACATCGACCGCAAGATGATCATCCACGACGAACAGATCAAATCGCTGGGCGAGTTCAAGGTCCGCGTCAAGCTGCACGCGGGCGTTGAAACCGAATTTACGCTTCACGTCGTCGGCGAAGAATCATGAGAGACATCGATCCGGCCTTATACAAGCTGCCTCCGCAAAACCTCGAAGCGGAGCAGTCCATTCTGGGCGGCATCCTGCTGGAAAACGGCAGCATCAACGCGGCGCTGGAAATCATCGGTGAAAATGATTTTTACAGCGAGGCGCACCGGAAAATTTTTTCGGTCGTCGCCGAGCTTGCGGACAACAACGAGCCGGTGGATCTGATCACGCTCGGGAACGCCCTCAAAAACCGGAACCTGCTCGATGCCATAGGCGGCGTCGCCTATCTGGCTTCATTGGTGGACAACGTCCCCTCGGCGGCCAACGTCGCCAACTACGCGAAAATCGTCAAGGAAAAAGCCGTCCTGCGCGGGCTGATCGGTTCGGCCACCGACATCATCAACAGCTGCTACGAAACGGGGTCGGACATCGACGAAGTCCTGGACAAGGCCGAACACAGCATTTTTGAGATTTCCGAAAATAAGATCCGGCCCTCCTTCCATCCCATGAAGGACATCGTCCGGGACAGCTTCAAGGCCATTGAAGAACTCTTCGCCCGCAAAGAACTGATTACCGGCGTTCCCACCGGTTTCGACAAAATCGACGACATGACTTCCGGCCTGCAAAATTCCGATCTGATCATCATCGCCGGCCGACCCAGCATGGGCAAAACCGCCTTCGCCCTCAACATCGCCCAGCATGCCGCGCTGGAAACCCAGATCCCCGTAGCCATTTTTTCGCTGGAAATGTCCAAGGAGCAGCTGGCTTTCCGTATGCTGGCCTCCGAAGCCCGCGTGGACTCTCAAAGGCTGCGCAAGGGATTCCTGGGGGAAACGGACTGGCCGAAACTGACGGGCGCGGCCGGACGCCTCTCCGAAGCGCCGCTCTTCATCGACGACACGCCCGCGATTTCCGTTCTGGAAATGAAGGCGAAGTCCCGCCGCCTCAAGGCCGATCAGGGCCTGGGGCTGATCGTGGTGGACTATATTCAGCTCATGCGGGCCGGGGGCAACACGAATTCCCGGGAACAGGAAATTTCCGAAATCAGCCGCTCGCTCAAGGCGCTGGCCAAGGAGCTGCGGGTGCCGGTGATCGCCCTGTCCCAGCTCAACCGGAAAGTGGAAGACCGTCCCAACCGCCGTCCGCAGATGGCCGACCTGCGCGAATCCGGCGCCATCGAGCAGGACGCGGACGTCATCGCCTTCATTTACCGGGACGAGGTGTACAACAAAGCGGACGATAACCCGGACAAGGGCGTTGCCGAAATCATCATCGGCAAACAGCGCAACGGGCCGACCGGATCGGTAAAGCTCGCCTTCCTGGACAAGTTCACAACGTTCGAAAATCTGGCCAGGCCCGCGGCCCAAGCCTAGAGCCGAACCTTTTCCGCCGCCGGGACAGCAGCCCTGAAAAAAAGGAGACCGGCCATGAATCCCAGGGAAATTCTTGTCAACGACCGGATGCAGAAGGGCTACCGCTATCTTCTCACCGAACCGGCCGGCAAAAACTTTTCGCCCGACTTCCGGCCGGAACTCACGCCGAAGCAGATGCTGGCGCTGGGCGTCTTCGGCGGCAAATACATGACCGACTGCCGCGGCGAATTTCCGGCCTCCTGGTTTGCCGGGGCCAAACTCTCTCCGGAGCGGCACGATCCGAAGCTCAACTGCTTCGGGGTCAAAGCATCAAAACCCCTTTCCTACTGGGTGGCCAAAGGCTGGATCCATCCCGACGATCCCAGAGGCTGGTTTCAGTGGTACTGCCGTTACTGGATGGGCCGGCGCGGCCCGGATGACGCCAGGCAAATCGGGCGCTGGAAAGCCATGCAGCGCCACATCGCCCAGCTCATCAAACACTGCCCCGCCGGCGATCTTTCCTGCCGGCGCAAACAGCGCCAGGCGCTTTTGCACTGGGCCTACGACAGCCGAAAGCTGTAAGATATATTACAACATAACCGGCATACTTTACGACCGTGCAGTCGTCCGGGTGTAAAACCTCCGGCTGCATGACCTATGACTTCAACACAAAAATACAAAGTGGCGACAATGCATATCGTCACCGCCAATAGGGATATCGCATGGAAACGCCCCGCTACCAGGCAACAAGGGGCGCTTTATCCGTTTTTCTTGGGTAAGATCAGGCCGTCCCCTGGTGCTATGCCTCCTTTCCAGCCTTTTGCGTAACTTACCCAGCTCCCGGACGGACGTTACCTTTGTCATCCACGATCAGCAATTTCAACTCACGCAGTCGGCTCAAATCCCGCTGTTTTGTTTTGTCGCCCAGTTTAACGTAGAGGGCTTCAAGCCAGGGCGCGCGACGCAGTTCGTCCATCCTGATGGATTTGCTGCGCTCCATCAAATGCACCACAATCGCGTACTGACGGATATTGATTTCTTTTGCATCCCGCAGGCGTTTGAGGCGCGTTTCGAATAACAGCTCTCCTACCATGGCGTTGACCCGGTCGTGTAGGCGGTTGATGGCGCTCAGCATGCCTTCCAGATGAAATATAACGAAAGGCGCATTGGGATGGGGTTCCTTCTTTTCAGCTTGCTTGCGGCAAAGGTTGAAGAGGGTGAAGTACCGGTCGATATACTCCAGATAGTAGCGGGCCATGGCAAATGGCGCAAAACGGAAACCGGCATGATGAAGCACCGATGCTTCCAGTACGCGGCCGACACGGCCGTTGCCGTCCCAGAAGGGGTGAATCAGCTCAAAGTAGTAATGCACAAGCGGCGCGCGAATCGGAGCCGGCACTCCGGCGTCCGCCAGTTCATTGTGCCAGGCAGCCAATCGATCCAGCAAAAGCCAGATATCGCCTTCATACTGCGGCGGCTTGTAGATCCCGCCGTGTGCCGTGTCGCCGACACGGGTAATGATGTTTTTGGGATTGTTCCTTATTAAGCCTGGGCGGTTATAAGGGTGGGAAATGCCGTCCGTCACGGCCGCGTGGATCTGTGTCATAAAATCGACGGACAGTCGCCAGACAAAATCCTGCGCCAAATTTTGCGCCAGATCATAGGCCCTCTTGATATTGACGACCCGCCGCTGTTCCTGGGCCTCCACATCTTTGGGATCGGCATCGAGCGCGTCTTTTGTTTCTTCTTCCGAGAGCGTTCCCCCTTCGATGCTGTTGGTGCTGAAAATGCTGCTCGCCAGAACTTCCTGTTCCAGACGGCTTGCAACCTGCGAAAGAGGGGAACTTGAAAACCTGGCTTGCGCGTCGGCGAGACGCTGCAGGAGCATGACCGGGGCGGAGGCCTCCAGGCCGATTGAAAACGTGAACGGACCAAACCGCGAAGGCTCCACTTTCATCTCAAAGTTTCGGGTCAATATCATGTCTTTCGAATTGTCCATTGATATGTCCAGCATAATATTTTAGTAACATGCTGTAAATACATGATAATTATAAATTAGCAAGAAATATTTGTCTTAAATAATGTCCGGTCAGAATCCTATCAGGCAATCAATGGCTTCAGGTTCACATTTTCGCGGACGGCGAGTAGCAATAGGTAACGCCCCAAGGAAAATTGAGAAAATTGGGACTTCCTTAAATTATTAAGTTATTTCTCAACAAGCTTGTAATTATTCATTTTCACAATTTGTTCTCCCCGCTCAACCGAGTAGCTGACAGCAGGCACGCTGATACGAAACTGTCTGGCTAATTCAGTATGAGATACGCCCAACTCATGCGATGCCCAATAACAAAACAAGCTTCTTGCCTTCACTTTTATTCTTTGTCTGCTTTGTGAATAAATATCATCAACCTCGACACCACATAAGAAAGCCGCCCTTTTTGCGGTCTTGGCCAGATCGTAGCCGGAACGTTTTAATGCGTAACGGCGTTCGAACTTTTCATTTGCCGCAGACAGTAACGAGTCGACAAAATCACTGTCGCCAAGGATTCTTTCATCACTCTTAATATGCCCGTCTTTCAGGTTATTTCTATTAATCGCCGACCAGCCCCCAAGACTGCGAATCAGGCCGCCACCCGTCAGTTCGTCTCTGCGTCCCTGCTTGGCGCCTTCCGCTACAAAAGTGAAATAGTATTTCCTGGCGCTAAAACGCTGCTTGCCGAAATAAGACAGGACATTGTCCGTATCCTGCCAGTCCCGTTTTCGGTTTCCCATCAGGACGCTATGACCACAGTAAGGGTATTTGTCCAATGCTTCGAGGCTTTTTACCAGGCCTGCCCTGTATGGATTTAAATGAATATAACGCACCAGTTCGGTTAAATAGGCATCTTCCTGGCAGAGAATGGATTTATAGCGATTTTGAAAAAGCTGGCCGCTTCGCTTATGACGGTGGTTGAAATAAACGGCATAACCGGTCAAAAGCCGACGCATCAGGGTGGCAATGGGGACAGCGCCGGTTCGAAACAGGAAGTGGGCATGATTGGGAATCAGCGCCCAGGCAAAACAGGCTGTCTGGGTGACAGGCAAAAGCTTCTCAAGACGATCCAGAAAGTTTTCTCTGTCGTCATCATCTCTGAATATCTTTCGTCTCTCGATCCCCCGGATCATGATGTGATGCAAGGCGCCGGGAGTGTCTAATCTGGCTGATCTCGGCATGGAAATCTTATACAG
>DBPV01000102.1:14310-49741 GCA_002304995.1 Syntrophaceae bacterium UBA1411
CCCATCCTGAAACTACCGATGAACAATATGATTAAACAAAAAAGGCGCTCCGTTTCCGGAGCGCCTTTTGAGCTTAAGGGTTAAACAGCTTATCCACCCAGTTTTTCAGCGGAGATTCTCATGGCGTAGAAAGAACGATACGCAAAAACCAGAGCGATGAGCAGGAAGATGCACGCCAGACCCAATTTCAAACTCGTGTTGGTCATGGCAACTGCAATTTCCGTTGCGAGCAGACCGAACAGCGTCGTGAATTTGATGATCGGGTTCAAGGACACGGAAGACGTATCTTTGAAGGGGTCGCCGACGGTGTCGCCGACAACACTGGCTTCATGCAACGGGGTGTTTTTCATCTTCAGGTCAACTTCAACAATCTTCTTGCCGTTGTCCCAGCAACCGCCGGCATTGGCCATGAAGATCGCCTGGAACAGGCCGAAGAAGGCGATGCCGATCAGGTAACCGATGAAGAAGTAGGGGTTAAAGAAGGAAAACGCCAGACACATGAAGAAGATCACGATGAAGATGTTGATCATACCCTTTTGAGCATACTGGGTACAAATCTTGACGACTTCCTTGGAGTCATTAATCGAGGCTTCCTTCTTGTCCAGGTTGATGTTCTTCTTAATGTACACAACCGCCTGATAGGAGCCGGTGACAACCGCCTGAATGGAAGAGCCGGTGAACCAGTAAATAACGCTACCGCCGGCCAGGAGGCCCAGAATGATTTCCGGCTGAACCAGCGAAAGCTTGGCGACGACGTTGCCGAAGAGGCCTTCGAGCAGAATGATAATGCCGAACACCATCGTGGTTGCGCCGACAACGGCAGTGCCGATCAACACGGGCTTCGCTGTAGCTTTAAAGGTATTGCCTGCGCCGTCAGCAGATTCCAGGAAGTGTTTGGCCAGTTCAAAGTCAGGCGCGATACCGTATTCTTTTTTCACAATATCTTTCACATCGGAACGGGATTCGATCAAAGACAGTTCATAAATGGACTGTGCATTGTCGGAAACCGGTCCAAAGCTGTCGACCGCGATGGTCACAGGACCCATGCCCAGGAAACCGAAGGCCACCAGACCGAAGGCGAAAACCGGAGCGGCAAAGGTGAACGCCGCCGGCATAATCGCCATAACGGCCGCATGCTTCGACACCATGTAAGCAATGAACATCAGGAACATAACAACCATGCCCAGCCAGAAACCGGAGAAGTTACCGGCGACCAGACCGGAAAGAATGTTCAGAGAAGCGCCGCCCTGTTTGGAGGCATTGACGACTTCTTCGCAGTGACGCGAAGAGGTACTGGTGAAGATTTTGGTGAATTCCGGAATCAACGCGCCGGCAATGGTTCCGCAGCTGATGATGACCGCCAAAGCCCACCACAGACCGTTATACTGCGCGGGCAGGTCGCTCAGCAGAAAATAGCTGGCGATAAAGGTGACGGCGATGGAAACAATCGAGGTGATCCAAACCAGATTGGTTAAGGGATGTTCAAAATTGAATTCTTTTTTACCGGAAAAAGCGGACTTGCTGATGCCGTTATTGATAAAGTAGGATGCAAGCGAGGTCAGGATCATGAGGATTCTCATGGCGAAAATCCAGACGATCAACCGACCGCCCATCTCCGGGGTAGAAGCCAGCGCCAGAGCCAGAAAGGTAATCAAGGCAACGCCGGTCACGCCGTAAGTTTCAAAACCATCCGCCGAAGGCCCCACGCTGTCGCCAGCGTTGTCGCCCGTACAGTCGGCAATAACGCCCGGGTTTTTCGGATCGTCTTCAGGAAGATGGAAGACGATTTTCATCAGGTCGGAGCCGATGTCGGCAATCTTCGTGAAGATACCGCCGCAGATACGCAGCACGGAAGCACCCAGCGATTCGCCAATGGCGAAGCCGATGAAGCACGGACCGGCCAAGGACGGGGGAATGTAGGCCAGAATGATCAGCATGACAAGCAGTTCAATGCTGACGAGAACAAGTCCAACGCTCATGCCGGAACGCAGACAGATGTTGACGATGTTAAGAGGTTCGCCGGAAAGTGAAGAAAACGCGGCGCGGGAGTTGGCCACGGTGTTGATGCGGATACCGAACCAGGCCACGGCATAGGAACCAAGAATACCCACGATGGAAGCAATCAGGATGATGACAACGGCCGATCCGCCCATCTCCTCCAGAAAGCCGAAATAGTAAATTATACAAATGGCAATCAGGATCCATAAGCCGAGCAGGAATTTGCCCTGCTGTAAAAGATAAGTCTTACAGGTTTCCCAAATCGTCTGGGAGACATCCAGCATGGCTTTGTGCGCCGGAAGATTTTTGGTCTGCATGTACTGCAGGAGACCGAATCCCAAACCGATCAAGCAGATAATCAAGCCGACATTGAGAATGGTCATCCCGGCAAGTGAGCCGCCCATAAATGTAACCTGATGCAAGTCAGGCAGCTTGATATTTGCTTCGCCGGCGAACGCCGAACCGGCGGCGAGCAGCAGCAACAAACTGCTCAGCAATAATGTCCAAATACCTCGTTTGTCTTTAAACATCAACTAGTCCTCCTTTTTTAGAAAATTTCTATTTTTTGTCTGGTACTTGCTTAAAGCTTTCTGCAGACCGTTTAAAACGATTTCAGCGCTCGCTTCGGCCGCCAGTCCGATAATTTCGGGCAAAACGTCCTGTTCTTCCTTCCGGAAGGGTTCCAACACATAACCCTCAATTCGGGATTTGTCAACTGGTTTGCCAATACCCAGTCTCACCCGCATAAAATCGGAAGTTCCCAAGTTAGACTCAATAGATGCCAGACCTTTATGACCGGCGGTTCCGCCGCCCGCCTTCAGTCGAACCGACCCGAAAGGCAGGTCCAGATCATCGTGAATAACGATGAGATTGCTGGTTTCCGTTTTAAAGAACGACTGCAGTCGCCTGACCGCAGTACCACTCAAATTCATGTAAGTCTGGGGCTTTGCCAGAAGAACGTTTTTTCCGGAAACGGCGCCCTTGCCCCATAACGCATCGAAACTTTTCTGTTTCAATTCAATTTCAAGGCCTGCGGCAATTTTCTCCAGCACCATGAATCCGATGTTGTGCCGGGTCGATTCATACCGCTTGCCCGGATTTCCCAGACCGACCAGCAGATAATCCATGAGCACCCTCTGTGTCCGAAGACGAAATAATATTTTTGCCAAAGCAGAGGGAAGCATGCTCTTCGGACCGATGCCTGCCTGAATTTATTTTTCCTTTTTCTCTTCCTTGGCCGGTTCAGCCGGTGCGGCTGCTTCACCTTCGGCCGGCGCGGTTTCGGAGGCGGCTTTCGCCACCCGGACGGCGGCGACCGCTGCAACGGCGGCATCCGGAGGATCAAGATGCGCGATACCTTCGGGAAGCTGGATATCCTTGACTTTAATCGAATGACCGATATCCAGATTGGTCAGATCGACATCAATATGATCCGGCAGATCCGCCGGCAGACACAAAACCTTCACATCGCGCTTGATGTGCTGCAGTTCTCCGCCGTTTTCCACACCGACGCACTTGCCGATGAAATTCAGATCCAGGTCGAAGGCCAGCTTCTTCTTCATGTTCACTTCATAAAAATCCGCGTGATAGAGCTTTCCCGTCAGGGGCTGCGTCTGCAATTCCTTGATCAGGGAAAGCTTCTCGGTTTTTTTGCCGCCGTCATCAATGATCAGTTTAATGAACGCGTGATCTTTCTTTTCCTTGTGCAGTTTCAAAAGGTCCGCGCTTTTGACGGCCAGCGGAATGTTTTCCGTGTCGGCCCCGTAAAAAATTGCCGGCACAAATCCCTGCTGACGCAGGCGGCGGGCCGGACCTTTCTTATTTTCTTTACGGACCTCTGCCGTTAAATCGGTTATTTCCATTTACCCCTCTCCTCCTAAATAAATAATGAACTGACTGAATCGTTATAGTATATCCGGCGCACGGCCTCGGACAGCAGGCCGGAAACCGACAGGATTTTTATTCTTTGGCAACCGGCCGCCTTTTCGGACAGCGGAATCGTATCCGTGACGATGAATTCCCGGATGTTGGACTTTTCAATGCGGTCGATGGCCGGTCCCGACAGGACCGGGTGCGTGCAACAGACCGACACTTCGAGCGCCCCCGCCTCCGTGAGCGCATTGGCCGCCTGAACGACGGTTCCCGCCGTATCCACCATATCGTCGAGGATGATCACCCGCTTGCCCTGGACATTGCCGATGATGTTCATCACCTGCGCCTCGTTGGGACCTTCCCGCCGCTTGTCGATAATGGCGAGCGACGCTCCCAGACGCTTGCCGAAAGCCCTGGCCCTTTCCACACCGCCGGTGTCCGGCGACACCACTACCGTGTTGTCCTGGTAATATCTCTTCATGTAGTCGATTAAAACGGGGGTGGCAAAAAGGTTGTCCACGGGAATGTTGAAAAATCCCTGAATCTGGCCGGCGTGCAGGTCCATGGACAAAAGCCTCTGGGCGCCGGCCGTGGTGATCAGATCGGCCACCAGTTTGGCCGAAATGGGGGCGCGGGGGGCGACTTTACGGTCCTGCCGCGCGTAGCCGTAGTACGGAACGACGGCGGTGATGCGGCCTGCGGAAGCCCGCTTCATGGCGTCGATCATGATCAGGAGCTCCATCAGGGTCACATTGACGGGCGTGCAGGTGGACTGAATGATGAAGACATCCATGCCCCGGACATTTTCGTCGATTTCAACGCGCGTTTCGCCGTCGCTGAAGGTTGTGACGTTGGCTTTTCCCAGGGAAACTCCCAGTTTATCGCATATTTTTTGCGCCAGCACCCTGTTGGCATTGCCGGAAAATACTCTAATTCTTTCTAACATTTATATTTTCTCCACCGTCTTTATCTGGCTGGGGCGGGAGGATTCGAACCTCCGAATGCAGGAACCAAAATCCTGTGTCTTACCGCTTGACGACGCCCCATCGTCTTTTGATTCAATTCAATACCGAAATAATGATTTCCATAGGGCGAATGACGGTTCGTCCCTACAGTGATTGGGCAAAGAAAACCAGACAATCTCCGGAAACTTTTTTTAAGATAGCCTCCCGCGCGTCTTCGGCCGATTTAGCGTCTTCGAACAGGCCAAAGAGCGTGGGGCCACTGCCCGACATCAGGGCACCCAGGGCGCCTTCATTTTTCAGCATTTGCTTGAAATCGTTCAATTCGGGATGCATCCGGAGCGATACCGATTCTAAATCATTATGCAATTCCCGAACTACGTCGCCTAGTGCGTAAAATCGCGGAATGCTATAACTATTTTTTTTCTTTGTCAATGTTAAATTGAGGCCGGAATAAACGGCCGCGGTGGAGAGAGGAAAGGCGGGATTGATTAAAACCATGTTCAGCGGAGGAACCCCGGTCAGCGCCTGGAGATGATCGCCGATGCCCGTGGCGAAGGCGCTCCGTCCGAAAACAAAAAACGGAACATCGGCTCCGAGTGTCGCTCCGAGTTTCATCAGCTCGTCTTGACTGACGTTCAGTGAACATAGGTCATTGAGCGCCAGAAGAGCGGCGGCTGCATCCGAACTTCCGCCGCCCAGACCCGCAGCGGTCGGAATCTTTTTGTGCAGAATGATTTCAACGCCGCCCCGGAAGCCCGTATATTGAAAAAGCGCCAGGGCGGCGCGGTAGACCAGGTTGTCCTCCCGAATGGGAAGATCCGTGCCCGGACAGGACAGGTGAATTCCTTCCGGGCACAAAGCAAAGTGCAGTTCATCGCAAAGGGATATCTGCTGCATGACCGACGCCAGATCGTGATAACCGTCGGGGCGGCGGCCCAGCACATGGAGGGAAAGGTTGATCTTTGCCGGCGCAAGACGTCGCATGTCAGCCTTTTTCTTTGACATAGCGCATCTTCAGTTCGTAGAGCACTCCCTCGATCAGGCTGGTTTCGTTTTCGTCCAGGTTGCCCTTGGTCTTCTCGCGCAGCATGTCCAGAATATCGATGGTCTGCTTGGCGGCCGGCAGATTCTTCTCGGCCTTGCCGCCTTCGAATTCCGGAAAATCGCCGAAGTGAAAAAGGGCGGAGGTGGAAAGCGAAATGACAAAGTTTGTAAAATTGACCGGCGGATAGTCGTACTGTTCATCCTTGCCGGCTTCCTCCCGGACGCGTTTTTCCTTTACGGGTGACGGTTCTTCCTTCTTTTCCGGCTCGTCCGCAAAACGCCTGTCCTTGATGACAAATCCTTCGCCTTTGGTTTCTTCTGCCATAACGCCTCCCTCACGATGAATCGCAGGGAACGGTCGCGATAACCTAAAGGTCACATGACCGTTCCCTACAGCTTATCTTTTGCTGAATGTAATCTCCCCTTTGGAAACGCCGACGACGATGCGGTCGCCTTCGGAAAATTTCCCGGCCAGAATATCCCGGGCCAGGGGATCCAGAATCAGCTTCTGCAGCGACCGTTTGAGCGGCCGCGCGCCGTAAACCGGGCTATAGCCCTCTTCGGCTATATATTTTTTCGCCGCGTCTGTCAATTCAAGCGAGAGCTTACGCTCGGCCAGCCGCTTGTCGATCAGCCCGAGCTGGATGCCGACAATCCGGTGAATGTCGTCCAGCGTCAGACCGTGGAACATGATGATGTCGTCGATGCGGTTTAAGAACTCGGGCTTGAAGGTCGCGCGCAGCGCTTCCATCGACCGGTCTCTTTTTTCGTCCTCGGAAAGCGACGGATCCTGAATCCACTGGCTGCCGACGTTGGAGGTCATGATCACCACCGTGTTCTTGAAATCCACCGTGCGGCCGTGGCCGTCAGTGAGGCGGCCGTCGTCCAGAATCTGCAAAAGGATGTTGAAGACATCCGGATGCGCCTTTTCGATTTCGTCGAACAACAGGACGCTGTAAGGTTTGCGCCGGACGGCCTCGGTGAGGTAGCCGCCCTCGTCATAGCCCACGTAGCCGGGCGGAGCCCCGATGAGGCGCGCCACCGCGTGCTTTTCCATGTACTCTGACATGTCGATGCGGATCATGGCCTGCTCGTTGTCGAACATGAACTCCGCCAGAGCCCGCGCCAGTTCCGTCTTGCCCACACCGGTCGGCCCCAGGAAGATGAACGATCCGATGGGACGGTTCGGATCCTGCAGGCCGGAGCGCGCGCGCCTGAGCGCGTCCGAAACGGCCTGAATGCCGTCGTCCTGACCGATGACGCGCATCTTGAGGCGCTCGTCCATGTGGAGGAGCTTCTGGACATCGCTTTCCATCATGCGCGCCAGCGGGATGCCCGTCCAGTTGGCGACCACTTCCGCCACGTCCTCGGCATCGACTTCTTCCTTGAGCATCTGGTTGTTCTTCTGGACATCCTCGAGTTTAACCTGGTCCTCCTTCAGCTGCCGGTCCAGTTCGACGAGCTTGCCGTAGCGGATTTCCGCTGCGCGCGCCAGATTGCCTTCGCGCTGGGCGCTGGCCTCCTCGTTCTTGAGCGATTCCATCTGGCTTTTGATCTGCTGGATCTTTTTAATGATGTCCTTTTCCGACGACCAGTGCAGCTTCATCTGGTCCATCTGGCTTTGAAGGTCGGCCAGTTCCTTTTCGATTTTTTCGCGCCGCTCCGTCGCCGCCTTGTCCGTATCCTTTTTCAGCGACTGCTTCTCGATCTCCAGCTGGATGATCTTGCGGTCGATCGCATCGATCTCGCACGGCATCGAATCCAGCTCGATCCGGAGGCGCGATGCCGACTCGTCGATCAAATCCACCGCCTTGTCCGGCAGGAACCGGTCGGTAATATAGCGGTGCGACAGCGTCGCCGCCGCGACGATCGCCGAATCCTTGATCCGCACGCCGTGGTGCACTTCGTAGCGCTCCTTGAGGCCGCGCAAAATGGCGATGGTGTCCTCCACCGTCGGCTCCTTGACCAGCACCGGCTGGAAGCGCCGCTCAAGCGCCGCGTCCTTCTCGATGTACTTGCGGTACTCGTTGAGCGTGGTCGCGCCCACGCAGCGCAGTTCGCCGCGCGCCAGCGCCGGTTTGAGCATGTTGGACGCGTCCATCGACCCTTCCGACGCGCCCGCTCCCACCATCGTGTGAATCTCGTCGATGAAGAGGATGATTTCNNCCTTCGGCGCTCGTGACTTCCTTCAGGACCGCCTTGAGGCGCTCTTCAAATTCGCCGCGGTATTTCGCGCCTGCGATGAGCGCGCCGATATCGAGGCCGATGACCCGCTTGCTTTTCAGATTTTCCGGCACGTCGCCGTTGACGATCCGCTGGGCAAGACCTTCCACGATGGCCGTCTTGCCGACGCCCGGTTCGCCGATGAGCACCGGATTGTTCTTGGTGCGCCGGGAAAGCACCTGCATGACACGGCGGATTTCCTCGTCGCGGCCGATGACCGGATCGAAAGAGCCCTTGCGGGCCAGTTCGTTGAAGTCCCGGGCATAGCGTTCCAGGGCCTGGTATTTGCCTTCCGGATTCGGATCGGTCACGCGCTGATTGCCGCGGATATCGACCAGCACCTTGAAAATCGCGTCCCGCGTGACGCCGTTCTGGCGCAGCGTTTTACCCGCCTGCCCTTCCTTCTCCTCGGACATCGCGACCAGCACGTGTTCGGCGCTGACGTACTCGTCCTTGAGCTGCGCCGCTTCCGTCATGGCCTTGTCCAACAGCCGGTTGAGCCGGCCGCCCAGATACACCTGGCCCGCGCCGGAACCGCCGACGCTGGGCTGTTTCTTCAAATGGGCCGTCAGTTCCTGCTCTATTTTTTGCGGGGATGCGCCCAGTTTCGTCAGGATTGCAGAGGCGATGGAATCGGGCTGCTGCAAAAAACACGCGAGCAGATGCTCCGGCTCGATGGACTGGTGTCCCAGAGTCGTGGCCAGCGTCTGCGCGTCCTGAAGCGCTTCCTGTACTTTCAATGTAAATTTATCAAATCTCATAGTCTCCCTCTTTCTATTCCACAGGTTTTTCAATCGTCACAAAGAGCTTTCCGTTTTTGAAGACGCTGACGTTTCCCGAAGACTGGGAAATGACCATCGCCACCGCCTTGGTCACGTTGGTGATGCCGGCCGCCGCAATGTGGCGGCTCCCCAGGCCGGGTGGGAAATCCTTGCTTTCCAGCGCCGCGCTCAGATGGCGGCCTGCCGTGACTATGACGCCGTCGGACTTGATCACGAACGCGCCGTCGATGGCGGAGAGCTCCTTGATCGTCTCCTCGAGCTCCGGGTTCAGAATATTGCGCTGCTCCTCGGAGTATCCCTTGAACGGATTGATGATCATCTGCCGGGACAGCTGCATGACCTTCTCGTCGTCGCCCAGTACAAAAATGGTGCCGACCTTCCGGCTTTCGCGCCCCTGGGCCGCCAGTTCGCAGGCGATGTTCAACACAGAGTTGAAAACCTCCGGCTGGACGGCCTCCACAACATCGCTGATCTCGTCGGATGTCAGGATTTCGAACTCGCGGCCGACGTCGATGAAGAAAATGCTGTCGGCGTATCCGAACTTCGGCACGCCGGACAGGCAGACGATCTTATCGCCCTTTTTAAACAGTCCGGATACGATTCCCTTGGCGATGGCGATTTTGATCTTTCCCAGGCGGGTTAAATTCACGCTGGGAATGTCCAGCTTCCGGACAAGCGGAGAAAGCTTCTCCGGCACCTCTTCTTCCTCGCCCAGAACCAGCACGAAACGGACCGCCCCTTTCACCACGTCGGCAAGCTCCACAAGCTCGCTGCGCACATCCACGCACACCAGCACGATGCCCGCTTTGACCTCTCCCGCGAGCTTCACGGCCGATTCGATCATCGTCTTGTTTATGGATTTCATTTCAAATCCTTAGACTGTTTGTCCCTAGAATAAACACTGCCCGCTGACCTGTCAAGACACAGACCGCGGGCAATTATTTCCTTGACCCGGAATGCACTCTCCGCTAAAAAGCAGTCATGCGACATTTACTCAAGGAGGGCCTGAAGCGTTGAAGTTACCCGTCGTTACCGGCACTCTCGACCTGTACATCACCGAAATCAACCGTTTTCCGCTTTTAACCGCCGAGGAAGAATTCAAGCTGGCGGTGCGCCTGAAGAAGTACAACGATATGGAGGCGGCGGAAAAGCTGATCGTTTCCAATTTAAGGTTCGTGGTCAAGATCGCCCATGAATACCGCAATTACGGCTTCAAACTGGCCGATCTGATCCAGGAAGGCAACATCGGGCTTATTCACGCCGTGAAGAAGTTCGATCCCTACAAGGGGTACCGGCTGATTTCCTACGCCGTCTGGTGGATCCGCGCCTATATTCAGAATTACGTCATCAAGTCCTGGAGCATCGTGAAAATCGGCACGACACAGGCGCAGCGCAAGCTTTTCTTCAAACTCAGCCAGGCCAAGAAGCAGCTGGAAACCCTGTCGAAAAAGAATCCCGAATTCAGCGAAATCGCCGACTCGCTGGGCGTCAAAGGCTCGGAGGTCGCCGAAATGGACCTGCGCCTGGGAACGCGCGACCTGTCGCTCAACGAATTCATCAGCGACGAAGGCGACACGTCCCATCTCGATTTTCTGACGCATGACGGAGACGATCAGGAAACGTCGCTCATCAAGCACGAGGAGCGCAGTCTGGTGAAGCGCGACATCGCCGGCGCGCTGGCCAAGCTCAACGAACGGGAAAGCTACATCATCCGCAACCGCGTCATGGCGGACAATCCGATGACGCTCCAGGAAATCGGCGACAAGTACAACATCACCAGAGAACGCGCCCGCCAGATCGAAAAGCAGGCGCTGCGAAAAGTGCAGCTGGCTCTGCCTTATCTGAAACCGGACAACTGAGCCCCGCCTGAGAAAAGCGCGAGGCCAAGAAATCCCGGCCGGCTCAGACGCCTGCGGCTGCCCTTTCCCGGGAATAGCCGACCAGCGCCGGCTGCCGGCGTTTGGAAACCGCCTTTGCCGCCGCGGCGGCGGGCTCGCCCTCATCGTCTTCAATGTTCGCCCGGAATATCGACATCACCGCCGAGAGGTTTTCCGCGTTGGCGGCGTTTTGCTGCGTCGTCGCATTGATTTCCGCAATCGCGCTGTTCACCTGCGCAATCCCCTGGGATTGCTCCTGAGAAGCGGCCGATATTTCGCCCATCAGAGAAACCACCTTGTCCGAACTTGCCGCCACATCGCTGAAGACGCTGTTGGTCATGTTGACCAGGTCTTCGCCCCGGCGGACCTTGTGGACGATGTCCTCGATAAAGCCGGACGATCCGCGGGCGGATTCCGTCGCGCGCAGGGCCAGATTGCGGACCTCGTCGGCCACCACCGCAAAACCGGCGCCCGCTTCACCCGCCCGGGCGGCTTCCACGGAGGCGTTGAGCGCGAGAAGATTCGTCTGAAACGCGATTTCATCAATGCTTTTGACGACCTTCTGCGCCTGCTGGCTGGCCTGCGTTATCTCTTTCATCGACCTGGTGAGCTCGTTCATCGACTCTCCGGCTTTCCGGATCGCCGCCTTGGCCGAAACCATCAGCTGGTTGGCTTCGCCGGTATTGTCCGCGTTCTGGCGGGTCATCGAGGCGATTTCATCCAGGGAGGCCGAGGTTTCTTCAATTGCGGCCACTTCCTCGGAGGAGGAATCGGAAAGCGTCGTGGCGATTTCCAGCGCATGCCCCACGGCATTGCCCATTTTCCGGCGCATCGTGTTGACGGAGGCGACCAGTTCGCCGATTTCATCATTGGAGGCCAGATCGATATTCCGGGTCAGATCCCCTTGGGCCAACTGCTTCATGACGCCGATCGTTTCCCGGATCGGTTTGAGAATCATGCGGGTAACTCCCATGCTGACCAGGATCGACACGATGAACGCCAGAATAAAGACGACAACAAACAGAGTGATGGTGACGTTAAAGTTCCGGATGGCCCCGGCGTAATTTTCGTTGCTCATTTTGTTTTCCCGCTCGTGGAGACTGGAAACGATCCTGTTGAGGGCGTCGTATTTCTGGTCGGCGACCGTCACATACACGGCCCCCGCGCCGCTCGGCGCCAGCTCCAGGACCTTGGAAGCCGCCCTTTGGTATTCTAAAAGTTTGGTCAGGGCTTCCTGGTAGAGTTTCTTTTGCACCGGGCCCAGATCTTCTTTTTTCAGCATCTGCCGGGTCAGTTGAACGTCGGCGTCCATCGTGGCCAGCTGCTTTTTGATCAACTGATCGACATCCGTCATGTCGTGGCCGGTCGCCACCCAGTTGATCACCCGGGAGATGCCGCCCTGAACGTTGGAAAGGTCGTTGAGCAGCCGGGCGCTGGCCTGGTAACCCTTGAAGCGGTTGTTAAAGATGTCGTCCAGCGCCGATTGCTGGGCCAGAAGGCTGAACAATGTCCCCGCCCCCAGAATAAAAAGGAAGAAAAGGACTACCACCGGCGCCAGAAGAATTTTTTTGCCGAGCTTCAGATTGTTGAAAAAATGGGTCATCTTGCTTCGCCTCCCTGTCAAAGATTATAAAAAATTGCCGCCGTGCGGCTCATCTTTTAAAAAGCATCCCCCCTGCCGGATCAACAGTGGTTTTTTTACAACCGGCCCTGACGGACCCAAAAGCGGATATGTGACGGTGCTGGAAGTTCTATCGTCACAGAACCTGGAATACTTGAGGGAATTTAAGACTTTATTTTTTAATCGCGGTGGAAAAACACCAGACCGGAACGGCGCGGGAAATCTCAAAAACCAAGCAAAAAAAACTATTTCGTTAAAGGGTGGTAAACCATGAACCACAGAATCTTGGTATACTCCCTCCACACTTTTTTCCAGTCGGAAGCCTTCAGCTCCCAGGCGACGACCGGAGCCTCCTCAAAGGGTGTCGGTGAAAAACACGATGAATAGGGCCCGTCGAACTCACGGGCTACCATTAACTGAATCCGGCGCATATGGTAGGGAGAACTTACGAATATCGCTGATTTTTGCCCGCTTGACGCCATAACCCTTTTGGCTTCCAGAAGCTCAAGATGCGTATCCTCGAAGTACCGGTAGAGCAAACGGTTGTCGTTCGGCGGATTTTCCTGCCTGCCGGCGGAAAGGAGCGCAATTTTGCCTCCGGCGATATGGTAGGTTTTTTTATAGGCGGGAATGATGAGATAGTCCGCCATCCCGTCGTAAACCAGATTCCGGGCGTGGCGGTGGCGGGCGTTGAAATCGGGACCCAGCAAAACGACGACGGCATCCGCTTTGGCGCAGGTCGTGGAATAGGCGAGAAAACGCGGCGCGCAGAGGACTGCCGCAGCAAAAATGACGAAAACAACTGCCAGAATCATTAAGATTTTTGTCCGGCTTGGCACCAAAATATCCTTGACAATACAGGTAATTATTTATATCAGAATCCGAAATCACTCCAGGCCCACGGCGCAACACTGGGATGATTTAATATCTCTTAATTATTACATTTGCAAAGACTTTATTGACGCTATGCAGGATACGGCCGCCTACAATGTTGCAACACGCTCCGAAGACAAACACCTGGATTATGCGCTTTGCGCCAGCATCATGGAAACCATCGATCTGGGCATTGTCATTCTCGGCACAAAAAGCAGCGAACTGATCTTCAAAAACCGGGTTGCGTCGGAAATCTTCCAGAATAACCAGGCCTTGCTGGAATACCACAACATCCTTTCGTTGCTCCTGGCGGATTACGGCAGCCGGCCCGAAGACGAAATTTTCGGAAAGAACTACACCCTGCGCTTTAAAAACCGTCTGCTGGGCTATACGCCTTACCGGGCGCCCGACGGCTATATTTGGATCATCATCCGGGACATTACCGAAAGAATCCGCCTGGAATCCATCGCGGAAGCAGTCAACTCCATGGACAACATCAGCTACGTTTTTTCCGGCATCCGGCATGAGCTGGGAAATCCCATCAATTCCATCAAGATGACGCTGAGCGTCCTGAAGCGCAACCTCGGCGACTACTCGCCGGCATCCGTTGAAAAGTACGTGGACCGCGCCATGACCGAAATATCCCGGGTGGAATTTCTGCTCCAGGCGCTCAAAAGCTTCAGCATTTTCGAACATCCCGAGATTAAAAACGTGACCATCGACGATTTTCTGACCCGTTTCATCGCGCTGGTCAGCAACGACCTGCGCCAGGCCGGCATTAAAATCGTCAAGGCCGTCGATCCCAACGTCGCAACGGTGGCCGCGGATCCCCGGCTTTTGCACCAGGTCATGATGAACCTGATCACCAATGCTTCCGACGCGCTGGCGGAGCGGAACGCGGGAAGCATCACCATCCGGGCCTCAAGGCAGGACGGCCTCGTGGCCCTGGTCGTGGAAGACAACGGCTGCGGCATGTCCGAAGAGACGCAGAGCAATCTTTTCAAACCTTTTTTCACGACGAAAACACGCGGCACGGGGCTGGGATTGATGATCACGTTGAAAATGGTCACCCAGATGAAGGGAAATATGGACGTCAAAAGCGCCAAAGGAAAGGGAACAAGAGTAACCGTCCTCCTCCAGGAAGGTCTCAGGGACCATGCTCAGACATAAGAAGACGATTCTGATTATCGACGACAACGATATTTTCTGCGAGTCCGTAAGCGATCTGCTCAGCAATGAAATAACGGACGTTCTGACCGCCAATACGGGCAGGGACGGTCTGCAGATCTGCACGGAAACCAAAGTCGACGTGGTCATCCTCGACCAGAAACTGCCGGACGCGGAGGGCATATCGCTTTGCCCCTCCATCCTGAAGCAAAACGAACAGACCAAGATCATCTTCGTAACGGCCTATCCGAGCTTCGCCAACGCCATCGAAGCCCTCAAAGTGGGCGCCCACGATTATCTGTCCAAGCCCTTCGAGATGGCGGAGCTGGAATTGACCGTCAAACAGGCGCTGCGCACGCAGGATCTGGAAAAAGCCGAACAGCTCCAGAACTACCAGAATAGTCGGGACACGGAGGAATTCGAACTGGTCGCCGGCCACGGCATTTTCGATGATATTATCCGGATGATCGATCTGGCGGCGGAGACCGACGCGCCGGTTCTGATCACCGGCGAAACCGGCACAGGTAAAAACGTGGTGGCCCGCGCCATTCATCTCAAGAGCGCGCTGCCGGCCAAGCTCTTCCTGATCGCCAACTGCGCGGCTTTTCCGGAAACCCTCATTGAAGCCGAACTGTTCGGCTCGGAAAAAGGCGCCTTCACCGGCTCGCATGCCTCCCGCAAAGGGATTTTTGAACTGGCCGAGGGCGGAACGCTGGTGCTCGACGAAATCGGCTCCATGCCCTTTCACCTGCAATCGAAGCTCCTGGGCGTCCTGGAGGAAAAGAAGATCCGGCGCATCGGCAGCGAAACCGTCAAACCCGTTAATGTGCGCATCATCGCCGCCGCCAACAACGACTTGGAAGAGGCCGTCAGAAACAAAACGTTCCGCAGCGACCTTTACTACCGCCTGAGCGTGATCCGCCTGCACATTCCGCCGCTGCGCGAACGCAGGGAAGACATTCCCAAACTGTGCGAATATTTTATCCGCAAGATGTCAAGAAATCCCGAGTTGCGCCTTTCCGAGGCCGAAGTGGCAAAATTGACGGAATACACCTGGCCGGGCAACGTACGCGAGCTGAAAAACGTCATCGAGCGTTCCCTGATCATTCAGCGCCACCAGCCGCTGAAGCCGTCGCTGCTTTTGCGAAACGGTCCGGCGCCCGCTGCCGCGGCCTGCGCAGCGGCCCCGGATAACGGTGAGATCATCCCCCTGAACATCGTGGAAAAGAGATGCATCGACCAGGCGCTGCGGAAGTTTTCCGGCAATTTTTCCCAGTCGGCCAAAGCGCTGGGCATCTCTCTTTCGACACTGAAAAGAAAAGTGAAATCCTATCAGATCCAGAGCCGATCAGTCTGACAAGCCGATTCAAAATGAATCAGTCAGCCTGGGTTCTGAAGCGCTCCAAGGCAAAGTTTATTTCGTTATCCATACGGTATTACTGATTTTGTACCGATTGCCCGGCGGCGGCACAGCCTTTGCTTCGGGAGATGGAACCGTTACTGAAACTCAGCGGTCCTCATGGAGGGGAAACGGAAATGATCAAAACAGCCGGGCTCATGCAAGAAGAACATCCGCTCCAGAGAAACGGCGGAGTCAAATCTCCGGGCCCAAAGGCCCGGGTCCGCGAAGTTTTGATCGTCGATGATGAAGAACCCCTGCTTTTAAGCATCGACGACGGGCTCAGCGTTTATAGAAACTACTTTACGCTGCTCACGGCCACCAACGGAATGGATGCCGTAAAACTGCTGAAAGCCAAATCCTCGATCGATCTGGTGATTACCGACCTGAGCATGCCCAAAATGGACGGATTTGAGCTGCTCACCTACGTCAAGAGAAACTTCCCCCGCATACCCGTTATCCTGATGACCGCGTATGGAACGCCTAAAATTGAAAGCATCGTGAAAACGCTGGGGCTCTCCGGTTATCTGGAAAAGCCGCTGGATATCAACGTTTTTGCCGACAATATTTTTTCGGCGCTGCACCTTGAGCGCCTATAACACCAGACCTTTGATAGTGACACATGTCCAAAATCGGCCCTTACAACAGAAAAGACGCAATTTCGGAAGCCCCTCAGGTGGAGGAGCTTCTCCGGAACCTTGAGTTCCATAAGACCATGCAGCGCATTACCGGCCGGATCCGGTCCGCCGGGACGCCGGGCGAAATCCTCCTCGACATCCGGGAAGATATCCGCAAACTCTTCCGCATCCGCCTTCTGACCATTTATCTGATCGACAGGGGAAAAAAGGAGCTCTTCACACTCGAAGACGACGGCGGCAAGGCCCGGGAAGTCCGCCTTCCTCTGGATTACACCACCTTTGCCGGCTACGCCGCCTTGAAGAAAAAAATGCTGCACATCGCCGACGCCTATAACCAGCGGGAAATCCGGAGAATTTCCGACACGCTTTCCTTTGACGACTCCCTCGACGAAGCCACCGGCGTGGCCACCGGCCAGATTCTGGCCACGCCCATTATTCATGACGGCGTTGTGCTGGGCGTGATGGAAATTCGCAACAAAAAAGGCGGCGATATTATTGATGAATACGATCAGATTTTTCTCGATGAAATCGAAGTCTGCCTCGCCCGGGCTTTCTTCATGCAGCTGGAATTCGGCAAAATCGGCCATAAGGCAGCCGAAAAATTCAGAAAGCTGATCCAGGACGGCATCGTCACACAGGCCCAACTGGACCAGGCGCTCAAGGAGGCTTATGAAGCCAGGACGGATCCCGCGACGGTTCTTCTGGAAAAGTACCGGATCGCCAAAAAGGACATCGGGGCGGCGCTCGCGGATCACTACGGCTGTCCGTTCACGCCTTACAGCGACGATCTGTCCGTTGTGCACGGCCTTCTGACCGGCATCGACCGGGCCGCGCTGGCGGTCGGTCTGTGGATCCCGCTGAAAGTTCTGCGGGGGAGGATCCACGTCCTTGCGGCCGATCCGTCAAACACGGCCTTGCGGCGGGAAGTCGAGGAAGCCATGGAAACCCATTTGATCCAATACGAAGTCGGCCTGCCGGCCGACATTCTGCGGCTGATTGAGCGGTCCTATGCCGAGCTCGAAGAAAAAACCCACCGCCGGACGGCGACAGGACCCGCCGCCGCACCTGCCAGGCCTGTTGCCGAAAAAAAGGCGCAGCCGATTTCAACGTTGAGCGGCCCCGCCCCGAAAGAACCTCTCCGGAAAACCATTCCTCCTGCGCAAGCGGAAACGAAGGGACCCGTGCGCGGTGAAGAAGCGTCCGTAAATGAGAGCCACCCGGTTCCTCCCCAACAGAAAACGGATGCACCCGATGGGACGAAAACTGCGCCGGCCGCCGCCGCGCCGGCAACCGCAGACCCGCAGCCTCCGGTTGCCCGAGAGGGGGCGAAGGCCGCGTCTGCCCCGCCGCCGCCCGCCGCGGCCATTCCATCTGCGGATGCCGTTTATCCGCCGCTTGCCGAACTGCTTGACGAAGCCGTCGCCCGCCGGGCCTCCGCCATTCATTTCGAACCGGATGCCGGCGCCCGCCGGACAGCCGTACGCTTCCGGATTGACGGCGAGTGCCTCATGCATGCCCCCCTGCCCCCTGGCGACTACGAAAAAATCCTCCCGGCAATCAAAAAAATGGCCGGCCTCGACGGCCAGACCAGGACGGCAATCCAAAACGGCAAGGCTGTCTGCACGCGACCCTCGGGCGATGAAATCTCTCTGCGTGTCGCGGTGATTCCCACGCGGACCGGTCTGGAAGACAGCGTTCTCCATCTGTCCGCGCGGAGCAGTTTTCTCTCTCTGGAACTGCTGGGTCTGTCGGAAGAAAACTATGACGACCTTTCCAATATCCTGAGGCAGCCGCGGGGCGTCGTTTTCGTAGCGGCTCCGGCCGGCGGCGGCGTCACCACCACGCTGCACGCGTGCCTGGCGCACATCAATTCGCCGGACAAAAAAATATGGACGGCGGAAGAAGCGATTGAAATTCCCCAGGACGGTTTGCGCCAGGTGGTCGTCGATCCGCAAAAAGGCCTGGATTATCCGTCGGTGCTGCGCTCGATTTTAAACGCGGATCCGGATGTCGTGATGCTCGGGCGCATCCCGGATCGCGAAACGGCAGGACTCTGCATGGAAGCCTCCGTCCGCGGCCGGCTGGTCTTGAGTTCGCTGCGGACGGAAAGCATTGCCGAAACGCTCGCGCGCTTACCGGACATGGGCCTCGACAATCTTTTGTTTGCTGACGCCATGCTGGCGATCGTAGAACAGCGCCTGCTTAAAATCCTCTGTCCGCACTGCCGGGAAAAATACCATCCCGGCCGGGAAGAATACGACGATCTGGCGCAGACGTTCGGCCCGGAGTCCTTTGCAAGCCTGGACATTCCCTATACCGACCGCTTCACCCTCTTTCGCCCGCGGGGCTGCGACGCATGCGGCCAAACCGGCTACAAGGGCCGGACCTGCGTTTCCGAAATCTTCATCTTCACGCCGCAGATCAAGCGCATGATCCGCCGCAAAGAATCCCCCGACGCAATGTACCAGACGGCGCTGGCCGGCGGCATGACGCCGCTTCTCCAGGACGGCCTGTCCAGAGTTTTGGAGGGATTTTGCGATTTCCGGCACGCGCGGCTTTCCTGCCTCAAAGAGCCCGCCGGTTTCAGGTAAGCTTGTTCTTGAGTTCGCTGAGTTTGTTAAGCGCCTCCAGGGGCGTGAGTGTGGAAATATCGATCCGTCGCAGCTCGCCGAGAATCTCGTCCTCGCTTTCGACAAACAGACTCAACTGCCCCTGGCCCCGCCGGGGAACGTTCTGGCCGCGCGCGATGCGCGGCATGCCGATTTCGTCAAACTCCCCCTTTTCCAGATTGCGCAGAATTTCCCTGGCGCGGACGATGACATCCCCGGGAACGCCGGCCAGCCTGGCCACTTCAATGCCGTAGCTGCGGCTGGTTCCGCCTTCCATGATCTTGCGCAGAAAAATGATTTTCTCGCCCCACTCCTTCACGGCGATGTTGTAGTTTTTGACGCCGTCCTTCGAGGCGGCCAGATCCGTGAGCTGATGATAATGCGTGGCAAACAGCGTACGGACGCCCCGCCCGCCCAAATCGTGCAGGTACTCGGCCACCGCCCAGGCAATACTGACTCCGTCAAAGGTCGAGGTGCCCCGGCCCACTTCGTCGAGGATAACCAGGCTCCGGTCCGTGGCTTCCGTGAGGATCCGGGCGGTTTCCATCATCTCCACCATGAACGTGCTCTGCCCTTTCATCAGGCTGTCCGACGCGCCGATGCGCGTGAAGATCTTGTCCACCACGCCGATCCGGGCGCAAGACGCCGGAACAAAGCTGCCCATCTGCGCCAGAAGTACGATTAAAGCGACCTGGCGGATATAGGTGGATTTGCCGGCCATGTTGGGCCCGGTAATCACCAGAAGGCGGTTTTGCTGCAAGTCGAGCAGAGCGTCGTTGGGAACGAAGCCCTCCCTTTTCAGGGCCGCCTCCACGACCGGGTGGCGCCCGTCGCGAATGTCGAGAACGTCTTCCTCGTCGATCTCCGGGCAGATAAAGGCGTGCTTTTCGGCCACCTCCGCAAGCGCGCACAGCGCGTCGAGCTTGGCCACGCGAAACGCGTTGTACTGGATGTCCGGCAGACGCGGCAGCAAATCGTCGCGCAGACGGCTGAAGAGCTCGTTTTCCCGGTCGCGGATTTTTTCCTCGGCGGTCAAAACCGTCTGCTCGAACTCCTTGAGCTCCTGGTTGATGTAGCGCTCGGCGTTGACCAGCGTCTGCTTGCGCACGTAGGAATCCGGCACCAGCGCCGCGTTGGCCTTCGTCACTTCGATGTAGTAGCCGAAAACGCTGTTGAAGCCGATTTTAAGCGAGGCGATGCCGGTGGCCTGTCTTTCCCGGGCCTCGAGCGATGCGATCCACTTTTTGCCGTCGCGGCTGATCGAGCGCAGGCGGTCGAGTTCCTCGTCGAAGCCGGCCCCGATGAATCCGCCGTCCTGCGCACGGGGCGGCGGATCGGAAACGATCGCGCGGGCGAGGAGATCGACAAGCGGCCCGCAATCGCGGATTTCCCGGCGGATGGCCGCCAGCGCCGGCGCGGTAAAATCCGCGAGCTTTTCCTGCAGACGGGGCAAAACGGCCAGCGAGACCTTGAGCGCCACCAGATCGCGCGGCGTAGCGACGGCGAGCGCGACGCGGCCGGCCAGCCGCTCCAGATCGTAAATGCCGGCGAGGGTCTTTCGCAAATCGGATCGCAGAGGGTGGTTGTCCTTGATTTCGGCCACCGCCGCCAGACGCGCGCGGATTTGCTCCGGCGCGATGAGCGGGTAGCCCATCCACCAGCGCAGGCGTCTGGCGCCCATCGGCGTCAGCGTTTCGTTGATGAGGGCAAACAGTGTTCCGGCGCGGCCTCCATCCTGCAGCGCCGCGAAGATTTCCAGATTCCGCCGGGCCGTTTCATCCAGCACCAGATAGCGCTGGGGCGCGTATTCCCGGATCTCGGAAATATGGCCGGCGCGGGTCATCTGCGTGGCGCTCACATAGTTCAAAATCGCGGCGGCGGCCGTTTTGGCGGCCTGGCGGCCCTGCAGCCCCGACCGGGCAAGCACATCGGCGGAAAGCTCCCCTTCCAGAATTTCATCGGCCCGGTCCGGGTTGAAGGCCGTCCGGTCCAGGAGATTGACGCAACCGGCCGGCATCTGCGCCTCGAAGAGCTTCACCAGCACGGGATCGGGAAAAGGTCCGGCAATCAGCAGCTCCCGAAACGCGAGGCCGCCCGCGGCGGCCAGAAGCGCGTCGCGACCGGCAAATTCGCCCGCCTGAAATTCGCCGGTGGACAGATCCAGAAAAGCCAGGCCGAATGCCTCCCGGCTGGCGGCCAGGCAGGCCAGGTAATTGTTTTCGCCGGCTTTGAGATTTTCTTCGTCGAGGACCAGGCCGGGGGTGATCACGCGGATCACGCCGCGCTTCACGATGCCCTTGGCGCTTTTCGGATCCTCCACCTGTTCGCACACGGCCACCTTGAAGCCTTTCTCCACGAGTTTGGCGATGTAGGCGGAAGCGGCATGATAGGGAAAACCGCACAGGGGAACCGCGTCTTCCTTGGACTTGTTGCGGGACGTGAGCGTGATTTCCAGAATGGGAGCGGCCAAAAGCGCGTCTTCGAAAAACATCTCATAAAAGTCGCCCATCCGGTACAGCAGGATACAGTCGGGATACTTTTCCTTGATGGCGACGTACTGCTTCATCGCGGGCGTGAGATTGAGCGTCGCGTCTACCGCCATTTCCCGTCGTCCCCCCGCTCCAGATCGACAACATCCGGCTTTTGCGGCCTGCCCGGGTCCGGCCGGTTGATGAACCGGTTGACGATCCAGTTCACGATGCTGATGATGAGCGATCCCAGAAACGCCCACAAAAAGCCTTCGATTTCAAATCCGGGCACGAAATACGCCACCAGCAGGAGCATGAGCGCGTTGAGGATGAAGGCGAAGACACCCAGCGTGAGAATCGTCAAAGGCAGGGTCAGAATCAGGAGTACGGGGCGCAGAAACGTGTTGATCACTCCCAGAATGGCGGCGGCGACAATCGCCGTGAGAAGCGATTCCACGTGGATGCCGGGCAGGATGGCGGAAGCCACCAGAATCGCCACGGTGATAATGAGCCAGCGTGTCAGAATAATGAGCATGACGTATCCTTGTCGGGCAAGCGGCATAAATCTTTAATAGATGCTTTCGTCCGCGACCGTCTTTTTCGACGTCAGGAAAACCCAGGTGACGCTCAGTCCGCTCATCCAGGAGGTTTTCGTTTTCACAAGCGGGCTTTCCTCAAAAACGGCGCCCCGCAGGAAATCGGCGCTGACGAACGCATGAAAATGAAACTGTTTATAGTTTTTCCCCAGGCCCACGGTCAGCGCCGACCCGCTGTAACCGCCGCCCGCGCTGTAGGCCGGCCGTCCGGCGAATGCGTAATACGGCTCCACGTCGTAAAAATACTTGTGATAGCCGCAGTCGGCAAACATCGGCCCCGTCGATATTCCCAGGTACAGGCCCGTACCGGGAATGACGTCGCCTTTTTCAAAATTGAGACGGGGACTCACCACGAATCCTTCATACCGCACGGAGCGGAAATCCGTGGAGAAAACGGCGCGCACCGGCAGCGACGCGGTAAGCCGTAACTTCTGTTCGGGCACATGCACGATCTTCACGCGCAGCGCCGGCCCGAACTCGAACGTCGGATCCAGATCCTCCATGCCCCGGCGCGCGTCGTTGTCGTCGCTGCGTACGGGAACCGCGCCGTATCCGCTCGCGTCCAGCGTCACCCGGTCGGTGGCGAAAATGCGCGCCGTCATCCGCTTGTCTTCCAGACGGAAAATGCCCCCCCGGTAAACGGCATACGGAAAAGGAAGCAGGTAGGGCCTCGTCTTGTCCGATCCCCGGTAGTCCGGCATCATCAGGAAACCTGCGCCGACGCCGACTTCCCACAGCGGTTTTTCCGCGGCAACGCCCGCGGCAGGCGCCAGCGCCAGCGCCGCCGCGACCGCCATTATGCGCAGGGCTTTTTTGAGCATGCTCTCGCGACCGCCTTTCCGGGCCAGAGACTCCGGAAGTCCTTACGAATCAAACGTCGTGAACTGTTCCCTGGGAGCGGCGCACACGGGGCATTCATCGGGCAGCACACCGTCGGCCACATAACCGCACACCTTGCAGACGTGGTAAACCGTTTCCCGTTCCTCCATGAAGTGATTCATCGCCTGTTTGTACAGTTTGGCGTGTGTTTCTTCCACGTCGCGGCTCTGGCTGAAGTGCAAAAGCGCCGCCTTGTCTCCCGCCTGTTCGGCCATCTTCACGAATTGATCGTAGGCGATCTCCGCCACCGTCTTTTCCGACTCAAAACTCGCCGCCAGATTTTCTTCCGTCGATTTGATCTCCCGCAGAACGCGCAGCGCGCGCATGCCGTGGATTTCCTCAGAAAAGGCGATCACGCGGAAAAGACGCGCGATCTGCTTGTAGCCTTCCTGTTCCGCCCGGTCGGCGTACATTTTCAGACGCAGCACCGCTTTGGCTTCGCCCAAGTAAGCCTGCTGAAGAGCATTACGAATTTTGTCGTCCATGGCTTATCCTCTATTCGGGAGTAAACTCGCTTTTATCCGCTCCGCAGACCGGGCACGTCCAGTCGGCGGGCAGCTTTTCAAACGGCGTTCCGCCAGGGATGCCGGCCTCATCGTCGCCCTTGTCCGGATCATAAACGTAGCCGCACACACTGCAAACATACTTTTTCATTCTTTGCCTCCTTCGGAATGGGATTTAAACGGAAATTCTTTTCTTCACTTCGGCTGCGACGGTCCTGCCCAGAAGGGCGCATTTTTCCAGAACCTCCCGCGACGGAACGTGTTTCACGGAAACGGGCTCGGAAACGATCTCCACCTTCATCTCGCGGAGCATCGCCTCCAGATCCTTCACCGCTTCGCCGCTCCAGCCGAAGGATCCGAAGGCCGCGCCGACCAGGTTGGCCGGTTTCAGGCCCTTCAGATAGGTCATGACATCCGCCATCTGCGGCAGCATATTGTTGTTGAGCGTCGACGAACCCACGATGAGCGCGCCCGCTTCCAGCACCTCGTAGAGCACCTCGCTGCGGTGCGCGTCGTTCATGGACAGCAGCTTCACCCGGAGTCCTTCGCGCGCCAGCGACTCGGCGACGGCTTCGGCCATTTGCTCCGTGGAATGCCACATGGTCGCGTACACCACCACGGCCTTGGCGACGGGCTTTTGCAGCGCCCATTTTTTATAAAGATCGAGAATGAAGCCCAGGTCTTTGCGCCACACCGGCCCGTGGTCCGGCGCGAGAATTTTGACCGCCCAGCCGCTTGCCGCCACTTTTTCCAGGGCTTTCAAAACCACCGGCGAATAGGGTAAAACGATGTTGGCGTAATAGGTCGCGGCTTCATACTCCAGCATGTCGGCGGGCAGCTCGTCGGCAAACCGCTCGAATGTCGCGAGGTGCATGCCGAAAGCGTCCTGCGAAAAGAGAACGCCGTCCTTTTCCAGCCAGGAAAACATGGAATCCGGCCAGTGGATCATGCGCGTTTCCATAAACTTCAAATCCATGTTGCCGAGCGAAAGCGTTTCGCCGTCCCTGACCGGCTGGATCGCATAATCGCCGTGGAGAATGTCGCCCAGATTCTTAACTCCCATGGCGGAGGCAAACACTTTTTCCGGCCGGACGCGCGCGATCACCTGCGTCAGGCAGCCGGAGTGGTCCTGTTCGGAATGGTTGGAAACGATATAGTCGATCTTCGAGGGATCGACCACGGAAGCCACGCGCGCCAGCATTTCCTCCATGAACGGCTTTTTGACCGTGTCGATGAGCGTGATTTTATCCGCCATCACCAGATAGGCGTTATAGGTGCTGCCGTGGGGCGTCCGGTACCCGTGGAAATCGCGGATGGTCCAGTCGATCGCCCCGACCCAGTAAACGGATTCGCTGATCTTGATTGCGGAATAGATATCGGCCATGATCTTTCTCCCGGATGTCTGTCGAGTCAGTAATATAAGGTTCAACAACCGGACGTCAACCTTTATTTGACGTCCCTAAATCATCGCCGCGCCTGCGTCGAACGCCCTGAGATTTTGCGTACGCTTGTCGGCGGAAAGCGTCTTGCGGATTTCTTTTTCAAACATTTTCCGGTCAAAAGGCAAAAGGCCGGTTTTCGCCAAAGCGCCGATCATCACGATGTTGCTGAGCACCGGATTGCCCAGTTCCAGGCCGACCGACGTCGCGTCGATCAGCCAGTAATGCTGCGTGAGGGCCTCAAACGCCTCCCGGAGAGCCTCGTCGGACGGATAATCGCGCTCGCCCGTAATGACGCCGATGGGATAGACGGGGCGCGCATTGGCCAGAAGACTCGTGCCGGGATTGCCGTACACCGTGAGAACCCGCAGGGCTTCGAGCGGCTCCAGGGCCACGACGACGTCCGCGCCGCCTTGCGGTATCTGCGGACTTTTCACCGCGTCGGGCGAAATGCGCAGATGGCTCATCACCGATCCGCCGCGCTGGGACATGCCGAACGTCTCGCCGATGGTGACCACGTAGCCCGCGTCCACCAGCATGCCCGCCAGCGTGCGCGACGCCATGACGTTGCCCTGGCCGCCCACGCCGGTGAGAATCAGGTTTTGAGTGACTTTCGGTGTTTTGGCTTTCATAAACTTTTCCCGCGGAAAACGACGGTATTTTCCGGCATGCGCCGGTTTACGCCGTCCCCTGCTTTTTGATGATGGCTTTCTGCGGACAAATCGCCGCGCACACGCCGCAGCCCGCACAGACGACCCGGTCCACGACCGCCTTTTTCCTTTTCCGGTCCCAGGTCAGCGCCGGACACCGGAAAATCCGCGTACACAGGCGGTTGCAGCCGCAGGCATCGCCCAGGCACAGGTCTTCGCTGACCTCGACCTCAAACGTTTTCTTGCCCTTCTTTTGCGGGCTGAGCGCGCAGGCCTGGCGCAGAATCAGCACCTTGACCGGACCCTTTTCGCGGAGAAAGGCCGTCAGGATTTTCCCGGTGTTTTCCAGGTCGAACGGATCGGCAATCGCCACTTTTGCGCCGATCGCGCTGCAGATCGCGGCAATTTCGACGGCCGGAACCGTTTCGCCAAGCGCGCTTACCTCCAGCCCCGGATGCGGCTGGAAGCCGGTCATCGCCGTTCCCGCGTTGTCGAGAACGATGAACGTGATATCCGCCCGGTGATGCTGCGCGTTGATGAGCGCCGGAATGACCGCATGGTAAAACGTGGAATCGCCGCAGACCGTGAGAATCGGCTTGTCGAAGCCGAACTGGCCAAGCTGGGAGAAGCCCCCCGCCAGCCCCGTTCCCGACCCCATGGAATGCAGCGTCGGCATGGTGTGATAGCCGTTGGCCGGGGTGAGCGCCGCCATCGAATAGCAGCCGATGTCGCCGCAGACAAATCCGCGGCGGCCGTCGAGCGCGATGGCGTTGGCGATGTTCCAGAACGAAGCCCGGTGCGGGCAGCCCGCGCAAAACGTCTGTTCGCGGGGCGGAATCAGCGCTCCGGCCTTTTGCACGGCCGCGGCATAGGCGGCGGGCAGCCGTTTGCGCCGTACCTTGAAAATCTTTTCCAGCGCGCCCGCCACGATATCGGGATTGAGTTCCCCCGCCGCCGGAAGCGTTCCGTCATACTTGCCGAAAAAGGTTTTTCCGCGCATCTGTTCCGGCCGGCCCGCGGCCAGCACCTTGACGTTTTCCTCGAGAAACGACATGACCTCTTCGACAAACAGCACCTTTTTAGCGGTCCGCAGATGTTTTGTCACCAGGCGCGGCGGCAAGGGCCAGGTCGTGGCGAGCTTCAGAATGCCCACGCGGTCTTGCAGCCCCAGGAGGCCGACGGCTTCCGTCGCGTACAGAAAACAGGCGCTGCTCGTGATGATGAGTAGCTCGGGCCGGGCCGGGCCGGCATACCGGTTGAAGGGGCTCTTTTCAAAAAGCGCCTCGACCGTTTTCAGCTTTTGGCGGATGAGCAGATGCTTGGCCACCACCGGCGTGCTGATCATGGGGCCGGTTTGCGAATCCATGACCGGTCCGCCATATTCAAAGTTCGCCCGGGGCTTGCGATTCGGGAGTTTCCCGCAAATGACGTTGCCGCTCGCGTGCGACATGCGCGTGACCGACCGGAGCATGACGACGTTGCCGATGGTCTCGGAAAGGTCGAACGCCCATTTTGTGAGGTCCTTGGCCTCCTGAAAATCCGCCGGCTCCAGAAGCGGCATTTCCAGCATGCGCGCGAAATAGCGCGACTCGCCCTCGTTGACGCTCGACAGAGCGCCCGGATCCTCGCACGACACCAGCACCAGGCCGCCGCGCGTGCCGGACGCCGTGAGGTGCAGAAGAAAATCGGAGGCCACGTTGACGCCGTTTTGCTTCATGGCAACCAGGGCGCGCAGGCCGGAAAAAGATGCGGCCGCGGCGACTTCCACGGCGACCTTTTCATTCACCGACCACTCCACGTAAAGATTTCTCTCCCCGGCAATTCCCGACAGCGATTCGATAATTTCGGAAGACGGCGTTCCCGGATAGGCGCTCGCCACCGCGACGCCCGCTTCCAGCGCGCCGCGCGCAATCGCCTCGTTGCCCAGAAACAAAACCTTCGATTTGGCCGGTGCTAAGAGCTTGGTCATGACTTCCCGTTCTTTGTTTTGTTGCGCGTTCCCAGATATTTTTTTACCGCCGGATCGTCGCTTTTCAAGTACAGCAGATTTTTAACCGACCGGCTTTTTTTCACGATCTGCGCCAGGCCGTTTTTCTTTTTTTCCGCCGCCGCCTTTTTGAGATCCGCAAGCGCCTGCTCCGGCGCCTCGCGGACCTCCAGAATCCCCTTTTCCCGCGCCAGCGAAAAGAGCTCCTGTCCCCGCCGGCTGCGCACGATCACCTGGTTCCAGCCGCGCATGTCCGCGTTGTCCCCGCCCCAGCGGGCTGCGCCCACGGAAAGGTCGGCAAACTCCGCCGTCGAATCGATACAGAAGCGGCAGGCCGTGCGGACGCAGGCGTCCACCTCGGACAGCGGCACATCCGTCGCCCCGCCGGTCGAGCGCAGCTCCAGAACATTTTTTCCCGCCGGAATATCCATGCCGGTCAGAGCCGGAAAGGAATGACCGTACTTTTTCACAAGCTCATGAAAGCGCTCCAGCGCAAGCGTCCAGCCGCAGAAAAGGCCGATGACGAGCGCAAGCGACTCCGGCTTGCGGTATCCGTCAATCTGCGCTGTCTTCATCTTCGCCAGCGCCAGCGCCTGGCAGGGAGTGGCCACGACGCCCAGCGGGCGGGTGTCCGCGTCCGGCAGACGGTTGAACGCGGCGACGGTGGGCGATACCGTAAACCGGCTGCCCGCGTAGTCGCCAAGCGCGTCCGCGTTTCCGATCACGCGCCCTTCCCGCTCTTGCGCCGCGTTTTCACCGGAAACGATCGCGGCGTCAATCATCCCCTCGGCCATCGCGAGCCGCAAAAGCGCGGTCACCGTGCCGCCGTGCTGGGCACGATTGCGCAGGGCGCCGTCGGCTGCCCGCGCAAGCCAGTACGCCTTCACCGGTCCGATTTCCGGCGTCCAGTCGCCCGCCTCAAACAGGCTTTCGCGCATCCGTCCGCAGTCCGCGGGCGTGCGGGGGCAAAAAGCGTGGCATTTTCCCTGGACCAGGTCGCAGTCAAAAAGCTGCACCGTCCGGTCGGCGTGGATCACCTGGTAGGGGCACAAGCCCACGCAGGCTCCGCAGCCCGTGCAAAGACTTTGTTCCAAAACGTTTTTTTTGAGTTTGAGCTGAGCGCCGGCCTTCTTTTTCATGGATCATCCAAAACACGTGATGGGCGTTTATATCGTATCCCGGTTTTTGAGGCAAGCTAATGATGACACGAAAGACAAAAGCCCCGCTTCGGAGCTGCCTTTGCCGGGCAAGCCTCATCCGCGCGCTTCGCGGGTCAGGATCCCGGCTGCAGCGTGACCTCGACGTCCCGCGTCCGGCCTTTGTTCAGCACGGTTACCTTCACGGTTGCGCCGACCGCGTGCTCGTCGAGGAGAGCGTTCAGTTTGCCGACCGTATCAACGGGCCTGCCGTTGACGGCGGTAATGATGTCTCCCGGACGGACTTCTCCGCCGCGGGACACCTGGGCGCCCTCGAGGCCGGCGCGCTCAGCCGCCGATCCCGGTAAAATCCGCAGAATCAGAACACCCTTGATCTCCAGAACCGCTTTCATGCGTTCGTTCAGCCCCTCGTCCGCTTCGATGCCCAATCCCGGCCGGATGTATTTTCCGCTGCGGATGAGCTGCGGCACGACGCGGTTGACCGTATCGACCGGCACGGCAAAGCCGATGCCGGCGCTGGCGCCGCTCGGGCTGTAGATGGCCGTGTTGATGCCGATCAGGCGCCCGGCGGAATCCAGAAGCGGTCCGCCCGAATTGCCGGGATTGATGGCCGCGTCCGTCTGAATCAGATGCTCGATCGTGCCGCCGGCGCCGCTCAAAGACCGGTCCAGCGCCGACACGATGCCCGTGGTGAGCGTCCAGTCCAGACCGAACGGATTGCCGATAGCAAAGACTTTCTGCCCCACCTTGAGATCACGGCTCGTTCCCAGGGGAACCGGCGACGGCCTTTTCAAGCCGACGCCGATGCGCAGCACGGCGATGTCGTGGGCGGGGCTCGCCCCGACCAGGGCGGCCTTGTAGTCCCGGCCGTCGCTCAGCTTGACGGTCGCCTCGCTTGCCCCTTCGATCACGTGATAGTTCGTGATGACGTGACCCGCGTCGTCCCATACGAAGCCGGACCCCGTGCCCCGGGGCACAGCAAAGACGTCGCGCGTCCAGAAATCGCGCACGAGCGATTTGGTCGTGATGAAGACGACTGAATTGCGCGATTTTTCAAACAGTTCGATGGTCGCTTTTTCATCGTCGGCCAGATCGCCGCGGGCGGCCACCGTGCGCGGTTCCGCGTCCGGCCGCGGGGCCAGCCAGCCGCGGATATCGGAAAAACCGCGCCAGAGGAGCCAGGCCAAAACCAAAACGAGGGCAATCCCCACCAAGCGCAGGGGAAGACGGCTGCCGGAGGGCATGGTTTTTTACTCTCTTTCTGCCGAATTCCGGCCGGCCAGGGAATGAACCAGCAGATCTCCGATCATCTTGCTGAAACGGGAAGGATTCTCCACCTTGCCGCCCTCGGCAATGACTGCCATGTCGTAAAGCAGACCGACGTAGTCTTTCAAAACCTGCGCCTCGCGATCCTTTTCGAAGATATCCTTGATCTTCACCAGCAGCGGATGATCCATGTTCAGCTCCAGCACGCGCTTGGTCGGGGCAACCTCCTGGCCACCGGCCCGCAAAACCTTTTCCATAAAGACGCTCATATCGTAGGCGTCGCCCGACAGGCAGGCCAGAGAATCCTTGAGATGCGTGGAAGGCTTGACTTCCTTGATCCTGTCTTCCAGCGATGACTTAATATAGTCGAAAAGCGCGCCGTATTCGCCTTTTTTCTTGTCGTCAACCGCCCCCAGATCAAGATCGCCCGTCTCGGCACTTTTAAACGTCTTCTCCGCGAATTTCTGCAGATCGCGGACCACCCATTCGTCGATGGGATCGCTCATGAGCAGAACCTCGCAGTCTTTTTCCTTGAGCCGCTCCAGATGGGGGCTGTTGGCGAGCATCGTCTTGTTTTCGCCGGTGATGTAATAGATTTCCTTCTGGTCCGGCTGCATGCGCTGCACATACTCGCCAAGCGACGTCCAGCTGCCGTTCGACTTGGTCGATCTGTAGCGCAAAAGCTCCGCGATCTTTTCGCGGTTTTCGAAATCGGCGGAAATGCCCGCTTTGAACACGTGGCCGAACTCGCCGAAGAACTGCTCGTACTTTTCCTTTTCCAGGCCGGCCAGAAGCTCGAGGAGTTTCTTGACCAGATTCTTCCGGATGTTTTTGACCAGCGTGTTGTGCTGCAAAATCTCGCGGCTGACGTTCAGATTGAGATCCGGCGCATCGACCACGCCCTTCACGAAACCGAGGTACGGCGGCATCAGGTCCGTGCAGTCTTCCATGATGAAGACGCGCTTGCTGTAAAGATGAATGCCGTGCTTGCGCTCGGGCGCGAAAAAATTGAAGGGCATCCGGGAGGGAATATACAGCAGGGCGCTGTATTCCGTCGTGCCTTCCAGTTTCAGATGCAGCCGGGCCAAAGGCGGATTCCAGTCGTGGCTGATATGGCTGTAAAACTCGTTGTATTCTTCCTCGGACACCTCCGACTTGTCTCTGGCCCAGATGGCCTTCATTGAATTGAGGGTTTCCTCCTCGATGACCTTTACCGTTTTGTCCTTGTCGGGCTTGCCGTCCTTGTCCGGAACCGGCCTGGTTTTTTGGACATCCATGACGATCGGATAGGCGACAAAATCGGAGTGTTTCTTCACGACGCTGCGGATGACCCATTCTTTGGTGAAATCCTGCTCGTCTTCCCCGGCTTGTCTCAGCTTCAGAATCACCGAGGTTCCGCGCGCCGGCTTTTCGACTTCTTCAATCGTATAGGCGCCGTCGCCCGACGATTCCCACTTCGTTCCCTTCTCGCTTCCCGCCGCCCGGGTGATGAGCGTGACTTTTTCCGCCACGATAAACGAGCTGTAGAAGCCCACGCCGAACTGGCCGATGAGCTCCGGCGCGATGACGCCGTTTTTCTCGGCGGCGCCGATCGCCGAAAGAAAACCGGCCGTGCCGCTTTTGGCAATCGTGCCGATGTTTTCCACGACCTCTTCGTAGGTCATGCCGATGCCGTTGTCCGAAACCTCGAGCGTCCGGTTTTCCGGGTCCGCCTTGATTTTGATCTTGAACTCCGTGTCTTCCCCCAGGATGCCCGTGTCCAGCTGGGATTTGAACCGGAGCTTGTCGAGTGCATCCGACGCGTTGGAAAGGAGCTCCCGCAGAAAAATTTCGGGATGAGAATACAGGGAATGGATGATGATGTTCATGAGCTGGTTGATTTCCGTTTTAAACTGGTGAGTTTCTTTCCGCTTTTCCATAGTTCCTCCTGATGAAAAAAAATCTGCATTACTTCCGTTTCCGGAAAAAATATCGGCCATAAAATGGCAATGAAATTGAGCTTGTCAAGAACGGAAGGACAGTGCTAAGAATAAATACATTGAATTTGTTGACAACCGCTTCGACTTGTATTATGTAGCCGCTGAATTTTTTCCGGCAAAGACAAGGGAAATTATTCAAACGTTGCATAAAAAGACCGATTCCCCAGTAGCTCAGTCGGTAGAGCAGATGGCTGTTAACCATCGGGTCCGTGGTTCGAGTCCGCGCTGGGGAGCCAATACATNNNTTGTCCAGGGCAGCGTTGTAATATCCCCTGAGTTCCCGAAAATATGTAACGAGGTTTTTTAACGGCAAGAATTATCCTAATAGGATGAGCTGAACAAACTGCCGCAAAGCATTTTAGCCAAAGCATTTCGTGATGAGTTAGTTCCGCAAGATCCCAATGATGAACCGGCAAGTATGCTGCTGGAGAAAATAAAAGCGGAAAAAGATAAATTAGCGAAAGAAAAGAAAGACAAAAAAATCAAACCTTCAAAAAACAGGCGAACTTGGTAATGAGGGACAGCCCCCTATTAATACAAACAGGGGGTCTGCCTCTACTGCTGTGTTGACTTAAGCGAGGAGCTTCTGGCCGGTTTTTTCGACCATTTCCGCAAAACCGGATTGATCTTCATCACGGATGAAAAGATGCGGTTCGATACGGGCGTTGATTTGAGCGGCCAGATGATAAAGTTGAGACATCAAGTCCAGATAATCAATGTTCTTATCAAGGCTTTCCACAAACAGTCCGATATCGACGTCGCTGTCCGCATCGTACTTACCTGTTAAATAGGAGCCGAATAAGACGGCCTTATCAAAGGCTATTTTTTCCCTCGCAACCTTAATATATTGCAGGGCTGTTATTTCAGCTTCTCTTTTATCCATTGGTGTAACTCCCGAGTATTTTGCAGGATGTTTTTACATTTATCCTGATTCAGAGACAACAATAATCTATCCCTGTAATCTGGGTATCTAGCCTCGATATTCAATGGTTGCAACACTTCAATAAACGCTTTTTGTGCATCAGAAAAATTATCATATAGGTTTGACTGCTGCGCCAAAAGAATGATGTTGTGCGCTTTTGGCGGAAGCTGATTTAATTCTTGCTGGTAATAGGCTTTCACAATCTTTTCAATTGCCTGATGGCACATGAAACCGACATAAAGAAAACGTGCCTTTTCGAGCATTGCTTCAGCCGTCTCCAAATCGTATTCTGAAATATCCAGCCAGTATTTTACGTTTTTTTCCATGATTCGTAGCTATTTTCCGATAATAATTAGCTTTTAATACGATTGATTATAGGTAAAACAACATTGTGTGTCAATTAAAAAACAAAATGGACTTGGCAACATTTGACAGCCAAAGATGCTAAATAAGTCATTCAACAACCTCAAAGCAGCTGTCGAGGTATGAAATGAACGCCATTATATCGCAGGAAAGCCGGGCGGCTGATGCTGGAAGAAATTTACGACCATGTTCGCAGGCATGAGCGTTTTGCGTTTGAAACGACACTCAGCGGCCGGGGTTATGCCCGGCATATTCCGGCGTGGCGGAAGGATGGTTTCACCGTAAAGCTCTTTTTCCTTAGCCTGGCTTCGCCCGAAATGGCCTGCGCCCGTGTAGCGCAGCGCGTGAAAGTAGGTGGGCACAATGCGCCCGAAGCGACAATCCGCAGACGATTTGCGGCGGGGCTTCGCAATTTTGAAGAGATTTATAAACCCCTTGTGAATAAATGGGCGCTGTATGATAATTCTTTTGCAACGCCTATTCTTATCGGAGAAGGAGAGAACCCGTGAGCGCAAGGAAAATAGGTGTTTCCGAAAAACAAAAGGAACGTGATCCCGATTTGATCAATGCCGATGTCGCCTTGAAGCGCGCCGCCGAGAAGGCAAGACAAAGAGCCGGGCAGGCGGGCATTGGCGTTATCGTCGTCCAAGACGGAAAAATCGTCGAAGAGCGGCCCGACCGATCACGCTGATCAGATAATGAAAATTCAAACAATAGAGATCAAGGATGTTGAAGACCTGACTAATAAATTACGCACGCGACCAGGTGAAAACGAATTGTAATAAATTCGGGATGCAAGCATGTCATTGTTTCACCAATATATCGGCATTGATTATTCCGGCGCCCAACCGCCTACTTCGAGCCTTAAGGGACTGCGCGTTTACAGAGCTGATTCGGCAATGCTACCGCAAGAGGTGCAGCCGCCGCCGAGTCCCCGAAAATATTGGACAAGAAAGGGAATTGCCCAGTGGCTGGTTGGCGAACTCCAAAAGGATCACGCCACCATCGTCGGTATTGATCACGGTTTCTCTTTTCCCTTACGTTACTTTGAGGTTCACCATCTGCTGCCTGACTGGCCGACTTTTCTTGACGATTTCCAGCATCACTGGCCGACAGATGAAGATCATACTTATGTTGATTTCATAAGGGATGGTCTTCACGGAGACGCCGCTAATCGCATGGGTAATGCCCGCTGGCGCCGCTTGACGGAGGAAAGAGTCGGGTCTGCCAAATCCGTCTTTCACTTCGACGTGCAAGGGTCAGTGGCCAAATCAACTCATGCCGGAATACCCTGGTTGCGATATCTTCGCCTGAATCTGGCTGACAAAGTCCATTTCTGGCCTTTCGACGGCTGGCAAATACCCCAGGGCCGTTCGGTCGTCTTGGAGATTTACCCATCTCTCTGGAGCCGAAGCTTTCCCCGCGAAGACCGCAATCAAGATCAACATGACGCTTATTCAGTGGTACGGTGGCTGCGACAAGCCGATGCTGACGGCAGCATTTCTACATTCTTATTACCTTCGCTGAACCCCGCGGAACGCACACTTGCCCAAGTGGAGGGCTGGATACTTGGGGTGATGTGAAAAATGAATAGTAAGCACTACATAACAAATGTCTTAGAAAGGATTATGGCTTTCAGGATTTCCAATTATTCGCTTTTTTGAACGAAGGCGTACGAGCTCGAACTACTAACGGCCTGGAGGTAGTAAACGAAGACGAGTTAGAAAGACGCGGCAGAGAATCCTCAGAAGAATTGGAGAGAATTGAATTTCTCAGGTGCCTCTTAAGTGACGAAAACGGAGCCGTCGAAGTCATCCATGATCGTCACTTTATGGGGTTGTTCCCAAGAAGCGTCTGGCTGGAGCTGATCGCGGCCGCGGGCTTTAAACCGCTTTCGGTCCCCTTCAAACACAGCGTGTTTTGCAACGTCGGAAACGAAGTATTTCTCGGCCTGCGGCCTGTCACCGACTATGGAAGCTCGCATTGCAAAACTCTGCGACACGTATCGTTACGACGGCGAGGCGCTTGCCGCGCTCGATCAGCTTGCCCAGGAACCGGCCATGCACCGGAGGCATTCCGGCTGCTATGCCTGCGAATTTTTTTTGGCGCGCAGAAGAGACTGAAAAAAGCGGCGTTACGGGCGCAGCGCCTCAT
>DBPV01000102.1:49842-69318 GCA_002304995.1 Syntrophaceae bacterium UBA1411
TCGTTTTTGAAGTCCGGTGAGCTGACCAATTTGAATCTGCCACGCTCTGGACAAAGGTCGTTTTTCCCGTCCTTCCGTTGGGCGTCAGGAGAAAATCATTCCACTTATAAAAAAGGAGATTATGCGATGAAAGATGTGGTCATTGTATCGGCGTGCAGGACAGCGATAGGAACATTCGGAGGGTCGTTGAAGGACGTGATCGGCGCGCGCATCGCGGCGGTCGTCATGAAAGAAGCCATCAAGCGGGCGGGCAACATCGATCCGGCGATCATCGACGACGTCCGGTTCGGCTGCTGCATCGAACATCCCAATACACTCAACACCACGCGCGTGGCGGCTCTGATGGCCGGCATTCCGGAAACGGTGACCGCCGTAACGGTCAACCGCGTCTGCATTTCGGGAATGGAGGCTGTGCTGAGCGGCGCGGCCATGATCAAAGCGGAAATGGCCGACATCATTCTGGCGGGCGGCGTCGAGCACATGTCCGGCGTTCCCTACGTGAGCTTCGACGCGCGCTGGGGCTGCCGTCTCCAGGATTCGGTGTTCGTCGATGCCATGATCCGCGCATTGCATTGCGGCTCCTACGTCATGCCGCTTTCCGACGACGGCCCTGTCAAATCGGGTCAGCCTTTTGAAAGTCTGAAGGGAAAGCCCTACATCATGGGCCACACGACGGAACTGATCGCGCAGCTCCTCAATATCAGCCGCCAGGAAATGGATGAAGTCGCGCTGCGCAGCCACAATAACGTCGAGCGCGCCACCAAAAACGGCGATTTCAAAGATGAGATCGTGCCGGTCGAGATTCCCCAGAAGAAAGGCAAACCGCCCGTGATCTTCAACAAGGATGAGCACTTCCGCCCCGGCCTGACGATGGAACAGCTGCAGGCCCTGCCGTCCGCCTTCATTCCGAAAGTCGGCAAGGTGACGGCCGGCAACTCCTCGGGGCTCAACGACGGCGCGTCGGCGATGATTCTCATGTCGGCCGAAAAAGCCAAAGAGCTGGGCTTGAAACCGATCGCCCGGATACACTCCTCGGCCCGCGGCGCCTGCCATCCGTCCGTGATGGGCTTGAGCCCGGTGCCGGCCGTGAGAAACCTGCTCAAAAACAACCCGAAACTTTCCCTGTCCGATTTCGAGCTTCTGGAGATCAACGAAGCTTTCGCCGGCCAGTACCTGGGCTGCGAAAAGGAACTGGGCATCAACCGGGAAATCACCAATGTCAACGGCTCGGGCATCGGCCTGGGACACCCGGTCGGCTCCACCGGCTGCCGCATCATGGTCACGCTGCTCTACGCGATGCAGAAACGCGGCAAGACGCTGGGGCTCGCCACGTTGTGCGGCGGCGGCGGCGTATCGATGGCCTGCGCGCTGGAAATGCTGTAGGCGTTCGACTTCGGACACCGCGGCGCAGGTGTTCGCAGTGTATTAAAAAAAGGGGACTCCGCTTTTTTTCCGGCGGAGTCCCTGTTTTTTTATCACGCGCCGCAACGGCGCCGGCGCGTGACCGCGACGGAATTTACCGATTAAAGGATCACAGACGACCGGGAAGGCGGCCTTAAACCGCGGCCGCCCGGCGGGAAATCTTTTTCAGACGGCTGATTTGATGGCGCAGCGCGACGGACGCCTTCTGGTCCCGGTCTTCCAGCGCCTGCCAGTGCTTGAGTTTCAGTTCGCGGATCTTTGCCTTGAGTTCGGACTTGGTCAGTTTGATTTTGCCTTTGGGTTTGTGTTTGTGCGCCGGCGCTTCATCCTTGATGCCCTTGGCCTGCTTGATAAAGGCGATCAGTTCCTCCTTTTTCATGTCATGAATCGCCTTTTCATGAGGAAACGCGGCGGCCATTTCCCGCAGTTCCTTGACGGTTAATTTTTCCAGATGCTGTTCGTCGTGTTCCCTGTGTTCTTTTTTGGCGTGGGTTTCTTCCGACATCGCTCATAGACCTCCTTTTTATATTGAGAAAATCGACTTGCAATGTGAAAAGCAGCTTTTTTATACCACAACCCTCCTCGCGGTTCAACACCGCAGAAAAAGAGCCGTTTTTTCCAAGCGCGATTCATTTCGGCAGACAGCCGGCGCGGGGCCTCCCGCGGGCGCTTCCGGCCCCGCTCCTTGACATCGCCGCAAACGGCCCTAGATTATTTTTACCATCAAGCGACGGGAACACCGGGAGGGGAAAATGCCGATTCACGAATTTAAATGTCAGAAGTGCGGAAAAACCTTTGAATACCTCTGCCTCAAAAGCGACGACAAAAAGCACGCGGTTTGTCCGGCCTGCGGTCATGACAAGGCGCAGATTCAAATGTCCGCCTTTTCCACTTCCGGCGCCGGCGGCGTGAAGGGCTCCTGTGCACCTGCCGGCCCCTTTACCTGAGGCTGAAATCCTGCCGCGGTCCGCGGCATCCGTTTTTCCTGTCTAAGGACGATTCGCAAGATATGCGGCGGCGCCTTTTTAGAAAACGGTCCGGTCTTTTCACGCCTGTTTTCGCTTTGCCCGCCCACTGCCATTTCGCCCCCCCAAGCGAACAGTGTTGACTTCACTTTCCCTTTTCGCATATGCTCCTTTGCAAAAGCAGTGTCGTTGCCTGCTCACTTTTTTCTGAGGGCCGGAACCGGTGACCGCAAAAAAACGCACCCGACTGAAAATATTTCTTGCCGTCGCCATCGCGCTGGCGGCTCTGCTCGCGGGGGCCTGGCTTTTTGTTTCGCACGAGCTTTCTGAACTGGAAAACGTCAAAGAAACCCTCACGACGACTTTGAGCGAGGCGCTGGACCGCGACGTTACTTATCAAACGGGAAAAGCCGGCCTTACGTTTCGCGGCGGGCTCGCGCTTGAGCTTTCCGGCGTCGTCGTCCGGAACAAAGACCGGTCCTCCGACCTTCTGACCATCGATACCGTCCGGCTCCGGGCAAGGGTCTGGCCGCTGCTCTTCAATCGAATCGTTCTGGGATACGTCGAGCTTTCACATCCGCGTCTGACCGTGACGCGCGATGCGAAAGGCGTCCTCAATATCGCCGATCTGCTGGCGATGGATGCGGAAAAGACGCTGCCCGTGTCTTTGCGGCGGCTTTCCATTGACGGAGGTTTGATGACTTTCGCCGACCAGGCGGCGGGCCGGACGACCTCTCTTGCGGACATTTCCTGCCGAATCAGTAAATCCCGCTTCAGCGACAAATTTTCTTTTCAAGCAGCGGCCGTCGTCCTTGAAGACAAAAACAAGGCTGAGCTGGCGCTGAACGGCGCCTACCACCCCTCCCCCGCCGGGAAACCTCTGTCCGACGGCACACTCGAGGCTTCCGTTCTTTTAAAGGGAGCGGATCTGCGGCATTACGCCCCCTATCTCAAGTCCGCCGCGGCAATCGAGCATCTCTCCGGCAAACTGGATGCGGAGGCGGCGCTGGCGGGAACGCCCCTGCGCTTCACGGCAAAAGGAAGCGCAACGCTCCAAAACGCCCTTTGGAATGAGCCGCGGATTTTCCGCGGGCCCGTCGCCTCGTCGTCCGTCCGCCTGGACTACACCCTGGCGCGCGACGCAGGCGCCTTGACCCTGAACGTCACCCGCCTGGCGGCGGACAGGCTTGAAGCCTCCGGCCGCGCGGCGCTTGCCGACATGGATGGGGAAGATCCGCATCTTTCGGTCTTGGCCGCCACAACCGTCTTTTCTCTGAAAGGCATCCATTCCTACGTTCCCTGGAAAATTATTCCCCGGGACGTCGGCGATTTCATCGAATCTCATATTCCCGATGGAAATTTCCGCCTGGTCGAAGGAAAACTGGAAGGAAGGCTCAGTCAAATCAAAAATCTGACAGGGCCGGACAATGCCGGCGTCCTTTACCTGCGCGCCGAAGTGAACAAAGGGATCTTCACAGTGAATCGCGACACGCCGGAATTTTCGGACATCGCCGGCACGCTGGAACTCGACCGCCGGCGGTTCCTGCTGAAAAACATGAAGGGGCGTTTCGGCCGGTCGCCCTTAACGCTGGACGGGGGCATCTCCGATTTCGCCCTGCCCGGCCCCAGTGTGTACAGCGTCAGGATGTCGCTTGAACCGACGCGCGATGAGATCGTCTGGCTTTTCGGAAAAGAATCCCTGAGCGATTTGCGTTTTGCCGGACCTTCGACGCTGCATCTTTCCGGAACGGGCCCGGCGGATAAATTCGCGATCGGCGCTGACTGGGATCTCGCCGGCGCCGCCTATGCCTTTCCGAAGATCATGGAAAAACCGAAGGGGCGGCCCAACCGCCTGGTCTGCGACCTTCTCCTCGGTAGAGAGCGGCTTTCTGTCACTTCTTTCCGCTACGATCTGCCGCCGCTTGCCGTTACCGGCTCCGTCGCGAATCTCTTTGCCGCGAAAAAGCCCGTGGCGCTGAAAATACAGGCCGCCCCGTTCGACCTCGCGATTCTGGCCGAACTTCTGCCGGCTCTGCAATCCTACTCTCCTGCGGGAACCTGCGCTCTCGACATCACGGGCGGCGGAAATCTCGACGAAACGGCGTCGTTTCGCTTAAGAGGCAGCCTGTCTCTTACCGATGTCTCGTTAAAACCGCCGGGAGACGTCAAACCGATTCAGGGCATCACCGGTCGGATCGACTTCCGCGGCAACCGGGTGGAAACCTCGCTTTTCCAGGCCAGGATCGGCGAGACGGCTTTTTCGGCGCAGTGCGACAGCGACCATGTTCGCGCGCCCAAAGTCGGCTGTCAGTTTTCCGCCGCCGAACTTCGCACAGCGGATCTGGGGCTCGAAAGCCCGGAAGGAGATATCTCCCTCCAGAACGTTCGGGGGAAAATCTTTTTCGAGGAAAACCATCTTCGCGCCGACCGGCTTTCGTTTCGTCTGGGGAAAACCCGCCTGCGTCTTTCGGGGGACATCCGAAATTTCGCGCAGCCGAAAATATCGTCGTCGATTGTGTCCCGCTATCTGGACTGGAATGATGTGGCGCGCCTTCTGACGCTCAGCCCCCCGAAAAAAAGCGAGCCCTTCGCGCCTGTGGAATGGGTCTCCGACGTCCGCGTGGACGCAGGCGTTTTCCACGGCGTCGATTTCAGCAAACTCAGCACCCGGCTCACCTACACCAGAGGCATTCTGAATATGGAAGCCCTGGAGGCCGGCATCTTCGAAGGCAGCCTCCAGGGAAAGCTCCGGGTGGATTTTCCTCCCGCGGGGCAGAATTCCTATCAGGCAACCGTCGCCCTGGCCGGAATATCGCTCGATCAAATCCAGTCATATCTCAAACTCGAAGGCCGCACCGTCACGGGAAAACTTTCGCTTGCGGGACAGGTCAAAGCCGCGGGAAGCACGCTCGACGACTTCACAAAAACGGCAAACGGAGCCTTTCAACTGCGCGCCGACAAGGGCGTGCTGATGAAATTTTCGGTTCTTTCCAAGATTTTTTCCCTGCTCAACGTTTCTCAACTGGTAAAGCTTAAACTTCCGGACATGGCCAAGGACGGCATGCCCTACAATGCCATCACGGGCGATATGACGCTCAAGAACGGCCTTTTATCCTCCAATGATTTCTTCATCGCCAGTGACGCCATGCAGATTTCCATCGCGGGGAAAGTTGATCTGGTCGGCAAAACGCTCGATACGGTTCTCGGCGTTCATCCGCTGCAGACGCTCGACCGGATTGCCGCCAGGATTCCCGTCGCGGGGTGGCTGGTCACGGATGAAAAAGGCAACCTGATCACCGTCCACTTCAAGGCGGACGGGACCTGGGACAATCCGAGCGTCCGCCCGATTCCCGTCCAGTCCATCACCAAAGGCACGCTGGACGTTTTCCGGAAACTCTTTGAACTGCCCGAAAAGCTCGTCACGGACACGGGAGAGGTCCTCCTGGGCCGCTAGGCACCTCCCCCCAACCCCCTCCAGAGGGGGACATCACACTTCCTCTCCTCCGCAACGATGCAGGGCGGGGCTTCAGCCCCGCCGCAGGCGGACCTCACGATCCGCCCTACACTGAAATGACTATGAGCTGCGTTCAAAGAAAGTGCTTTTGTCTTCCGGAAAAATAGAGCATAATAAAAAGGAAGGCGCAGCGCTCCCACCGGACGCCGCCGGTATTATATTACGGAGTTTTTTTCATGCACAACATACCCGCCCGCCTGATCGACTTTCACGTTCACCTCTTTCCGGACAGACTGGCCGATGCGATCTGGAGCTATTTCGACAAGCAGTACCAGCTGGGCATCCTGTACAAGTTTTACTACCGGGAGTGCATCGGCTACCTCCGGGAACGCGGCGTCGAAAAAATCGTCTATTCCAACTACGCCCACCGGGAAGGCATCGCCCGGGGGCTGAACGACTGGAACCGCCGGGTGCTGGATGAAGACGAAAATCTCTACTGCTTTGCCGCCTGCCATCCCGGCGACGCAGACGTTCTGTCTTACGTGTCGGCCATTCTCGACCATCCTCGCGTGCTCGGCATCAAACTGCATTTTCACGTGCAGCGCTTTTATCCGCACGACGAAAGGCTCTATCCCTTGTATGAGATCATCGCAGACCGCAAAAAGCGCATTTTGCTCCATGTCGGAAACGGTCCCCTGGGCAACGAATTCGTGGGGCTGGAACATTTTCGCAGGCTGCTTAAGCGCTATCCGGATCTTCCGGCCAACATCGCCCATATGGGCGCTTTCGAATACCGGGAATTTCTGGAGCTCCTGGACGCTCACCCCAACATCTACCTCGACACGGCTTTCGCCTTCTTTCAGGAGCAGCAGGGCAACGGCGCCTTCGACCAGGGCGGTGCAATGCTGGAGAAACACAAGGGCCGGATTTTGTACGGCTCGGATTTTCCCAACCTCATCTTGCCCCGCGAATCGGAGCTCGCGACGCTTTCGGCCTACCGGCTCTCGGCGGCGTTTTACGATAAGGTCTTTTTCCGAAACGGGATGGAGCTGATCGATTCCGTCGTCAAAGGCCCAGAGCAACAAAACAACTAAAGAAGGAGGCGCGCACCATGAACACATCAACCGGAACGTTTAAAGCGACGGACGGGAAATCCATTTTCTGGAAAGGGTGGACGCCGGAACCTTCTCCCCGGGCCGTCCTGCACACGATTCACGGCTACGCCGAACACATCGACCGCTACGGCAACGTCGTGGGCGAACTTCTTCCGGCGGGCTGGGCGATTTTCGGAACGGATCACCGCGGGCACGGACACAGCGACGGCAAGCGCGGACACGTAGGCGCCTTCCAGGAGTTCATCGACGACGAAAAGCAGTTCCGCCGCGACGTCATCGACGCCCGCTTTCCCGGCCTGCCGGTCTTTGTCCTCGGTCATTCCATGGGAAGCCTCATCGCCATGAACTATGTCGAACAGAATCCGGAAGGTATCCGGGGACTCGTTTTGTCCGGCACCGGGTCGCGCCCGGGCACGGACATTCCGGCGTTTCTGCTGGTCCTGACGAAAATTCTTTCCGGACTTCTGCCCTCCGTGCACGTCAAATCGCCTCTGCCGCCGGAGTTCATCTCCCGCGATCCGGAAGTGGTGAAAGCCTACGTGGACGATCCGCTGGTGTACAACGTCATCACGCCCCGGCTGGCCCACGAAATGAACCGCTATGTCGTCATCGGCGCGCAAAACGCCGCCAAAATTCAAATGCCGGTGCTCATCCAGCTCGGCTCCGAGGACACGGCCTTCTCCGGCCAGCAGGAGCTTTTCAACGCGATCGGCGCGAAAGACAAGACCTTCAAACGCTATCCGGGCCTCCGGCACGAGGTTTACAACGAACTGGCCGTCGACCGGGCCGCGGTGCTGGCGGACCTGAAAAGCTGGCTCGACAGCCGCGTCTGACGCAGGTCGTATTGACGCGTGTTTACTTTTATTGTAGTTAAGAACAAACAACCGGTCGCTTTTTTAAAAGAATTGAAAGGATGGCCTTATGCGCAGAGCTGTTTTTTTCACTGTCGCGTTTTGGGGATTGATCGGCATTCTGTTTACCTTCAGCGCCCGATCCGAAATGGTGATCACGCTGAAAAACGGCCAGCAGGTCCGTCTGCCCTACACCCGCAATGACGTCGCCCGCATTGATTACACCGATTCCTCCGCCGTCGCAGCCGACGGCATTCCCTGGGTGGTCAACTCCAACGGCCACATCTTCAGGCGCGCCGGCGGCAGCTGGCAGCAGCTGCCCGGACTCGCCAAAGACATCGGCATCGGCGCCGGCGGTTCCGCCTGGGTCATCGGAACGGATCCCTGTCCCGGCGGCTTCGGTATTTATTTCTGGAACGGAACCAACTGGTCCCGGGTGGACGGAGGCGCAGCGCGCATCGCCGTCGCGCCCGACGGCAATCCCTGGGTGGTGAATGCTTTCGGCAACATCTTCAGGCGCGCCGGAAGCGGCTGGCAGCAGTTGCCGGGCCTCGCCAAAGACATCGGCATCGGCCCCAACGGCTCCGTCTGGATCACGGGGACGGACCCCGTTCCCGGCGGCTTCGGTATTTATTTCTGGAACGGATCGGACTGGTCGCGGGTGGACGGAGGCGGAGTAAGTATTTCCGTGCAATGACGCCCGGTCCGGAAAGTAAATAAATAAAAGAGGAAAACAAAATGCTTAGCGAAAAACATCTTGAAAAGTACGCCGACGTGCTCCTGTGGGCGCTGGCGACGGCGAAAAAACAGCCCCTGAAAAAAAACGACATTGTGCTGATCCAGTACGATCTGCCGGCGCTGAAGCTGACGGAAATCCTTTACGACCGGCTGCTTGCCCTGGGCGTTCATCCGGTGCAGCGAATGGTCGTCACCTGCGGCATGGAGCAATCTTTTTACGCGAAGTCCAATTCCGCGCAACTCACCTTTATCGCCCCCGGAGACAAGGAGCTCTACTCGCAGATCGCCGGCCGGATTTTTCTGCACGCGCCCGAATCGCTCACCCACCTCAAACAGATCGATCCGGCCAGAATCGGCAAGGCCGTAGTGGCGCGCAAGGTCCTCAAGGACATTCTCGACCGGCGTGAGGAAAAGCGCCGGTACAGCTGGACGCTGTGCCTGCTCCCCACCGCCGAGCTGGCCCGCCAGGCCGGCATGCCGCTTAGGCAGTACGCCGCGCAAATCGTAAAGGGCTGCCATCTGGACGCCGACAATCCCGTCGGCCGCTGGGAAGAAATTCACAAGGAAGTAACGGTCATTAAAAAGCGCTTAAGCAGCCTGCCCGTCAAATACTACCACCTGGAATCGGCCCGGATGGACCTCCGGATCACGCCCGGTGAAAAACGCAAGTGGGCGGGCGTCTCCGGCCACAACGTGCCGAGCTTCGAGGTGTTCGTGTCGCCCGACTGGCGCGGCACCGAGGGCGTTTATTTCGCCAACCTGCCTTCATTCCGCAGCGGCAACTACGTCCAGGACGTCCGCATCACGTTCGCCAAAGGCAAAGCCGTAAAAATCGGAGCCGGCGAAGGCGAGGAATTCGTAAAAAAGCAGCTCGCCATGGACGCGGGCGCCCGTCAGCTGGGGGAATTTTCGCTCACTGACAAGCGCTTCTCCCGGATCGACCGCTTCATGGCGGAAACGCTTTTTGACGAAAACTTCGGCGGCCGGGAAGGCAACTGCCACATCGCGCTCGGCTCTTCCTACAGCGACACCTTTTCCGGCAATCCGGCGCGCCTGACCCCCGCACTCAAGAAAAAGCTCGGCTTCAACGATTCCGCGCTCCACTGGGATCTGGTCAACACCGAACCCAAAACCGTCACGGCGCATCTGACAAACGGCAAAAAGATTGTCGTGTACGACCGCGGCGTCTTCATCTGACACAGCCGGCGCCGCCGGACGGCCGGCTGTGCGCAGGCTGCTTAAGGCGGCGCCGGACCATGCGATCTTCCGGCTTTACCGGCCAAGGAGAAAATTATTCATGATCAGCGCCCCACCGTTTTGCCGTCCGGACCGACAGTCGATGGAAGCGCTGCGCGGCATGGCCGACCGGGCCTTTTCCCGCGCCGCCGGAGCGCCCCTGGTTTCCGGGAACCGCGTGCGTCTGCTTCAGGACGCCCGGGAGAACTATCCCGCCTGGCTCGACGCCATCGCCTCCGCGAGGCACCACATCCACCTGGAAAGCTATTTCATCCGCGAAGACGCCACGGGCCGGGAGTTTGCCCATGCGCTGATGCAGAAAGCCCGCGAAGGCGTACAGGTGCGCCTGATCTGCGACTGGCTGGGCGGCGCGGGCAAGACATCCCGGCGTTTCTGGAGCCTTCTCAGGATGGCGGACATCGCCTTGCGCCTGTTCAATCCGCCGCGACCGGACAGCCCGCTGGGATGGCTTTCGCGCGACCACCGCAAGGTGCTGACGGTGGATTCCCGGGTCGGCTTCATCTCCGGCTTGTGCATTGCGGACGCCTGGAAAGGATCCCCTGAAAAAAACATTCCTCCATGGCGCGACACGGGCGTCGAGGTGCGCGGCCCCGCGGTCTGGGACATTGAACAGGCGTTCGCCTACGTCTGGGCCATGACCGGCAGGCCGATTTCCGAAAATGCGTTTTCCGCGCCGGACAGTCCGGATCCGGACGGTGTGGATCTGCGCATTGTGTCCAGCGTCCCCGCCACCGCCGGCCTTTTCCGCCTCGATCAGCTTGTCGCGGCGCTGGCGCGAAAGAGGCTGTGGCTGACCGACGCCTACTATGCCGGCACGACCGTCTACGCGGAATCGCTGAAAGCCGCCGCCCGCGACGGCGTCGACGTCCGCCTGCTGGTGCCGGGCGCCAGCGACCTTCCCCTGCTCACGCCCCTGTCGCGCGCCGGATATCGTCCGCTGATCGAAGCCGGCATCCGCATCTTCGAGTGGAACGGCTCCATGCTGCACGCCAAAACCGCGGTTGCCGACGGGCACTGGGCCCGCGTCGGGTCGACCAACCTCAACATCGCCAGCTGGTTCGGCAACTGCGAAATGGACGTGGTGATTGAAAACGACGCTTTCGCGTCGCAGATGGAGGCGCTGTACCTCCAGGACATGCAAAACGCAACCGAACTGGTGCTGGACCTCCGGCACAGAATCCGTGCGCCCGAAAAAGCGGGCCGGCCGTCTTATTCGGCCTCCGGCGGCAGCGGCAGCGTCGGGCGCGTGGCGGCGGGCGCGGTGCGCATCGGAAAAACCGTCGGCTCGGCCTTCACGAACCGGCAGGTTCTGGAGCCGGCCGAAGCGCGCCTGGCGGCTTTTACCGGGGCGCTGCTTGTGCTCCTGGCGCTGCTGATCGTCTTTTTCCCCCGCGTCCTGGCCTGGGGACTGGCGGCGCTTCTGGCCTGGTTCGGCGCAACGCTTCTGTACAGGAGTTTCCGGCTCTTCGGACGCAAGCCGCACGACAAGACCTGAAGGATGGACGATGGAATCGGGTTTGACTCTCTGGGCGATCATCCTGCTGCCCTTTGCCGGGAGCCTGCTGCCGGTGGCGGCGGGCCGGTATGACAGGCGCTGGTGCGCCTTTGCCGCGGGAATTCCCGCGGCCCTGGCGCTGACGGTGCTGGCGCCCCATGTTCCGGACGTCTTGAACGGCGCGACGCTGGTGTACTTTCACGCCTGGCTTGCGGCGCCGGGACTTCACCTGAGCCTCCGTCTGGACGGACTTGGCTTCATCTTCGTCCTTCTGGTGGCGGGCATCGGCCTTTTGGTCATCCTCTACGCCCACTACTACCTTTCCGAAAAAGATCCGCTGGGCCGTTTTTACGCCTATCTGCTGTGGTTCATGGGCTCCATGCTGGGCGTTGTGCTCAGTGAAAACCTGCTTTTGCTGTTTTTCTTCTGGGAGCTGACCAGCCTGTCGTCATTTCTTCTGATCGGCTACTGGACCAACCTGTCGGACGCAAGAAAAGGCGCGCGCATGGCGCTCGTCGTGACCGGCGGCGGCGGGCTCGCCCTTCTGGCGGGCATCCTGCTTCTCGGACGCATGGCCGGCAGCTTCGAGCTTTCCGCCGTCCTGGCGGCGGGCGATCAGATCCGCAGCCATCCCCTGTACCCGGCGGCGCTCGTTTTGGTCCTGCTCGGCGTTTTCACCAAGTCCGCGCAGTTTCCCTTTCACTTCTGGCTGCCGCACGCCATGGCCGCGCCCACACCGGTTTCCGCCTATCTGCATTCGGCCACGATGGTCAAGGCGGGCGTGTTTCTGCTGGCGCGCCTGTACCCGGCTCTGTCCGGCACGGAGCTTTGGTTTTATCTCGTCGCGCTGACGGGACTCGCGACCCTGCTCATCGGCGCGGTCACCGCGCTTTTCCGCCATGATCTCAAGGGACTTCTGGCCTATTCCACCATCAGCCACCTGGGGCTGATCACGCTTCTGTTCGGCCTCAATTCGCGCCTGGCGGTGGTCGCGGGCGTCTTTCACATTCTCAACCACGCCACGTTCAAGGCGTCGCTCTTCATGGCGGCGGGCATCATCGACCACGAAACCGGAACGCGCGACATGCGCCGGATCAACGGCTTGTGGCGGTTCATGCCGCACACCGCGACGCTGGCGATGGCGGCGGCGGCGGCCATGGCCGGCGTGCCGCTCTTCAACGGCTTTTTAAGCAAGGAAATGTTCTTCGACGAGGTGCTGCGCCAGCAGATGTTCGGCGCGCTCAGCTTTCTCATCCCGGTGGCGGCGACGGTGGCGGCGGTGTTTTCCGTAGCCTACTCGCTGCGCTTCATTCATGACGTCTTCTTCAACGGCGAGCCGGTGAATCTTCCCAAGTATCCGCCGCACGAACCGCCGCGCTACATGAAGCTGCCGGTGGAAATCCTGGCGGGCATCTGCCTGCTGGTGGGCCTGCTGCCCGGCCTCACGGTGGCGGCGCCGCTCGCCGCGGCCGCGGGCGCGGCCCTGGCCGGTCCCCTGCCCGCTTACAGCCTGGCCCTCTGGCACGGCCCAAACCTGCCGTTCATGATGAGCGTCATCGCGCTGGCCGGCGGCGTCTGGCTCTATGTCAAACGCCGGAGGTTTTTCGCCTGGAACGCGCGGCTCCCCAAACCGGACGCCAGGAAAATCTTCGAGAGCGCCACGCAGGCCTCCGTTCGCCTGGCGCTGCGCTTCACCCATTTTCTGGAAAACGCATCGCTGCAGACCTACCTGGTCTGGCTGCTGGCGGCGGCGCTTGCCGCCGCGGGATTCCACCTGGGAAGACTGCCGTCGCTATGGGGCGGGCTCGCGCTCTCCGGCGTGGACGAAGCAACGGTTGTGGGCGCGCTCATCCTTGCGGCCGCCACGATCGCCACTCTGATCTGGCACCGCCGCCGCCTCACGTCGCTGGTCATGCTGAGCGTCGTGGGGCTGATGGTGGCGCTTACGTTCGCGCGCTTTTCCGCGCCCGATCTGGCCCTCACGCAACTGTCGGTGGAGATGGTGACGATCATCCTTCTGATGCTCTCGCTGTTCTTCCTGCCCCGGACCACGCCCGCCGAGTCCTCCCGGCGGCGGCGCTTCCGCGACGGAGCGCTGGCGCTCGCCGCGGGCCTCCTGATGAGCGGTCTGTCTTTCGCCATCCTCACCCGCCCCTATGAAACGATTTCCGGCTTTTTTCTTCAAAACAGCGTGCCCGGCGGCGGCGGAACAAATGTGGTGAACGTCATCCTGGTGGACTTCCGCGGCTTCGACACGCTGGGTGAAATCTCAGTCCTGGCCATTGCCGGCCTGGGCGTCTATGCGATGGTCGAAGGGTTGAAGCTGCGCGTGCCCGCTACGGACGCGCTGGGGCGCCCCTGGGCCATGGACGCCCATCCGTTTCTGCTGGTCAATCTCTCGCGGGTGATTCTTCCTCTGGCGCTCATGGTTTCCGCTTACATTTTCCTGCGCGGACACAATCTGCCCGGCGGCGGCTTCATCGCCGGACTGATCACCGCCATCGCGCTGATCCTGCAGTACGTGGCGGCCGGCGAGGCCCGGACAGCCAGGCGCTTCCGGATCGACTTCCGCTGGCTGGCCGGCCTCGGCGTTCTGCTCGCGGGACTCACGGGCATGGGCAGCCTGGTCTTCGGCTATCCGTTTCTGACGAGCGCCTTCGGCCATTTTTCCGTGCCGCTTCTGGGGGAGATCGAACTGGCCAGCGCCATGGCCTTTGACCTGGGCGTTTATCTCACGGTCATCGGCGCGACACTGCTGATTCTGTCGAACCTGGGAAAACTGTCCACGGGCCGCGCATCGGAAAGGAGATTTTAATGGAACTGCTCTACGCAATTCTTCTGGGAGTACTCACCGCATGCGGCGTGTATCTTGTCCTCAGGGCGCGCACGTTTCCGGTGGTGGTCGGCCTCACGCTTCTGAGCTACGCGGTCAACCTCTTTTTGTTTGCCGCAGGCAGGCTGCATACCGGCGCGCCGCCCGTCATCGGCCGCGCTCCCGCCTACACCGATCCGCTGCCCCAGGCGCTGGTGCTGACCGCCATCGTCATCGGTTTTGCCCTCACCGCCTTTGCGCTCATCCTGTCCCTGCGCGCCCTGGGCGCGTCCGGCCACGACCGGGTCGATGACCGAAAGGAAAAGCCGTGACGCACTTGCCGATTCTCCCTCTTCTGATTCCGCTGTTTACCGGCGCGCTTCTGGCAATGCTGCCGCGACAGGCCCTGACGCTGGGGCGCTCGGTGTCTCTGGCGGCCGTGCTCGCGCAGATTCCGCTTGCCGCCTGGCTCGTCATCCGGACTCAGGCGGGGCCTCTGGTGTACGCGCTTGGCAACTGGCCCGCGCCTTTCGGCATCGTGCTGGTGGCGGACCGTCTTGCGGCGATTCTGCTTTTCACGACGGCGGTTCTCGCCGCGGCCGCGCTGGTTTACGCCCTGCGCGGCGACGACACGCAGGGTCGCGGCTTTCACAGCCTGTTTCAGTTTCAGATGTTGGGCGTCAACGGCGCGTTTCTCACGGGCGATCTGTTCAACCTGTTCGTCTTTTTTGAAATTCTGCTGATTGCCTCCTACGCCCTCCTGCTGCACGGCCGCACGTCCGAACGCGTCCGCGCGGGACTGCACTATGTGCTGATCAACATTGCAGGCTCGTCTTTTTTTCTGATTTCCCTGGGCGCGCTGTACGCCATTGCCGGCACGCTCAACATGGCGGATCTGTCCCGGCGCATGGCGGCGCTTCCCGCAACGGACGCCCCGCTGGTCGCCGCCGCCGGATCGCTTTTAACAGTCGTCTTTTGCCTCAAGGCCGCCGCCTTCCCCCTGTACTTCTGGCTGCCGCGGGCGTATTCGTCCGCCGCCGCGCCCGTGGCCGCCGTGTTTGCCGTTTTGACCAAAGTGGGGCTTTACGCGATCCTGAGGGTCAATGTCCTGATCTTCGGCCCGGAGGCGGGAGCGCTCTCCGGCCTGGTTTTCGACTGGCTGTGGATAGCGGCCCTCCTCACGATTGCCGCCGGCGCGATTGGCGTCCTGGCCGCCGATTCGCTGAGCCGCCTGATCGCCTATCTGGTGGTGGTTTCGGCCGGCACAATCGCCGCCGGCATTGCGCTGGGAAACCGCGAGGCGCTGGCGGCCACGCTATACTATCTGGTCCATTCGACGTGGATTGCGGGCGCCCTCTTTCTTCTTTCAGGCGAGATTTCCCGCCTCAGAGGCGGCGACACCGCCGATCGGCTTGTCGCCGGACCGCGGCTGCCCCGCCCCATGCTGCTGGGGGGCCTGTTTCTTGCGGCGGCGGTCAGCGCGGCCGGCCTGCCGCCGCTTTCGGGATTTTTCGCCAAACTGTTCCTTTTGTCCGCAGCGCCGTCCGGCTGGGCCACGCTTGGGCTGTACGGCGCCGTTCTGGGCGGAAGCCTTCCGGTCATCGTCGCGCTCGGCCGCGCGGGCAGCGCTCTGTGGTGGCGCCATGACGCGGCCCAGGCGCCCGCCGCCGGCTGCGACGCGGTGCGCCTGGCCGCCGCCGCGGCTCTTTTAATCGCGGGCGTTTTGCTGGTCGTTTTTGCCGAACCGCTTTGGACATCCCTGGAAGCGGCGGCGGCCGAAGTGATGGATACCCAGGGCTACATCCGGGCGGTCCTGCCCGCGGTTTCGGGAGGTTCGACATGACGCGGCGCCGGTTTTTTCCCCATCCCTGGCTAAGCCTGTTTCTCTTCGGCATCTGGCAGCTTCTGATGAACGACCTGTCGGCGGCGACGCTTGCCGCGGGCGCCCTGCTGGCCTGGGGCATTCCGCTCCTGACGCGCCGTTTCTGGCCCGACCCGCCGCGGCCGCGAAAACCCCTGGTCGCGCTCCGGCTGACGCTCTGCGTCCTGGGGGACATCGTGGCGGCAAACCTGCAGGTGGCGCGTCTGATTCTGGGGCCGGCGCGAAAACTTCGCCCCGCCTTTGTCGAATATCCGGTCGCGCTTTCCGATCCCTTCGCCGTCGGCGCGCTGGCCAGCATCATTTCGCTGACGCCCGGCACCGTGACGGCGGACGTGAGCCCCGACAGGAAAACCCTGCTTATCCACGCCTTGGACGTGGCGAACGAGCAGGAACTCATCGACACGATTAAAAACCGGTATGAAAAACCGCTTCAGGAGGTCTTTCCATGCTCTCAAACGCCATTCTGATCAGTCTTGCGATCATGTCGGCCGCGGCCGCGCTCAACATGCTGAGGCTCTTGAAGGGTCCGGATCTGCCGGACCGCATCCTGGCGCTGGACACGCTCTACATCAACGCCCTGGCCATCATCATTTTGCTGGGCCTGTACCTGGCGTCGGATCTGTTCTTCGAAGCCGCGCTGATCATCGCGGTCATGGGCTTTGTCGGCACCGTCGCCGTCGCCAAGCACCTGCTGCGCGGCGACATCATCGAATGAGGAGAAGATCATGAATTTTGCGTTCTGGATTGAAGCGCTTGTGGCGGCCCTGATTCTCGCCGGCAGCGTTTTTGCGCTTATCGGCTCGATCGGCCTGTGGAAGCTGCCGGACTTCTTCATGCGCCTGCACGGCCCGACGAAGGCCACCACGCTCGGCGTGGGCGCTCTGGTCATCGGATCGCTTCTCTACTTCAGCACACGCGGCGCGGGTCTGAGCCTGCACGAACTGCTTATCACGATTTTCCTTTTTCTCACCGCGCCCGTTTCCGCCAACCTGCTCGCGAAAGCGGCCCTGCACCAGGAATTGAAGCGCAGCAAAAAAACGAAGGGAAAAGTCTGGCCGCAGTAGATGCCGGTCTTCAGGAAACTTCCGGCAGCCCGAGCATCTGCCGGATTTGCTGCACAAAGACGGACGGATCCTCCGTTTCCAAAGCGATCCTCTCTCCCGGACAGACCGCGCTTTTGTCCCGCGTCAGAATCCGGTCCACCTCAGCGCCGGCCGTAAGCAAAATGCCGTGCCGGTCCAGGAATTCCACCGCCGGCGCGGACGCCACGCCGGTAACGATGTGGATGATCGCGCCGGAAAGGACCGCCAGGCGGGCGGCGGCAAGCCCCGTAACCCTGTCGTGCAGCGTGAGACCGGTAAGCCCCCGATGCTGCGCCAGCGCCTCGAAAAGCGGCCGCAGACCGCCCGCGGTGGCGCTGTGAATCCGCTTTTCGCCCCGGTAGAGCGCCAGCGAATAAAGCGTGAAATCCGGAACCGGCATGAGCATCCTTTCAGGAAAGCGCATTGATGAGCCGCCGCGTGATCCTGCCGCCCAGGGTTTCCCGGGAGCGCAGCGCGCCGTAGGGGCAGACCTCGACGCAGCAAAAGCAGCGGATGCATTTTCCGTCGTCAAATTCAATTTTCCCCCGGTCGTCGGCAATCGCCTCCGCCGGACAGATTTCCCTGCACTTTCCGCACATCCGGCACAAAGCCGCATCGCACGCCGGTTCGGCCAGTGTGTGGCGGCGCAAAAAGTTCTGCATGCGCTGCGGACCGAAAACCAGACGGCCGCCGGCGGGAAGCCGGAAATCGGCGACCGCGGGCAAAACGCCGTCGAGATCAAAGGAGGGAATCATTTGCCTGTCGGAGGCGACGTTGAGGATCGGAACGTTTTTATACGCGACGCCGACCATTTCGCACGCGACGCAGTCGAGCGCAAACGAATCGTCCGCGCCGATCAGAACGCCGATCTTCCGGGGACTGCCGCCTTTTCCCGGCCCGTCTCCCTCCAGGGCCAAAATGCCGTCCAGAATCGACACCGCGGGCTTCACCGCCTGATGAATCGCCACCAGCAGGCGCGCGAAAGCAAGCGTATCGACGCCCGCGCGCATGTGCCACTGCGACTTTTTGAAACCGACGATGCAGCCGAACGTGTTTTTCACGGCCAGCGTCAGAAGCATCTGGCTGTGGGTTTTAAGTTTGGGCAGGTTGATGATGACGTCCGCCTCCACGGCATCGCGCGCAATGTCGATGCGGCCGTAGGGTTTTCCGATATCCGCCGCCGCCGTTTCCCGAAAGGGCCGGCAGTCGACCGGCAGCCCCTGGAGCGCCTCGGCCGTGCCGTTTTGCCGGAGAATCGTTTCAAAGGAACCGATGGCCGGAGAATCGGACACCTGCGGCCTGGCCCCCTTTTCGAGAACGTATTCCACAACGGCCCGGATGATGAGCGGATGGGTGAGGACGGCATCCCCGGGCCGCGCGGCCGAAAGCATGTTGGGCTTGATGAGGACGCGTCCGGCCGGTTTGATTTTGTCTTTCGCCAGCGTTTCGAGCAGATGAAACACCAGCGGCCGAAGCCGGCCATAGTCGTATTCGGCCCTGCGGACAATCACCTGCGCCATGCTTTGGCCCCGCCGATTTTCTTCATGCTGTTTCGCCCCTTTCGCTCCCTTCCTTCGGACTTATAGCACGACCTCCCACCGCGGCACAAGCAGGGCTCCTTTTCCGGCGAAGGGAAAACAATTCTGCATTTGACACCCGGCGCCATCGCCCTTATACTGCTCTTCAAAGGCGCGGCGTGTTTTTTTTCAACCCCTGAAAATGGTGAGGAACGGTCGCCATGAAAGAACCCAAAAAATTCAACCGCCGGGAGGTCCTCGGCAAAGGCCTGTCGCTGGGATTGCTTGTAGGCGGCGCCGTCATCCTCGGCAAAACGGATTTCCTCCTCGGGCAGGGGTCGTCCGCCTCCCTTCCCGATCTGGTGGCCGTGAAAAACGGCGAACCGGATGCCCTGTTCAAAAAAGCCATCGACCTCTTGGGCGGCATGCGCCGGTTTGTCAAAAAAGGCCAGACGGTCGTCGTCAAGCCCAACATCGGGTTTCCGCGCGTGCCGGAAGTCGGCGCCACCACCCATCCGCTGCTGGTCAAAACCATCATTGAATCCTGCTATGCCGCGGGCGCCGGAAAGGTTTACGTTTTCGACAACGTCGTGACGCCCACCGCCGGCAACGCGCGCAACTGCTACAGACTCTCCGGCATCGACGAGGCGGCCCGGGCCGCCCGCGGCATCGTCGTGCCGGTGGATGACTTCAGCTATCGCGAGGTCCGGATTCCCGGCGGCAAAAAACTGAAAACGGCGGATGTGCATGCGCTCGTTCTCGACTGCGACGTATTCATCAACGCGCCGGTGCTCAAGCACCACTCCTCCGCGCATCTGTCCATCGCCATGAAAAATCTCATGGGCATCGTCAAGAACCGCATGGAATATCATCTGGTCGGCCTCGA
>DBPV01000102.1:69341-111821 GCA_002304995.1 Syntrophaceae bacterium UBA1411
CAGGGCCCGGCGGGGCCTTCCGATCCTCGCCTGGCCGACGTCCAGATCAAAAAGACGCTCCTCGTGTCGCAGGACATCGTCGCGGTGGACGCGGCGGCGGCCCGGATCTTCGGCAAGGACCCCCAGGACATCGGCTACATCAAAATCGGACACGCACAGAAATCCGGCAACATGAATCTCAAAGACCTGAAAATCGTCACCTACGCCATGTAAGAGGCCGCATCCTTGACGCTCATGACCTTCCGCAAAGTCCTGTCCGGTCTTTTCCTCCTGCTGTTTCTTCTGCTGTTTGCGGGAGGGGAGCGCCTCTCCGCTTTTCTGGCCGGCATTCTGCCGCCTTTCCAGTTCGTCCCCGCGCTTTTGCGGACACTGGCCCAGCCCGCGGCGCTTTTTGCAGCCGGCCTCATCGGCATTGTCGTTCTCACGCTGATTTTCGGCCGGGTCTACTGCTCCTTTTTGTGCCCGCTGGGCGCGCTGCAGGATCTGCTCATCGCCGCTTCCCGGAAAATCGGTCTGAGCCCCCGTCATGCGTACCGGCCGCCGAACCATCTTTTGCGTTACACCATTCTGGCGGTTGCAGCGGGCGCCCTTCTGGCGGGTTTTCAGTCCGCGGTCAGTCTGCTGGATCCGTTTGCCTGGTGGGGACGGCTCGTCACGGACTTTGTTTTGCCCCTCTTGACCGGCTCCTACAATCTTGCCATTCTGGCCGGAAAGCCTTTCGATCTTTACCTGCATCCGCGGCAAACGCCTTTCATTACGCCGCCCGCGCTGGCGCTCTCGGCTGCTTTCCTGGCGCTGATCGTTTATCTGGCGCTCACCCGCGGCAGGCTTTACTGCAATACCGTCTGCCCGGTGGGCGCCTTGCTGGGGCTTTTGGCGCGCTTTTCACTTTTCCGCTTTGCCGCCGAAAAAAACGCCTGCACCGAATGCGCCCGCTGCGCCGAGGTCTGCAAGGCCGGCTGCATCGACCCGCAAAATGCCGCCATTGACATGTCCCGCTGCGTGGCCTGTTTCAACTGCCTCGACGCCTGCGCGCGTACGACAATCCGCTACCGGCCGCAAATTCCCGCGGTCCGGCCCAAAGCCTGGTCGCCCGCCCGCCGCCGGGTCGTTCTCGGCGGCGTCGCGGGCGGACTCGCGCTTACGCTCGCTTCTTTTACCGGTCTGCGGTCGCTTGTCCACCGTCCGTCCGCAAAGGCGCAGACGCCCGTCACGCCGCCCGGATCGGGCAATCTGGCGCGTTTCACCAGCCGGTGCTGCGCCTGCTCGCTTTGCGTGGCTGCCTGCCCGACGGCCGTGCTGGCTCCGTCTTTTGCCGATTACGGCGCCGGCGCTCTCCTGCAGCCGAAACTGAACTATGAACAAAGCTACTGCGACTACGAGTGCAATGTCTGCGGCCGGGTGTGCCCGACCGGAGCCATTGCGGATCTGGCGCTCGCAGAAAAGAAGCTCACCGCCATCGGCGAGGCCAAGCTGCTGGAGGACATCTGTGTCGTCTATGTGAACAAGACCAACTGCGGCGCCTGCGGCGAGGTGTGCCCCACGCACGCGATGCGTTTTGAAGATCGGGAAAATATTCTGTATCCGGAGGTCGACAAGCGCTACTGCATCGGCTGCGGCGCCTGCCAGCTCGCCTGTCCGACTACGCCCCGGTCGATTGTCGTCGAACCGCACAAGACGCACAAGCGGGCGGAAAAATACCCGGAACCGGCCCGCAGGCCCGTGCCGCCTCCGACGGCGTCCGGCGACGACTTCCCGTTTTAGGCGTCGAGGCCTTCAATAAACGCAAGGACATTTTTGCCGAGGACGGAGTGATTGTATCCGCCTTCCAGAATGCCGAAGCAGCCGCCCGCGTTTCGTCTAGCCGCTTCCCGGACCCATTTTCCCATCGTGGTGTAATCCTCGGTTTTGAGCAGGCCGCCCCAGTCCGCCTCGTGATTGTCGAAACCGGCGGAAACGGCAATCATGTCGGCGTCGGTTTTTTCGAGAGCGTTCAAAACGGTTTTCAGATAGACGTTGCGGTCCTGGCCGCCGGGATTGAGAATCGTCACAAATCCTTTCGGCTCCAGAATGTTGATGTTGCCGTCGCCCACGTGCAGGTCAAAATCGAGAATAAACGCCTTGCGGATCCTGTCACGCTTCTTGAGACGGCAAAGCGCGATGGCCATGTTGTTGAAGTAGCAAAATCCCCAGGCGCTGTCGGCGGAAGCGTGATGTCCGGGGGGGCGGATCACGGCAAAGCAAGGCTCGGAAAGACCGATTTCGGCGGCTTTGACGGCGCCGCCCGCGGCGAGCGCGGCAATGTCGTAGACGCCTTCGCGCTTCACCTCGGCGATATGGCGCGGCGTGTGCACAGCCCCGATATCCTCTTCCGACGCCGGCTGGGGTAAAATGTAATCGACCTTCCCCGCCAGGGCAAACTCCACGGATTCGATTCTTCCCGGATTGGAGGCGGGATCATAGGAATACACCTGCTTGAACTCTTCGGAATAAACGACTTTCATGACATTCTCCTTTGCCGTTCAAGGGCGTTGCCAACGCCGTCAGTTCAGATATCCGACCGCCGCGAGCGCTTTGAGCGTATTTTGCGACACCGGATAATGCGCCAGTTCTTCCGGGGCAAACCAGCGGGCCTCGTCCGCATCGTCCGCGCCTCTGGGTTCTCCGGACACGTACAGGGCGGCGAAATCGACCACGACAAAATGAAACCGGATCTTTCCCGACTCGTCGCGTTCGATCAGATCAAATACGTAAATGCATTCGCCCACCGCGATCGTGACGCCCGTTTCCTCGAGGATTTCCCGGGCCGCGCAGGCCTGCATCGTCTCGCCCAGTTTGAGCGTTCCTCCCGGAATCGCCCACAGGCCGCGGCCCGGGGCCACGCCTCTTTTGACCAGCAGAATCCGGCCCTCCGAGATGACGATCGCCCCTACGCCCACGCGGGGAAAGGCGGGATAGGTGTTCGGGCCGGCCGGATTCATATATCCTCCTTTTGGCGCAGAAACGAAAAGCGGCTCGTCATCCAGGGCTCGGCTCCGCCGTTGAAAGTTTTTTCCGCAAAGGTGATCCGGCCGTTTTTTCCGACAAGCAGAATCGTTGAAGAGCGCGTGCCGTAAACAGGGCTGGAAATAAACATCGGCGACAGGATTCTTTCCCAGTCGCGATTCACACCCGTGTCCGGCAGCCGGCTGTCGGGCGGTATGCGGCGGTCGGCAAGCAGCGCAAAGAGCGCTTCCTCGAGGGCCTTGCCTTTTTCGGCCAGGGCGGCCTTCAGAAGTTTCTTGCCCCGCAGGACTTTCGGCCAGGGCGTATCGAGAAAGCGGTTGCTCAATCCGTAAACGCCGGGGGCGAGCTTTTGCGCCCGGTCCCGGTTGGAATAAACCCAGAGCGATTCGGCGTCTCCCGCGAGCAGATTGAAGCCGTTGTATTTTTTCGCCCGGGGCAGAAGTTTTTGCAGATAAGCCTCCGGGCTCCCGGAACCGGTGAGGTAACGCCGGACCAGACGGCCGCGCGACGGAGCGCCCTCCATCCAGGAAGCGGGATCGCGGTAATTGGTGACGGCCGCGAACCGCCCTGCTTTCGTGACGCCCAGCCAGGTGCCCTTTTCCTTCAAATCCAGTCCCGCGAGCACCTGCGGATGATCGGCCCAGAAATCGGCCGGCTTCGAGGGCCGGTCGTAAAATTCGTCGCGGTTGGCCGCCAGGACGAGGCGGTAGGACGGATGCGCGTTATAGGCAAAAAGGATCAGACACATAAAAATTTTCCACGCTGCCTTCCGAAGCCTACAGCGTTTTCAGCCTTTCTAAGATTTTCGTCAACGTTTCGCCGGCCGCCGCATCGATGCGGACGTCCGCCAGGTGGTCCTGCTCGGTCGGCCCCCGGTTGATGATGACGAGCTTTGCGCCCGCCTGTTTGGCCTGCACCGGCACGTACGCCGCGGGATAGACCACGAGCGACGAGCCGATCACCAGCATCACGTCGCATTCGCCGGCTTCGCGCATGGCCTGCGCCAGCGTCTGCTGCGGCAGGGCCTCGCCGAAGAAAATCACATCGGGTTTGAGAATGCCCCGGCAGTATTCGCAGGCCGGCACCGCGTCGGAATCGGCGTAATGCTCGCGGACCAGCGAAATCGGATACCGCGTGCCGCAGTTGAGGCAAACGAGCCTTTGCATGTTGCCGTGGAGCTCCCGGATACGCTCTTCGGACGTGCCCGCCTTCTGGTGCAGATTGTCCACATTCTGCGTAACCAGGGAAAGCAGTTTTCCCATTTTTTCCAGTTCGACGATCGCGTAATGCGCGGCGTTGGGCTTTGCGTCTTCCATGAGCCCGCCCTCGCGCAGGCGCTGCCACATTTTTTTGCGCGTCGCGTGCGACCCCAGAAACTTGTCGATGGTAAAATCGTCCGGATCGTATTTCGTCCAGAGTCCGCCGGGGCCGCGGAAATCGGGAATGCCGGATTCCGTTGAAATGCCCGCTCCTGTGAAAACAACGACTGTTACGGCTTTCGCGATCAGATCGGCGGCTTGAAAAATGCTCTGCTCCATGGCTCAGCGCGCTCCTTCCTTATCAATGCACGACGGCATTTAAGATACACGAACCGCTCCAAAAATCAAAAAGAAAAAAGGCGGATGGCCCGGGCGCCGGGTGACTGACGCCGGCCGCCAATTGATGGGGGCAGGGATCGGTAAAGCGTCGCGGCCTTCAGGGCTTCGGAGCAAAGAGTTTGTCCGCGGCAGCTTCCATGGCGTGTTTGAGCTTTTTGCCGTCCCCTGATCCAACCAGTTCGGAAAGGGTCCGCAGGACGTTTTCATAAACGGCGAACACTTCCCGGCGGTTCGGATTTCCGGCAATGATGTCGGCGTAAAGCTCCGGGCTTTCGGTGAAGACTTTTTTCACCAGCTCCATCTTGGTCTTAAAGACCGGCGTGGCAAACGGCTCAAGCTGGATGGCGGAAAATCCCGCGGCGGCGACGGCCATGCCGAGCGCAATCGTGTTGAGGTGGCTTAAGGCCTGCACCACGGCCATCACCCGGTCGTGCTCGGCCGGCGTTTTTTCAAGGACGGTGTAACCGGCCTGTTCAAAGACCGCCTTCATCCATGCATACCAGGTTTCTCCCCGGCCGCGGCATAAAACAATGCTGTGCCGCGCCGGATCCGCCGCCTGCGGTCCGAACAGAGGATGGCAGCCCACCACCTCGGCTGGTGAAGAAGACAGCATGAGGGCCACCGGTTCTTCCTTGAGCGAGGTGAGATCCATGAGCGCCTGAGAGCTTTGCAGAAGCGGTCCGACGTGGGCGATGACGCCGGAAGTCGCCGCAATCGGCACGGCCACGACCACCACGTCGCAGCTGCGGGCCGCGTCGGCCGCCGTCGCGGCGGTTTTCCGGCCGGTCACGCAAACGCGGCAGCCGCGGGCGGTGAGCAGTTCGGCCAGCCAGCGCCCCATGCCGTTGGTTCCCCCGATGATGCCCACGGAAGGCTCCGTCATAAACGCACCGCCTTTTGCCGGAGCCGGAAGTCGGCCAGCGCCAGACAAACCATCGCTTCGCACACCGGCACAATCCGGGGCAAAACGCAGCTGTCGTGCCGGCCGGCGACGGTAATCGTTCGCGGGCGGCCCGCGCTGTCCACGGTTTTTTGCGGCAGAGACAAAGAGGGAATCGGTTTGCAGTAGGCCCGAAGCACGATGTCCTGCCCCGTGCTGATGCCGGCCAGAATGCCGCCCGCGGAATTTTTTTCAAACCCCGCTTCGGTCATCGGATCATTGACCTCCGAGCCTTTTTTGGCGGCAACCGCCGCGCCGTCGCCGATTTCCACCGCCTTCACCGTACCGATGCTCATGAGCGCCGCCGCCAGGGACGCATCGAGTTTGTCGAATACCGGCTCGCCCAGACCCGCGGGACAGCCGCGCGCCAGAATTTCCACCACGCCGCCCAGCGTGTCTCCCTCCCGGCGCACCTGCGCCAGGCGCTCTTCCATCGCGGCCGCGGCGCGCGCGTCGGGGCAGTAGAGGGCAGAAGCGTAAATGCTTTGTTTCGTGATTCCAGCTACTGCCGCCTCCGGATCGGCCCAGATGCCGCCGATGGCTTTCGTGTAGGCCAGCACCTCGATTCCTTCCGCGGCCAGCACTTTGGCGGCCACCGCCCCCGCCGCCACACGGGCCGCCGTTTCGCGCCCCGAAGCGCGGCCGCCGCCGCGCCAGTCCCGCAGGCCGTATTTTTTGAAGTAGGTGTAGTCTCCGTGACCGGGACGGAAAACGTCCCGGAGCTCCTCGTAGGCGGACTGCCGCTGATCGGCGTTGCAGAGCAGCAAGGAAATCGGCGTGCCGGTGGTTTTTCCCTCAAAAACGCCGGAGAGAATTTTCACCCGGTCTTCTTCCGCCCGCGGCGTCGCGCCCGGCGTGCGGCCGGGTTTGCGGCGATCCAGCGCCTGCTGAATATCGCTTTCCCCGAGCGCCAGGCCTGCCGGACAGCCGTCGATCACGGCCCCCAGCGCGGCGCCGTGCGACTCTCCCCAGGTCGTCACGCAAAATACCGAGCCAAACGTATTGCCCGCCATACCCTCTCCCGTCAGATCGAATTTTTCCGTTTTTTTATTTTGGCCATGCCGGCGACGACGCCCGCCTCGAGCAGCCGCTCGTAGATTTCGTCTGCGACCCGTACAACACTTTTGCCGTTTGTGTCTACCGTAAAATCGGCCGCCGCCTCGTAGACGGGAAGGCGCCGGGCCAACACCGCCTTCGTTTGCACCTCCAGGTCTTCCGCCGTGAACGGCGGCCGGACCTGCGGGCCGCTTGCGTCGCGTTTCAGCCGTTCCAGAAGATCCGCCGGCGGCGTTTGCAGATAAACCAGGGGCCCCATGCTTTTCAGAAGACGGAGGTTTTCCCCGGCCATCACGACGCCGCCGCCGGTGGCGACGACGGCCGGCGGCATACGGCCAAGCGACGCCACCGTTTCCGCCTCCAGAAGGCGGAAAGCCTCCCACCCTCGAGCGGCCACAAGGTCTTTGATCGTCATGCCCGCCGCCTCCTCGCTGAGAAGATCCGTGTCCGCAAACGGAAGGCCGAGCTTTTGCGCCAGAAGTTTTCCAACCGTGGTCTTGCCGCTTGCGCGGTAGCCGATGAGGAAAATTTTCATAGTTTGGCAAGCTCCCGCCAGAAACCGGGAAAGGACTTGTCCACGCACTTTTTGTCCGCGACGGCTATTTGCGGCGTGACCAGTCCCGCCACGGCAAAGCTCATGGCAATCCGGTGATCGTTGTAGGTGTCGATGGCCGCGCCTCCGGGACGGCCGCCTTCAATCACCAGGCCGTCCGCGCTTTCCCGGGCCCGGATGCCGATCCGACCCAGCTCGGCAACCATCGCCGCCAGACGGTTGCTTTCCTTGATTCTCAGGTGTGCGACATTGGTGATCGTCGTCCGCCCGGGGCGGTAAGCCGCGAGCACACCGACCGTGGGCACCATGTCCGGCAGATCGCCCATGTCGAATGTCATGTCGCCGGAGACAAGCTCTCCTTCCCGCGCAACTTCCACCCAATCGTCGCCGCCGGTCACCCGGCAGCCCATCTCTTCCAGAATGTGCAGAAGGCGGATGTCGCCCTGCGCGCTTTGCCGGTTGACGCCGGCGACGCGGATGGTTTGTTTCGTCAGCGCCGCCGCGAGGAAAAAATAGGATGCGCTTGAGGCGTCGCCTTCCACCGTATAATCGCGGCCTGTGTAAATCGACCCGGTGCCGACGATAAAATGGCGATGGCCGGTTTGCGTGATTCTGGCGCCGAAGTCCCTCATGACGCCGATGGTCAAATCGATGTACGGCGTGGAGACGATGCCGCCCGCAAGCGTAAGCTCGATGCCCTTGGCGGTGTAGGGGCCGCACAGGAGGAGCGCGGAAACGTACTGTGAGCTCTCGATGTCGCCAAGCGTGATTTGGCCGCCCCGCAGGCCGTTGGCCGCGACTTCGACCGGCGGACAGTTGTCGCGGCAGGTGATCGCCACGCCCATGTCCTGAAGCGCCGCAACAAGCGGCCCCACCGGCCTTTCACTGAGCCTTTCCGAGCCGGCAAGCACGTAGCGGCCCCGCCCCAGGCAAACCAGCGCGGTGAGAAAGCGCAGCGCCGTTCCGTTGTTGCCCAGAAAAATTTCCGAATCCCGGCCGGCGACGGCGCCGCCGGTGCCGGTCACGGCAAAACCGTCCGCAACCGGTTCGATGTCCGCTCCCAGAATTTTCAGGCCGTCCATCAGGTATTGCGTATCCTCCGCGACCAGCGCCCGCCGGATCACCGACCGTCCCCGGGCCAGGGCGGCGGCGACGAGCGCCCGCTGCGTCAAACTCTTCGAACCGGGAACCTCCACGAGGATCGCCGGCTTGCCGCTAACCGTTGTCAAGCGTCTCCAACCTTTCCCGGACGACAGCTCTCATGAGCGCCAGGGGCGCTTCCCTGCCCGTCCATAATTTTAATTGCGCCGCCCCCTGGCGGACAAACATCTCGAGTCCGGACACGATCCGGCATCCCTGCGCCTTCGCGTCCTTAAGCAGTCTGGTCGCAAGCGGATTATAGATCACATCCATCACCACCGGGAAACGCGCCAGCGTCTTTGCCGGCACGGGCGATTCGTGGATCCGCGGCGCCATGCCCACCGGCGTCGTGTTGATGAGCGCCCGGGCCCGGATTTTGCTGAGCGCCTCCGGCGGATAGCAGGGGCAGTCAAACGCGGCGGCCAGGAGCCGGCCCTTTTCCGGCGTGCGGTTCACGATCACCGGCCGGCCGCCTTCTTTTTTTATGCCGTAAACCGCCGCCCGCGCCGTCCCGCCTGCGCCGAGAATAACNNAGCCAGTCGGTGTTGTGGCCGGTGAGCCGCCCCCGCTCATTGACGATCGTGTTCACCGCACCCAGCGCCGCCGCATCTGCGGAGAGCCCGTCGAGGCAGGCTGCCACCGCCGTTTTGAAGGGCAGCGTCACCGACGCGCCGCGGATGTTCAGGCCGCGGATGCCGGCTACGGCGGCGGCCGGATCCGTCACGCAAAAAGCGCTGTAATGGCCGTCGGTTCCCATCGCCGCGAGCGCTTCGTTGTGCATGAGCGGGGAAAGACTGTGCGCGACGGGATTGCCGAGCAGAACAAATGCCGGCCCGCCGGGTGAAAGCCTCGGCCGGATGCATGAGAGTCCGTCCTGCAGCAGACGCTCCAGGCCGCGCATCACGGATACCGAAAGCTGCCCCGGCGCCGATTTCCGACCCGACGGCAAAACCGCGAAGGCCAGAAAGCTGCCCCGCAGCGGCGCCAGCACCCGGCTTTGCTGCCCCGCTTCCCCCATGCACATGGCGATGATCCGGACGCTGCGCAACCGCGCATGGCGGATCAGCGCGAGCACCTTCAGATTATCTTCCGCGCGGCGCGCAAAGGGAACGATCTTCACCACATCGGCGCCCGTCCGGACGCAGGCGGCGAAAATCTCCCGCAGTTTCCCAAGCGACGGCGTTTTGACCGTGTCATGCCAGGACACGATCACCTGCGTTTTGCCCTGCCGCCTGCGGATCAGGGACTGAAGCCGCCCGATCGCCCGCGCGCCTTCGGCCAGTTCGATATCGACAAAATCCGCCTCCAGCGCGATGGCTTGTTCCAAAAGCGCCATTTTTGCCTTCTTCGTCATTTCCCTGGACGGCTGGACTCCGTCGGGGACGGACCTTTCGTATTTCCGGCGGCAGGTCACGATAATCCGGACGCGGGGCGCGGCGCGGCGCGCGGCATCGATCAGCCGCGGCAGATCTCCGTCTTCAATCATGTCCATGCGCAGCTCGACGGCATCCGCCGCCTGAGCGGCTGCGGCCGTCAAACGAAGCGCCGCGCACTGGGTTCTCTCCGTCACGGGAATGCAAATCATAGCTTGTCCTTGGTCCGGGGATACGATCCCAGGATTTTCAGATACACCGTTTTGTCTTTGAGCTCGGCAAGGCAGTTTTTGACACCCTTGTCCTGCCTGTGGCCGATCATGTCCACAAAAAACAGATACTCCCATACCCGCTCTTTGACGGGGTGCGACTCGATCTTGGCCAGATTGATTTTCCGCCGCGCGAAGGAGGCAAGCGCGCGGTGCAGCGATCCCGGAACGTCCTGCGTGGCGAAAATCACCGACGTCTTGTCGTCTCCGGTGGGCGGATTGTCGCCGCGGCCGACGACCAGAAAGCGCGTCGTGTTGGAGGGATTGTCCTCGATGCCCGAGGCCAGAACCGTCAAACCGTAAGCGGAAGCGGCCAGCGCGCTGCCGATGGCCGCCGCATTTTTCCGGCCCTGCACCAGCTGCGCGGCGGCGGCGGTGCTTTCCGTTTCGCTCCAGACGGCGTTGGGCAGGTGAGCTCTGAGCCACGCCTGGCATTGCGCCAACCCCTGCGGGTGCGAGTAAACCGTCTTGACGTTCCGGAAACTTTTGGCCTCTGAAATCAGGCACTGGCTGATGCGCAGATACATTTCCGCCCGGATCTTCAAAGGCGTCAGGATCAGCCGGTCCAGCGTCACGTTCACCGAACCCTCGAGCGAATTCTCCACGGGAACGACGCCCCAGTCCAGGGCGCCTTTTTCCACTTCGTCGAAGACGCGCGCAATGTCCGGCTCAGGCACAAAGCGGCCCGCCGCCCCGAAATGCAGGCGCGCCGCCAGGTGGCTGAAGGACGCCTCCGGCCCGAGAAAGGCGACGGCCACGGGCTTCTGCAGATCGCGCGACGCGGAAATGATCTCCCGGTAGATGGACGAAACCTGGCGGTCCGACAGAGGCCCCTCGTTGAGGGTGTTGAGATCGTCCAGAACCTTTGCTTCCTGCACCGGATCGTAAACCGCAAGGCCCTCCTGTCCCTTGACCTGCCCGATCCGCACGGAAATGCGCGCCCGCTCGTTGAGCAGCCGGACAATCTCCCGGTCTTTTTCGCGGATCTCTTCCCGCAGTTTCTCCAATAACGGTTTCATGCCCTCATCCCCTCCAGGACTGAGCCGATTTTGTCGTCGCCGATGCCGCCGTTGACAAAGGGCATCCCGATTTTCTTGACGAGCACAAAATGGAGCGCTCCGTCCTTTTTCTTCTTATCCGCCTTCAGGCGGCCGAGCACCGCCTCCGGCCTGAGGTCCGCGTCGATGCGGGTCGGCAGCCCGGCCTGCGCGACAAGCCTCCCGATGCGTCCTGCCTCGTCCGCGGCCAGATAACCCAGCGCCGAAGACAGATTCGCCGCGGCGATCATACCCAGCGCCACGCCCTCTCCATGCGACAGGCGGTAGCCCGATTCCGCTTCCAGGGCGTGCCCCAGCGTATGGCCGAAATTGAGAATGCGCCTGAGGCCCTGCTCGCGTTCGTCGATTTCCACGATCGACTTCTTGATGCGGCAGCAGGTTTCGACGATTTTCAAAAGCAGCGCCGGATCCCGGCGCAGGACCGCGTCCATGTTGTTCTCGAGCAGGCCGAACAGCTTTTCATCCTCGATGATACCGTACTTGATGATTTCAGCAAGACCGTTGACAAATTCCCGCTCGGGCAGCGTATCGAGAAACTGCAAATCCGCAAACACCGCGCGCGGCTGGTGAAACGCGCCCAGCAGATTCTTCCCCTGCGGCAGGTCCACGGCGGTTTTGCCGCCGACGGCGCTGTCCACCTGGCCTACCAGCGTGGTCGGCAATTGAATATACCCCACCTGCCGCATGAAAATCGCGGCCAGAAATCCGGTGAGATCTCCCACCACGCCTCCGCCCAGCGCGATTAAAAGCGTCTGCCGGTCGGCGCCCTGCTCCAAGAGCCGGGTGGCCAGGGAAAGAACGGTCGCCATGTTCTTGGCCGATTCGCCCGCGGGAATTTCCAGTACGGACGTGTTCAGGCCCGCCTGGATCATCGCATCGGCCAGCGTCCGCCCGTAAAGCCGGTTGACGTTGCTGTCCGTCACGACGGCGTAAAGCGGCGCGGGGTGATTTTTCGCAATGAGCAGAATCATCCGGTCGCGAATGCTGCGGCCGATGCGGATCTCATGCGACAAAACGGCTTTCTTGTCCAGATGGACCTTTAACGTTTTCATCTTTTCCTCCGCCTCACCCGCGCATCGTTCCCGACAAGAGCCGGATGTCGTCCATCAGCTGGTAGAATTTTTCGGGCTTGAGCGACTGCGCTCCGTCGGACACGGCCTTTTCCGGCTCCGGATGCACCTCGACGATGATGCCGTCCGCCCCCACCGCCACGGCGGCGCGCGACAGCGGAATGACGTACTTCCAGTTGCCGGCCGCATGGCTCGGGTCGATCACCACCGGCAGATGCGTCAGGTTTTTCAGCACGGGCACGGCGCTGATGTCCAGCGTGTTGCGGGTGGACGTTTCGAACGTGCGGATGCCGCGCTCGCACAGGATGACGTTGGGATTGCCCGAAGACAAAATGTACTCGGCGGACATCAGCAGCTCTTCTATCGTTGTCATCATTCCGCGTTTGAGCAAAACCGGCTTGCGCGCGTGGCCGACTTTTTTCAAAAGCGCGAAGTTCTGCACGTTGCGCGCGCCGATCTGCAAAATGTCGGCGTAGGATTCCACCAGATCGACGTCCGCGGGATTGACCACTTCCGTGACCGTGGGCAGGCCGGTTTTCCGGCTCACGGCGTCGAGCACCTTCAGGCCCTCTTCCTCCATGCCCTGGAAGCTGTAGGGCGAGGTGCGCGGTTTGAACGCGCCGCCCCGCAGAATGTGTCCGCCGCCTTTTTTGACGATGTAGGCGCTCTCCAGAAGCTGCTCTTCGCTTTCAATGGCGCAGGGCCCGGCCATGACGACGAATTCCGGCCCGCCGATCCGGATGGAACCGACGCTGATCACCGTGTCGCCTTCATGCGCTTCGCGGCTCGCCAGCTTGTAGGGCTTCAGAATCGGCATCGTTTTTTCCACGCCCGGCAGCGATTCCGCGTATTTGAGCATGGTTTTATCGCGGCTGTCTCCCACCGCGCCGATGATGGTCCGCTCCACGCCGCGGGAGGGGTGGGCTTTGAACCCGACCGATTCGATCCAGTTCACCACATCTTCAACCTGCTTTTCCGTCGCAGAACTTTTCATGACGACAATCATATATTCCCCCTTGAAATGAAAAAAGGCCATGGCTTTTGCCGCCATGGCCCCGAAAAAGAAAAAGCCATGGTCAGCGTCCTTTCGGTCTGTCCATGGCTGTTTTTGGTTTATTTTATTCTACCAAGTTCTCCCCAGCGTCAGGCAGACCGATGCGACCTCGTAATAAAACCAGTAGCCGAAAAAGGTGGTATTCGCGTCGATCTGTCTGTTCATTGAAGATTCCTGTCCTTCTAAAGTGGTAAGCCTTATAAACGAGCGCGACGGGGTTGTCAAGCAATTATTTTATTTCCGGCAATAATATCCTTGACTCTCGAATGGGCATCTTTTACAATCAAATCAATTGAAACGCACATTTAAACAGCCGTCACATTGGAAAGCCGGCCCGGACCGGCGGGAAAGACTTAACGCCAGAACATGTGAAAGACAATGCCTACGGATACGGACATCATAAAAAAAATTGTCGATCTTCTTCCCCTGCTCAACACCGCCATTAAAAATGTCCGCCTGTATCCCCCCTCCAGCGCCACCGTCTCCGGCGCCGTAAACAGGCTGTACCTGGCCTTGACCAATCTTCTCAACGAAGAAGACCATATCTTTTTCACCGAATCCGAAAAGTCGCTGCTCATCTGCGGCCGATCGCTGGCGCAGAAAGATCAGGAGGGATTGCCCGCCGTTTCGCTGCTCAATATTCTACTGGGGTTCGGTCTGCGCAGCCTTTCGTTTCGCCGGGGGCTGGAAAAAGACGAACTGGGCTTCTTTATCAGCCTTCTGGCCCGTACTCCGGAAAGCGTCGACGGCGAAGGCGGTTTCGCCCGCCTCCTGTCGGAGCATCACATCATCCACGCCGCGGTGGATGAAAAAGTCTACATGGCCGTCGACAAGGGGCAGCAACTCTTCTCCACCATGGACACCGCCGCCGATCCGGCCGCCCGTTTGTTTATGCTGAGCCGGCCGGAAATTGAGCCGGGCTCGCCCAAGCTCAACGAATGGGTGAGGCAGCCGGAAGCCCTTGCCGTGGCCTTCAACGCCGGCCTGTCGAAAATCATGGCACAGAAAGAAAGTCTCTCCGGCGACCAGTTTCTGTCCACCGTGGAAAACCTGCTGGAGCTCCTCCATGAGGTTACCGGAGACCTCGATGATGAAAACCGGGAGGTCCTGTCGCGGTATGTCGGAGATGCGCTGATCGACGCCGATGCGGAAACGGCCCGGGAGCTTCCCGGCCGCAATATCGAACGCCTGTTGGGTGGACGTCTTTTGCGCTACCTCACCGAAGAATTCATCCGCCTGCGACAGGACGAAGCAAGACCGATCGAGGATGAAGCGGAAGACGAATCGCTCAGCAGGCTTTTGCAGGTCGCCGAAAAGTTCGGCCTCGGCCTGCGGGATTCCCGGACGCTTCTCGATGACGAGCTCATGGCCCACCTGCCGAAAATCATCGAACAGCTCATCGCGCGAAAACAGCAGGAGGCCATGGAAAAACTGCTGGAACGTCTGGCCGCCAATCTGGCCAGCGACAACGCCGACATCCGTCTTCGCGCCGCCGGCCGCCTCGCCGACATTATCGAACGCCTTCCCGCCGGCCTCCAGCAGGCCGTAGTTGAAAAACTGTCCGCCAACCTGCTGGATTGGATCAAAAAGGAAAGAAACTTTTCGGCGGAATACCGGCGGATCTGCGTCATCGTGAAAAACGTCATTCAAAACCTCATCGCGCAAAAACAATTTGCCGCCGCGCTCCGGTATCTGGATTCCTTCAACACCGTCGCAGCCGGCGACGACGAGACGACGGAGGATGCCAGGAGCCTGGCGGCCGGGCTCACCGCGGAGCTCGCCGGCCCCGCCAACATCGATCTGCTGCTGGCCGAAATCAATGATCCCGAAAGCCCCCGGCGGGCGGACGCCGGGCGCCTGTTTACGGCGCTGGGCAGCGACGCCGTGGCGGATCTGTTGGAGCAGCTCCGCCACGCGACCGACAGCGACGACCGCGTTCGGATCATGCACCTCATCGCCTCGCTCAAGGAGCGGGCGCTGCCGATGATCACCGGACAACTCAACCAGAAGGCGCCCTGGTTTTATCTGAGAAACCTCGCCTATCTCCTCGGACAGATCGGCAATGAGGAAACCGCCCGGTCGCTCGCGCCGCTTTTGGAGCACGACAACGACCGTCTGCGGCAGGAAGCGTTGAAAAGCATTTACAAGACCGGGGGAAATGAACGGGGGGCCATTCTGCTGGCGGCTCTTTGCCGCGTCGGTGACGAATTCAAGTTAAGCCTTGTCGAAGCCCTGGGACAGGCCAAAGTTGAGGAAGCGACGCCCGTCCTCATCGATCTTCTGAAAGACAGACCGCTCATCACCACCGCCGCCCGAACCGCTCTGGAAGAAAAAATCTGCACGGCCCTGGGAATGATCGGCTCGCCCAAAGCCTTGGGGCCGCTCACGGACGTGGCGCGGTCCAAATCGTTTTTCAGCCTGCGCGTGTATCCGGACAGGGTGCGGACCGCGGCCGCCCGGTCACTCGCCACGATCCGGAGCAAAATCCGCCAGGCAGAAGCCTCCTGAGACACACCGCAATCGCCTGATAACTTTTCACGCTCCCCACACGCCGTCGAGAATTTTTTTGAGCGTTGCGGCGGCCGCCGCCGGATCGTCGGCGGAGCAAATCGCCGAAACGACGGCCAGGCAGGGCGCGCCCGCCTCGGCAACCGCCTTGGCGTTGGCTGCGTTGATGCCGCCGATGGCAACCAGCGGATGGCGGTTTGCCGCCTGAATCTGGCGCAGGCCGTCAAGCCCCCAGGGTTCCCGGGTATCGGTTTTGGTGGGCGTTGCAAACACCGGACTGACGCCCAGATAATCGACGTCCAGTTTTTGCGCCGCTTCGACATCCGCCCAGGTTTCCACGGACAGACCGATGATCGCCTTCGGCCCCAAAAGCCGGCGCGCCGTTTCGTAGGGCATGTCGTCCTGTCCGATGTGGACGCCGTCCGCCTCGCAGGCGAGCGCCACATCGAGGCGGTCATTGATGATGAGCGGCACGCCCCGCGAAGCCAGCAGTTGCTTCACGACCCGGGCCTCTTCGACAAACAGGCGGGTCGAAAGATTCTTTTCCCGGAGCTGCACGTACGCCACGCCGCCCCGCAGCGCCGCTCCGACCACTTCCTCCAGAGACCGGCCGCCGCACAGGCCGCGGTCCGTGACCAGGTAAATTCCCCGCATCATGCCACCTCGATTTTCAGACGGCCGGCAACATCTTCGCGCGAAAGCCCGTAGAGCGCATCCAGAAAGTGCATCTGGAGCGATCCGGGACCGGCCGCTTTCTCCGCCGCCATTTCTCCGGCAATGCCCATCACCGCCATGGCTTTGGCGGCCGCCGCAAGGCCGTCTTTATCGACCGCCGCAAAGGCGCCGCACAGGGCCGTTGCCGTGCAGCCCAGTCCCGTGACGCGCGTCATCATCGGATGGCCGTTGGCCGTCTTCACCACCCGCCGGCCCTCCACGGTATAATCGACGGCCCCGCTGATGGAAACGGCGCACTGATGCTTCTCGCTCAAGTACTGTGCGGCCGACAGGGCTTCGTCGGAAGCGGCCGTGCTGTCCACGCCCCTGGTCGTGCGGCGGTCGCCGGCCAGCGCCAGGATTTCCGACGCGTTGCCCCGGATGATCGTCGGCCGGCCCGCGCCGACGAGTTCGCGAACCGTCTGTGTCCGGTAGGGCGTCGCCCCCGCGCCGACCGGATCGATGACCACCGGCACGCCCGCAGATACGGCCCGGCCGAATGCCTTGAACATCGCCCGCACCCAGGGAGCGCTCATCGTGCCGATATTGATGACCAGCGCGGAGGCGATCGCCGCCATGTCTTCCACTTCCTCTTCGGCATGAATCATCACGGGGGAGGCGCCGACGGCCAGAAGGGCATTGGCCGTGTTGTTCATCACGACGTAATTGGTAATGTTGTGTACAAGCGGGCTTTTCGCCCGGATGTCTTCTACCGACTGAAAAATTTCCGCTGCCGTTATCTTCATCCTGTCATCTCCTGTTGGTTTTCCAAAATAAAACCCTTTCTCCCGGCCGGAAGAAAGGGTTTTTAAAATCATCTCTATTCTCCCTTCGCCGGCATTATCCGGATCAGGTTCAATGGGTATAATCTCAGACAGGATTCGTCATCCCGCCACCCCGAATGTTTTTGCTTTCTACCAGCCGGCGGAGTCCTTGTCAATACGCATTATCGGATCTGTCTCAGAGGAGCTCCAGTCCGTCGGCGGCAAGGTAAGGAACTTCGTTTTGCAGTTTCAAGACACCCTGCGCGCGGATTTTCGATCCCACGTCCGGCCGGACGGTAAAGGTGAAAAACTGGACCAGCAGCTGATCGGCGCCGTCCTTGAGCATCACCCAGCAGCCCGAGCTGCGGCAAAACATCGCGGTCTCGCCTTGAAGGATGACGTTTTTCCCTTCATAAGTCTTCGGATCGGCAAAAATCTTGGCCAGCGCCACCGGCTCCCCTTTTTTCGGATCAAGCGCCGCTCCGTATGTTTTGCCGTCCGTCGCAGAGCAAGCCGTCAAAATCAGCAGCATGCCGCAAAGCACCGCCGCCGCTATTCTCTTCATTTTATTGCTTTTCATTTTTTTCCAACCTTCCATCACGCATCGTTATTTTTCTCGGGAAAGTGGAAGCCAGATCCTGATTATGCGTCACCATAACGATCGTGGTCCCTTCCCGGTTAATCTCGGAAAACAAGCTGTAGATATCGTCCGCCGTCTTGCTGTCAAGATTGCCCGTCGGCTCGTCCGCCAGCAGGATCCGCGGCTTGTTGGCCAGGGCGCGTGCAATCGCCGTCCGCTGCATTTCCCCGCCGCTCATCTGCGACGGCAAATGTTCGGCGCGCTTTTCAAGACCGACCCGGCGAAGCAGAACCATCGCCTTTTGTTTCGCGTCCGCCGCGCCGGCGAAATACAAGGGCAGCATGACGTTCTGCAACGCGGTCATGGTCGGGATCAGCAGAAACTGCTGAAAAATGAAACCGATGGTTTCCCGCCGCAAACGGTTGAGCTGCCTGCCGTCAAGATCGGTCACCCGCCGGTCTGCAATGAATACGTCACCCGCCGTGGGTGCGTCCAGCAGACCGATCATGTTCATCAGCGTCGATTTCCCGGAGCCGGACGGCCCGACCACACCCACATAGTCTCCCTGAGCTATTTCCAACGACAGGTCGCGGACGGCATGAACGTGCTCGCTGCCTCTCGAATATATTTTGGTTACATTGTTTAATTTGAGCATGCTGGCTTCTCCTATTCATTGTGCAGGGCTTCGATGGGATTGAGCCGTGCCGCGCGCACCGCAGGGTACAGCGCGGAAAGCGCTCCGATGCCCACCGGGAACATCAGCGCCAAACCGACGGCCAGAGGGGATATTTTCCCCACGGAAGTTGTGGGCATGACGGACACGATACTGCGCAGAATCACGTCGCCGCCCAGGCTCGCCGCCGCGCCCGCCGCCAGCCCCAACACGCCTCCGATAAAGGAAATTGCCAGGCCTTCCGTGAAAAACAGCTTGAAAATCTGTCCGGTTGACGCCCCGGTGGCTTTCATCAATCCGATTTCCCGCGTCCGCTCGAAAATGGACATCATCATTGTGTTCATCGTGCCGATGCCGCCGATGATCAGGGCAATGATCATGACGGTAAAAAGCATTGTCTGCGCGGCCTTTACCAGATTCTGGATCGTGCCCATCACCTGGGCCACCGTGACGGCCTGCACGTCCGGAATTTTCTCGATGCCGGCTATCGTGTCGGGAATTTTTCCGATGTCCCGTACACGAACGCTCACCGACACGACGCGGCCTTTCAAATTGAGAATCTTTTGCGCTGTCGCCAGATTGGTAAACGTCGAATAGTCGTCCTTGGATCCGGTCGCCCCCAGAATACCGACCACGGTCAGGGCAACTTTTTTACCGGACACGATAACGGTGATCACATCTCCGATCTTTCGATACTCTCCGCTTTTTTCGGAGAAAACGGCGGCTTCCACACTCCCCAACAGGACTTCGTTTTCGCCTTCGGGAAACCGCCCCTGGATTTTCCACCAGGGCTTGGCATCGAGTTCGTTTTTTTCCATGCCTATAACCGGATGAGACAGGTTCAGGTACTGATAGGCACCGTAAACATTGGGCGAGGCACTGATCACGTTGGGAATTTTGCGGATATCATCGGTTACGCTCTGGGGAAGTGTCGCCGGCACCTGGCCGCCGATCATGATAACCGCCACCGCCTCGTAGGGACACCCCTTGGCCACCGCAATGATCTGCGCCCCCATGTTTTCAATTTCGGAGCGCATACCGGATTCATAGCCTTCCTTGAGCGCGACCAGCGAATACAGAGCCGCGGCCGCAATGGCAATACCGGCGATGGCCAGAATCGACCGAATTTTCCGCCGCCTCAAACCGTCCCTTATAATCGTTAATATATTCATAGACATCCTTTTGGTCTGCTTTCTTCAAGCATCCGCCTTTCAATTACTACCGATTCGATAGTAATAATATTTACAGCGCTTGTCAAGCGGGAAACGTCAAGGTTATTTGATAATATTTCAAGGACGCCTGTTTTTGCCGCCGCGGAAACGTTCCGGTCTGCGGCTTTCGGAACCGTGCGTCGGAAACGCGCAGAGAGCACCGTCGGGATTTTTTGGTTTTCCATTTCATTTTCGACATGGTATGAAATTGATGCAGGGAAAGGACAAAATCATGAAAAAGAATCCTCTCGTCTTCGGCATCGGCCAGTGTTCGCTCGACTATCTCGGCCTGGTCGACGCTTATCCTCCGCCCGACGTCAAGTGCGAATTTTCCCATCTGGTGGTCCAGGGCGGCGGCCCCGCCGCAACCGCCCTGGTGGCGCTGGCGCGCTGGGGCCTGCGCGCCCATCTCGCCGGCGTGGTGGGCGACGACGATTTCGGAGAGCAAATCCGGTCTTTCCTGGCCGCAGAAGGCGTCGACGCCTCCGGGCTGCGTATCCGCCAACAGCAGCGCTCTCAGTTCGCGTTCATCGTAAGCGAACCGTCTTGCGCCCGCCGGACGGTTTTCTGGCAGCGGCCCACGGGCGAATCGCTGCAGCCGGATGAACTCGATGCGGACCTCCTTTTACAGAGTTCGGCCCTGCACATCGACGGCCTGTTTCCCGAAGCTTCGCTTTGGGCCTGCCGCAAGGCCCGCGCCGCGGGCATTCCCGTTGTCCTGGACGCCGGAACCCTGCGTCCGGGCATGCTCGACATCATTCCCGCCTGCGACTGCGTGATTACCTCCGAAGTTTTTTCCCGGGCCTTTGCCGATTCGCCCGCCGCAACCTGCCTGAGGCTTGCGGCTCTGGGCGTGAAACTGGCGGGCGTCACACTCGGCGCCAGAGGTTATCTTGCTTTTGCCGCAGGCCGCTGGATCGAAAAAGGCGTTTATCCGGCCCGGGCGATCGACACCACCGGCTGCGGCGACGTCTTTCACGCAGGCGTCACCTACGGTCTGGTGCAGGGCTGGCACGCCGAACAGGCGCTCGATCTGGGCGCATGGGCGGCAGCCGCCGTAAGCGAGCAGATGGGCGGCCGGAAAGGCATTCCGCCGCTGCAGACGCTTGCAGAAAAATACAACGACGGTTCCTGAAAAGATCGAACAACGCCGGAACCGAAGCCGAAAAAATTTCTGCCGGCGCGCGGGGGAGCCGCGATCACCCAGGCCAGCCGGCGCTTAAAATATTTGAATTGACAAGTCCTGTTTGTTTGATTACACTTGCATACGAGTAAATTGCATACAAGGATGTTGATCGACCCATGCAGGAAATGGATTGCATTTTTTTCCAACTGGCCAAAGCCTATCAACTGGGCAGCCGCTTTCTTTCCCAGAAAGTGTCCGAACTCAATCTCACGCCCGTCCAGGCTATGATTCTGGGATTTCTTGCCGACGAAGACCAGATTACCTCAAGCGAACTGGGAAGGAAAGCCGAACTTGACAGCGCGACGCTCACCGGCATTCTGGACCGCCTGGAGGCGGCGGGGTATCTTGAACGCAGAAGCAATCCCGACGACCGACGGTCGATTCTGATTCATCTCACCAAACAGGGCAAAGGGATGGCCCGAGACGCAGTCCGGATTATCCTTGAAGCGAATCAATCGTTTTTACAGGTCTTAACCGAAGAACAAAAGCGCAACCTTCACGACATCATCCATATCCTGCGCCGTCATACGCCAAGGGCATAAGAGCGCAGAAGACAAACGTCCGGACAGGAAGCCGGAGAAAGGAAACAACCATGGGCATCCTTTTCAAAACCGGCTGCGTCCTGTGCGCACAAAACTGCGGTCTCGTCGTCGAAGTCGAAAATAACCGCATCATCAAAGTCAGGGCGGACAAATCCAATCCCAAAAGCGAAGGCTACGTCTGCCGCAAGGGCTTGAACGTCGCCTATCACCAGCACAACGCCGACCGGCTCAAATATCCTCTGAAAAAAGTCGGCGGAAAGTTCGAACGGATTTCCTGGGATCAGGCCATCGGCGAAATCGCCGACCGTCTGCGAAACATTATCGAACAGCACGGCCCGCGCTCCTTCGCCTACATGGGAGCCAGCACGCAGGGCTGCCATTTCGAAGCGGCCTTCGGCATCCGCCTCTTGCGCGGACTGGGGTCGCAGTACCATTACGGAGCGCTGGCGCAGGAATTCGCCGGCGCCTTCTGGGTGATCGGACGCACGTACGGACGCCAGTACCTGCACGACCAGCCCGACGTGAAAAACACCGACGTCCTTTTGACCTTCGGCTGGAACGGCATGCAGAGCCATCAGATTCCCCAGGCCCCCCGGCAACTGCAGCGCCTTTCCCGGGACCCGGGAAAAACGCTCATCGTCGTCGATCCCCGCGTTTCGGAAACGGCCAAGCTGGCCGACATCCATCTTCAGATCCGGCCCGGCACGGATGCGCTGCTCATCAAGGCGCTGATTGCTGTCATTCTCGACGAGGGATGGGAAAACAAGGGCTATCTGGCCGATCATACGTCCGGTTTCGACGCGGTGAAATCCCTTTTTGCAAACTTCGACGCGCGCGCCGCCGTCGCGGTCTGCGAACTGGATTTCGACCGGGTCCGCGAGGTCGCCAGACTTTTCGCCACGCGCAAATCGTCGCTGCGCTACGACCTGGGCATTTTCATGGGCCGCCACAGCGCCCTCAATTCTTATTTGCTCGTCATGCTCCAGGCGATCTGCGGCAGGATTTGCACGGACGGCGGCAATGTCATTCACGGCCACGTGATGCCCATCGGATCGCATACGGATGAAAGAGACCCCAAAGTCTGGCGCACCTCGGCCACCAATTCCTTTCCGGTTTGCGGCGTCTTTCCGCCCAACGTCATGCCGGAGGAAATTCTCTCCGATCATCCCGATCGCCTGCGGGCGGTTCTGGTGTCGGGATCGAATCCGCTGCGTTCCTACGCGGACACCACAGCCTATGAAAACGCCTTCGCCAAGCTGGATCTTCTGGTCACGGCGGAAGTCGCCATGACAGAGACGGCGGCCCTGTCGCACTATGTGCTGCCGTCGCGGACCGGCTACGAATCCTGGGACGGAACGTTTTTCCCGATGACTTACCCGGGCATCTATTTTCAGATGCGCCGTCCCGTTGTCGAACCGGAGGGAGAACCGCTGGAGCTGGGCGAAATCCATCTGCGGATCGCCGACCGCCTGGGGCTCATTCCGCCGATTCCCGAGACCCTTTACACGGCGGCCGCGGCCGACCGCGCGACTTACGCCCGGGCGCTCATGGAATACGCGATGACGGAACCCCGCGCGCTGAAAGCCATGCCGTTCATTCTGGGCAAGACGCTCGGCAAGGCGCTGGGATCGGTGCACCTGGCGGCTCTGTGGGGCATGCTCCAGGCGGCGCCCAAAGCTTTTTACAAAAACGCCGTCCGCGCGGGCTACCCGTCGGGGCCGGCGCTGGGAGAAGAAATCTTCGGGCAGATTCTGGATCATCCCGAAGGCGTCTGGGTGGGAAGACTCGATCCGGAGAACAACTTCGCCGAACTGAAAACACCCGACGGCAAAATCAATCTCCACATTCCCGAGCTGCTCGGCGAGCTGCAAACCATTGAAGCGAAGCGCGAAGAAGCAGCGCTTACGGCCGATCCCGAATTTCCGCTTATTCTGATGGCGGGCCGCCACATGGACACGAACGCGAACACCAACATGCGCGATCCGGCCTGGAATCAGGGGAAACGCGCCTGCACGGTGGCGATGCATCCGGACGACGCGACAGCCCTGAAATTAAACGACGGGCAGCGGGTCCGGGTGACCACGAAAGCGGGCAGCGAGGATATTGAACTGGAAATCACGGGCACGGCGCGGCGGGGGCATGTCGTCATTCCGCACGGATTCGGCCTGGTTTACAACGGCGTCAAATACGGCGCCAACGTCAACCGGCTCACCAAAAACACGCACCGCGACCAGTTCGGCACGCCGCTGCACCGCTACGTGCCCTGCCGTGTGGAAGCGATATAGGCCGCCCGCATCAGGAAAACCGCAAAACCGCGTCGCATTTCCGGACGGAATTGTTTAGATTCTGCCGCGCGCATGGCAGCCTGCACCCATCAGGCAGCGGGGGAAAAAGACCGTTGGGCCGGCAGCGAAACCACCTGTCGCAGGGAAAGGACAAAACGGGATGAATTGCATTTTCTGGGTCGCGATCATTGCAGTTGTTCTGTTTCTGGCGTTTCTCCTGGCCGCTCTTGCCGCTCTGCGCGGAAAAAGACCGCTTGGGGCCATCATCTGCCTGCTGGCCGCGCTTTTGATTCTGGCCGTCGCGCTTCTTTTGGGAACGCTCATGGTGGCCGTTGCGGGGTACCGCGCCTTTACGCACGAAGAACTGGCCGCAACCATCCTGATCGATCCCCGCGGCGAGAGGCGTTTTAACGCACAGGTGATTTTTCCGGATGGGCACCGGGTCTCCTACGAGCTGGCCGGCGATCAGGTGTACGTGGATGCCTATCTTCTGAAATGGAAGCCGGCGGCAAACTTCCTGGGACTGCATACCGCCTATGACCTGGACCGCATCGGCGGCCGGTACATCACTCTGGCAGACGAACAGCAAAACCTCCGCACCATCTATTCCCTTTCCCGGCCGAAGCCCATCGACCTCTTCGGTCTGCGCCAGCGTTATCTTTTCCTCCGTTTTCTCCTGGACGCGGAATACGGGTCCGCCACCTTCATCGGCGCCGGCCAAAAGAAGACGTACGAGATCCGTGTTTCAACCGCCGGTCTTGTGGCGCGGGAAATACAGGAACATGGAAGGTAGTTCCGGAAGAGCAAACCTATTTCATGTTGTACTGTTTCATTTTCCGGTAAAGCGTCGCGCGGGAAATGTTCATCTTTTCGGCAATGCGGTTTTTCCGCATTTTCGCGCCGAGCATCCTCAGAATCATCAGGCGTTCGGCCTCCTGGGGCGCTTCCACGTCCTCGCGGTATTCCGTGGCGAGGACCGGCCGGCGGATGTGCTCCGGCACCAGATCCAGCGTGAGTTCGGGAGTTTTGAGAAAGTTGATCATGCGTTCGATGGCGTTTTGCAACTCCCGCACGTTGCCGGGCCAGGAGTAATTCATGAAGGCCTCGATGACCCGCTTGTCCACCTGGGTGATTCTTTTTTTCATCGCGCTCGCGTAGCGCTTGACGAAATTCTCCGTCAGAAGCGGAATGTCATCGAGTCGCTCTCTCAGGGGCACCATCTCGATGGCGAAGACATTGGCCCGGTAATAGAGGTCCTCCCGGAAGTTGCTTTTGCGGACTTCCTCGCGCAGATCCTTGTTGGTCGCAGCAATGATGCGCACATCCACCGGACGGACGCGCGTTCCGCCGATGCGTAAAACGGTTTTGTCCTCGATCACCCGCAACAGCGCCGTTTGCAGCTCCAGCGGCGTTTCCGCGATTTCATCGAGAAAGAGCGTGCCGCCGTCGGCCAGTTCGAACTTGCCCTGGTTGCCGCCGCGGCGCGATCCGGTGAAAGCGCCTTCCTCATGGCCGAACAATTCGCTGGCGATCAGATCGCGCGGAATGGCGCCACAGTTGATGGCGACATAGGGGCCGTTCCTCCGCTCGCTTTCGTTGTGGATGGCCTGGGCGAAAATGTCCTTGCCCGTTCCGCTTTTCCCCAGAAGAAGCACGTTGGAATTGCTCCGGGACACCATCCGGGCCTGGTCCACCGTCATCAGAAAACGGGCGTTCTGGCCGTAGATATCCTCAAAGCGGAAATTGGCGGAAGCGCCCATCATTTTGGTCACCATGGATTTGGCGCGCTGAATCTCGTTGAGGAGGATGATTTTGCCGATCATTTGCTGGTCGGCGGCCAGAATCGGATTGCAGGTGAGCGTATAGTCTCCGGCCTGGCTCCGGGAAGAAATCCGGACTTCCGTATCCGTCGTCGTCTCGCCGGATTCGATCAGATTAAAAAACTGCGTGTTGTCGCGGCTGAAAAGATCGCGGATCGGCCGGCCTTCCACACGGATGCCGGCCAGGCCGAACTTTTTGCGCGCGTTGTCGTTGATCAGCGTCACTTGGCCGGCGGAGTCCACTGCAATCAGCGCTTCCTGAATGGAGGAAATGACGGTCCGCTGATAGCTTGCAGCCACGCGGCTTTCCGCCAGCGCCCGGCGGATCCGCAGTTCGTTTTCAATGGCGCCCGCCGCCGCCACGGCCATGCCCAGCGTATGCGGATTCGCGCGGTAGTACCGGCCGAAAATGGCGATGACACCGGCAAACTCGCCGTCCGGATCGAAGATCGGCGCGCCGGAGCCCGTCGCTCCCTGATACAGCCGGATATAGTGCTGGGAGCCGAAAACCTGCAGCGGCTTCTTGTAATAGGCCACCGTTCCGCCCGCCTGATTACCGGCATATCTTTCATGCCAGCAGGCGCCGACAAATCCCCTGGCCGTGCGGACAAGCTTGTCCTCTTCGGGATCGCCCAGCACTTCCAGGACATAGACGTCTTTATCCAGGAGACTGACCATGAAACCCGAACCTTCCAGAAACCGGTACAGATTCGTCATGAAAGGACGGCTGACGTCGATGAATTCCCTGTTTCTCTCCAGCAGGTCCTCCAGTTCATCGCCGGCCAGGACCTTGTTGTTCGGCCGCGACAGAGGATCGACGCCCAGTCTGGCGCAGCGCCACCAGGAGTCCAGAACCTCCTGGGGAATGATGGCCGGATCGACTTTGGGATCGCCCGAAATGAATCGCCGCCACTCCAGAAAGGTCTGCTGATAAAACCTTTCATAATACTCCGCGCCCATGAGATTCATCTCTTTGAGCAACTGACGTTTGGGTGATTTTTGCTTTTCCGCCATCATGCCTCCCGTAAAGGGTAAAGTCTTTCTGAGAACGGTCTCACAAATGATTCAATAATGTCTCGGTGAGACGCGAATGAATCATCATTTGACACAAAAGTCCAGCCTAAAATATAAATGCAAATCATATCGCATGTTTAATTGAATTTTTTTCTGGCACACTGTGTGCTTAAGCGCGGGTTGAAGATTAATTTCCCGCGGTTGCATACATCATGTACATTAAGCCGGCGCCGCAATCAACCGCGGGAAATTCTTCTTTTGCCGATTTTTTCGGATGCGGTTGCAGAGGATTAAGGAGTAGAAATCGTTTTGCAAACTAGACCCTGGCAGAAAAATTACGACTACCTCGTTCCCACGACGATTCGCTTTCCCCGCTTTCCCGTCCAGAATTTTCTTCATCTCGCGGCGTCCCAGTTTCCTTTCAAGGCTGCAACGGATTTTTACGGATCGGAAATGACGTTCACGCAACTGCGCACGCAAACGCTGCGCATGGCGAACGCGCTGGTCCAGCTGGGGGTTAAAAAAGGCGACCGCATCGGCCTGGCCCTGCCCAACTGCCCACAGTATCTCATCGCCTACTACGCCATTCTTTCGGCGGGGGCGATCGTCGTCAACATGAACCCGCTTTACACGCATGATGAACTGAAATTCATGCTGGAAAATACAAACGTCGGGGTGCTGGTCACCTTCGACGGGGCGTTGCCCACCATGCGGCCGCTGGCCCGGGAACTGGATATGGTTCTCATTGTGACGCGCGTGACGGATTATATCACCGGTCTGGGCGTCAGCACCGCCAAAGGACTTGATCTTGAAGAGGGTTGGCATCATTTTTCCGAACTCATCGAAGGCTGCTCTCACACTCAGATTCCTCGCGTTGACCTCACCCCCTCCGATGCCGCCCTCATTCAATTCACCGGTGGAACGACGGGCGTTCCCAAAGGCGCGCTGCTCACCCACGGCAACGTGGTGGCGGCGACGCTGCAGTGTTCTTTATGGGGCAATTCCATCACGTCCTTCGTGACCTACGAAAAACGCAATGTCCTGGGGATTCTCCCCTATTTCCACATTTACGGCAACACCTGCGCCATGAACTGGGGAATGCTCAACGCAGCCACGCAGGTGCTGGTGCCGCGTTTCGACATCGACGAAGTTCTGGGCACCATCAAACGCGTCGATCAGATCACTTACTTCCCGGCCGTTCCGACCATGATCACGGCGGTCGTGAATCATCCCAAAGCGGAAGAAATGAACCTCGACCAGCGGTTCCGTTTTTTCAATTCCGGCGGCGCGCCCATGCCCTCGGAACTCATCCGGAAAGTGAAAGACCTCGGCATATTCTACGGTGAGGGCTGGGGCATGAGTGAAACCGCGTCTCTGGGCATTTCCAATCCGATTCTGTCGTGCCGCACCGGCGCCATCGGCGTTCCCATCATGGAGAACGACGTGCGGCTGGTGGATGTGGAAAACGGCATGCAGGACGTCAAACCAGGCCAGCCGGGTGAAATCCTCATTAAAGGCCCCTCGGTCATGCAGGGCTACTGGAACAATCCGGAAGAAACCAAACTGCAGCTGACCGACGGCTGGCTGCGCACCGGCGACATCGGGCAAGCCGACGAGGACGGTTATATTTACATCGTCGACCGCAAAAAAGACATGATCATCGCCGGCGGATTCAACATTTATCCGCGCGAAGTGGACGAAGCGCTCTACAGGCATCCCAAAATCGCCGAAGCCGTCACGGTGGGCGTTCCCCATGAATACCGGGGTGAAACCGTCAAAGCCTTCGTGGTGGTCAAGCCCGGCGAAAACCTGACCCAGGAGGAGGTCGTGGAATTCTGCCGCTCCAAGCTTGCCGCCTACAAAGTGCCCAAAGCGGTGGAGTTTCGCGAAAGCCTCCCGAAATCCGCAGTGGGCAAAATTCTGAGAAAGATTTTACGCGATGAGGAGGTCGCGAAACTCAAAAAATGATCTACACGGCCGACTTCAAAAGGCCGTCCACAAATCCCCTTTTTTTCCTGCCGACGAGGGAGAGGGGGTCAGAGGCTCAAGGGCATATCCAACATGTCTTCTCTGAACCCTCTCCCTCACCTTCCTCCCCGAAGAAGTCGCCCGACCGGATTTTAATGAAGAGACTTTCTTGATCCCGCGGCGCTTTCGCTGTTGACTTGGCAACTCCGTTCTTCTATATTCTGACAGGATCATCGAATGAGCTGCTTTTTTTGTGTGTTTCTTTCCGCACGGCCGTTCAGAAAAATGATGACTTGAGGCGCAAGCGAACACGCCCGGATTTCGGAATGAAAGACACAGACAAATCTCAAAAATCGGCCCAAGCCCGGCATCCGGCAGCCGGCGCAAGACCGCTCTCCTCAATCCGGAAGAATAGCGACACAACACGACAGATCAGCGCGGAGCGCCTGCGGCTCGCGGCCCAGGCGGCCGACGACGCGATCTACGATTGGGATGTCCCTTCCGGAACGCTCTGGATCAGCGAAGGACATCGTGAACGACTGGGCTATCCCGCCGGCGCCGACCCGGCAAAGTGGTGGCGCGACCGTCTCCATCCCGAAGACCGGAATCGCATCCTCGACCAGACACACGCTCTTTCCAGAAGCCTGTCTTGCGCCTGGACGCGGGAATACCGGTTCCGGCGCGCCGACGGGGAGTACATCGAGGTCATCGACCGGGGCCGGGTCATCCGCAACAGCCAAGGCAAACCGGTTCGGATTGTCGGATCTCTGATCGACGTCACCGACCGTAAAGAAGTGGAATCCGCCTTGCGAGAAAGCGAAGCCACCTGTCGTCTGCTCATTGAACATATTCCGATCGGCATCATCGTGCACGCGCCTGACAACCGCATCGTGATGAGCAACAAGCGGGCCGAACTTCTTTTGGAAACATCAGCCGCCGACATGCTGGGCCGGACGCCGTTCCATCCGGCCTGGAAGTTCCTGCACACCGACGGCAGCTCCCTGCCGCCGGAGGAGCATCCCGCCACGCTGGCTCTTGCGCAGAGCGCGCCGGTCGGCGACGCAGTGGTCGGCGTTGTCCGGCCGATCAGCGGCAGCACCGGCTGGTTTCTTGTCAACGCCCAGCCGCAGCGCCATCCGGAAGGCGGGCTGCACAGAGTCATTGTTTCGTTTATCGATATCACGATGCGGATCAATGTCCTGGAGGCGCTCCGGAAAAGCGAAGCCCAATACAGGTTTCTGACGGAAAAGATGAGCGATATCGTCTGGACTACGGACCGGAATCTGATCGTCACGTACGCGAGCCCGTCTGTTTTCAAGGCGCTGGGCTATACGCAGGACGAGCTTCTGGGACGCCCGGCCAACGACATTTTAACGACCGAATCGCTTGCGTATGTCGCGGATCTTCTGGCCCGGGAGCTGAAACTGAGCGGAGAGGTTCCGGCCGAACCCGGCCGTTCCGTCGCTTTTGAAACGGCCTATCATCACAAGAACGGCTCGGAAATCTGGTTCGACAATGTGGTCAGCTTCATCCGCGACGCTCAGAACAGAGTCATCGGGCTCTTCGGCGTCTCCCGGAATATCACGGAACAAAAAATTGCCGAGGCGGATAAGGAAAAGCTCATCCGGTATCTCCAGGAAGCCCTCTCCGAAATCAAGACACTGAGCGGAATGCTGCCGATCTGCGTTCAGTGCAAGAAAATCCGGGACGACAAGGGATACTGGAAACAAATTGAGCACTACATCGCGGAGCATTCCGATGCCTCCTTCTCGCACAGTCTCTGTCCGGACTGCGCGGCTAAACTCTACCCCGGCCTTTTCAAAAACAAAGACAATCCGTAAAGCGACCGGCGCGGCCAGAAAAGACCGGCGTCGGGCATCCTTATCTTGACCCTGCCGTCTTTTGGGTGTAGTGAAATTCTTAAATGATCCGAAAAAACATGGGCTGGCCCGTTTGCGCGTCCCTTTAATTTTTCGGGGCATCAGATGCCCGGTCGGAAAGCGGCATCACACATCAACCCCTGACGCAAAGGAGACAGCCCATGAGTGATTTTCAAGGCCCTAAAATTACAAACATCAAGATCGATCCCGACAATCTTTACCGTGAAGAAACCTTCACGGATCTGACCTACGCCACCATCCGGCGGCTTTCTCCCGTCAAAATCGACGGAACCCCGGACGACAGCCGCGAACCGATGTTCACGGGGATGGCCCAGCTCATGTCCCCCAACGGACCGATTCCGGTGCAGTGCCTGATCGAAGGGGCTAAAACGCTGGCCGACGCGGCGGACAAACTGCCCGACGCCATCGAAAAAGCCGTTCAGGCGATGATCGCCGAAGCGCAGGAAGCGCAGCGGCAGGAAGACTCAAGAATCGTCCTGCCCGGCCAATAGAGGCTGACAGGAACAGGATGGAAGCCGCCCGTTCGATAACGCTTCACACCTGTTTTTCTCTTGCGAGGTGCAACCATGATTGAAAATCCCGTCGCCGCCTGGCACACACTGGTAGAGAACAGAGACGCGGCCGCTCTGGACAACATTCTCGCCGACCAGGTCGTCTTCCATTCTCCGGTCGTCCACACGCCGCAGGAGGGAAAGCCGATCACAAAGCTCTACCTCACCGCCGCGCTGCACGTGCTCAACAACGATACGTTCCGGTACGGCCGCGAGGTCGTCTCCGGCAACAACGCCGTGCTCGAATTTTTTACGGTCATTGACGGCATCTCCATCAACGGCGTAGATATGATCACCTGGGACAAAGACGGCCGGATTACCGACTTCAAGGTCATGATCCGCCCCCTCAAGGCCATCACCCTGGTCCACCAGATGATGGGCGGCATGCTGCAAAAAATGAAATAAGCCCGGCTTCGCCTTTGGGCAAAGCCGGCGCGGAGAATTTGTACGAAGGAGCGGGAAATCATGACCCGAAGCAGATGCCTTCTGTCAGCCATCGTGGCGGCGGTGCTTCTCCTGTCCGGATGCGCCGCGGCATTCAACAGCCGGGGACTCAATCTCGCCGCCGAGGCCAACTTCTCGCAGATCGTCCGCGAGTTCGAACCGGCCGAGGACCGGTTGTCCGGCCTCGCCTTTCAGGATCTGATATATCTGTGCTCCGCCTACGGCGAACTCAAAAACTATCGCAAGCTTTTTCCCTGTCTGGAGGCGGCCCAGGTCAAGGTCAATGCCGGAGATTTCACCGCCGATGCCTGGAACCACTCAGCGACGCCTTCCCGCCTCAAGGCCATTGCGCTCATTGAACTGGGGCAGTACGCAGAAGCCGTCCGGGCCGCCGAAGCGGCCGACAAATTCGTCACGGACAAGGGGCTCACCACGTTTGAGCAGGTCAAAGTCCTGGAAGTGCTGGGTCTCGCCTACGCGCTGGCCGGCCAAACGGACAAGGCCGGCGTTGTCGTGCAGCGTCTGAAAGACGTCTATCTGGGCTATCCCTACATGCTCGTCAAGGACGACCGCAACATCGCGCTCGCCAAAATCTACATCACCCTGAAGAAGTATCCGGAAGCAATCGCGGTGGTATCCTACAAATTCGAGGATTCGAACGCTTTTCTTAAAAGCATCGGCGGCTGGGACGTTTTCGTCAACAACAAGCTGACGTTCGAATTCATGAAGAACAAAAGCCTCTTCGAGGTGGGCCGGTTCGCCGACGCCAAGGCCGGCTACGACGCGCTTCTGGCCTATCCCTACATGGCGGACCGCGGCGAGATGTACTGGATCATTCTGTACGACCGGGGACGGATCGCCGAAAAAGAGGGACGACGCGGGGAGGCGATCCGCTTTTATGAAAAAGCCGTGGAGGTCATCGAACAGCAGCGCGCCACGATCAGCGTCGAGGCGGGAAAAATCGGCTTCGTCGGAGACAAGCAGGCCGTTTACGCCCGGCTGATCACGCTTCTCGTCGAAGACGGACAGCAGGCCAAAGCGTTTGAGTATGTGGAGCGCTCGAAATCCCGCGCTCTGGTCGACCTCCTGGCCGGCAAGAAAGACTTCGTCGTCCGGGAAACCGGCCGCGAAGAACAGGTGCGGCAGGCGCTGGCCGCCGCCGACCGGTCCGAGGCGGAGCTTTTGGCGCTGGATAAAAATCTGAACAAGTCGCGCACCCGAGGCATCGCCATCCGGGCGAAAGAGGACCTGCAAAAAGAAGCGCCGGAACTCGCGTCTTTGGTCTCGGTCGCCGCCACGCCCGCCTCCGAAATACGGTCCTTCCTGGCGCGGGGCGAAACGCTTGTCGAATACTATTACACGGACGCGGATCTGCTGGTCTTCATTCTTTCCGCAAACGGCCTGCAAAGCGCGAAGCTGCCGCTGGCGGGGCTGGCCGATGACGTCGCCGCTTTCCGGCGCGCCCTGGAAAATCCGCGCTCCCGGGAAACGGCGGGATTTGCCGCAAGGCTGCACCAGCGGTTGTTCAAACCGCTGGAAACGGCGCTCAGCGGCCGTCAACTGGTTCTCGTCCCGCACGGAATTCTGCACTACATCCCCTTCAACGCGCTCTACGACGGAAAAAACTTTCTCATCGACCGCTATGAAATCCGCCTGATGCCCAGCGCGAGCGCCATGCGCTACCTCAAGGATGCACCCAAAGACGCGCCGGGCGGCATCCTGGTGCTGGGAAATCCCGATCTGGGCGATCCCCGCTCCGATCTGGCCTTTGCCCAGCAGGAAGCGCTGGAAGTCGCAAAAACCTGGCCTCGCTCCCGGGTGTTTTTGCGCCGGGACGCGACGGAAGACGTCGTGCGCCGTTACGGAAGCGACTACCGCTACATCCACTTTGCCACGCACGGACGGTTTTCACCGGATCGCCCGCTTGCCTCCGCTCTGCTTTTGGCGCCCGACGCCCGCTCGAACGGTCTTTTGACCGTGGACAAGCTCTATTCTCTGCAGCTCGGAGCCGGTCTGGTGACGCTGAGCGCCTGTGAAACGGGGCTCGGCAAGGTGTCCAGCGGAGACGACCTGGTGGGGCTGACACGGGGATTTCTCTATGCCGGAGCAAACGCAATCGTGGCGAGCCTCTGGCAGGTGGACGATCTGGCCACGTCCTATCTGATGATCCGGTTTTACCGCGAACTGCAGAAAACCGACAAGCTGACCGCGCTGCGCCGCGCCCAGCTCGAGACCCGCCGGAAATATCCTCATCCCTACTACTGGGCGTCTTTCCAGTTAACCGGAAACGCCCGTTAGCCGCCGGCCGGCGTTTCCTCGTCCACCGGCGCCAGGCCGAATCCGCCGGACTGCACGTGCAGTTGCATACCGCAGAGGCAAAACCGCCGGTTAAACGACCGGAGCCGCACCTCTTCGTGAGCGGAAAGCGATGAATTGTCCCGGCCCGCGCAATAAATGTCGATCCGGCAGCTTTCCCCGACGGCAGCCGTGGACACGACAAGACCGGACAGCCGGCGTCTGCCGAGCCAGCAGAGAAAATCCAGGAACGCATCGGTAAAGCGCCCGGCGGCCAGGCGGATAAACGGCAGATCTTCGGCCGGCGTGAACACGAGATCGGGCCGGTTGGCCTCCGGCCGGTGGCCGATGCGCAGAATCAGCGCCGCCAGATATTTTTCGTAATCGTCCGCGTCGTCGATGACGGACGCGTCGCACTCAGGCCCCCCGTGCCACGCTTCGACGACCTCATGAATAAGAGCGTTCACATCGGCCGGAATAAACTCCTCGAGGTTGCGCCGCCCGCCGGCGACGCCGATGAAATCCAAAAGCAGAGCGGTGCCGCGGTTGACCAGCGAGCGCGGCACAATAGCGCCAAGCGGACGCGGGTCGAAAAGAGATCGCAGCTTTTCAACGACGGCCAGGGCGGCATGCGCAAATTCCACACGACGGATTTTTCCCGCATCGAGACAGCGGCACAGCTCCCGGAAATCGAGCAGGCCGGCGTCGATGCGGTCCATATCCATGGCCAGCCGGCAGCGGTTCGCCGCTTCGGTCTCCTCCAGCCTCTCCAGCTGATAGGCCGTGTAAAGCAGCCGGCCCGCTATCGCGGAAAAGACTTCCTCCGCCTCATCGATGAGTTCCAGCGCATAATCCGTAATTTGAAACAGACGATCCTCAGTCATCGGGCGCACATCGCCCAGCGCGACCGTCTTTTGCTCCAGCCTGACCAATATTTCACGGGCCTTGTCCGCCGGAATAACGCCCCCGTGGCCGGGATAGCAAAAGCGGATGGGCAGGTGCTCCAAAAGCCAGCGGACCTGCCCGAGCGTTGCGAGGTAATCGTCCCGATGCCAGCCGGAAATACCCGCCACCATCGGATTGGCCGCCGCCAGCAAATCGCCGATAAACAAAACCTCTCCCGCGCGGATGCACAGGCTGTCCGGGCTGTGGCCGCGCGCCGGATAGATCTCCAGATGATCGCCGCCGCCCAGCGAAGCGGTTTGCCGGACAATCGTCTGTCCGGGACCGGCGGCAATGCTCTCGATCCGCAGCGTCAGGAGAACTCCCGGCGCAAGAGCAATGCGGCGGGTCATCTTTTTTTTCCGGTCCTGTCCGGTGAAAAGACGGATATCCGGCTGCAGCGATGGAAATGGAACGCCGTAAAGTTCGGCAATGGTTTTGAACCTGTCTCCCTCCAGCAGATAATCGGCGCCCTCTTCCTGGGCGGCAATCCAGACGGAGGCGGTCGTCCAGATCTGCCGGTGGCTCGCCAGTTGCAGCGTATGGTCGATGTGACAGTGGGTGAGGTAAATCACGACCGGCCGGTTTTTCTCCCGCTCACAATCCCGGATGACGCGCGCCAGATCATGCGTCTGAGAGACAAGCGCCCCCGCGTCGATGAGCACGATCTGCTCCGGCGTGCAAATGAGGCAGGAATTGGAGGAAAGCAGGTCCGGTTTCCGCAGATACGGGTAGATGAAAGCCTGCCGGGTTCCGCCCAGCGGCTGCCAGACCTGATTGATCAGCAAGGCCGTCTCCTTTTTACGGTCGCGTCGACCGGAAGCTCGTTTACGAAACGTAGCGGAAGAAGGCTCCGAAGTCAAGAAAGCCGTCCGGATGGACGCCCGCGCAAGCGCGGACGTCCATCCGGAAAGGAAGTTTGAGAAGCAACCGTCAGGAGCGGTACTGCTCCCTCAGCCACTTTTTGTTGATTTTGCCGATGCCGGTCTTGGCGATCTGATCGACGATTTCATAGCGATCCGGCACACCGTACTTCGGCAGGAGCCCCTGTCGGGCAAAGATCTGCATGTGGCTTTTGAACTCCGCCGCGCCGACCGGCTTTGGATATTCTGGCTTCAGCACCACGAGAATGAGCGGCCGCTCGCCCCACTTGTCGTCCGGTACGCCGATGGCCGCCGATTCCAGAACCGCCTCGTGCTGGCCGATCATATTCTCCAGATCCAGAGAGGACACCCATTCACCGCCGCTCTTGATCACATCCTTGATGCGGTCGGTGATCTGCAGATAGCCGTTGTCCACGTGACCGACGTCGCCTGTGTGCAGCCAGCCCTCGCGCCAGAGGTCTTCTGTTTTGTCGGGTGCGTCGACGTAGGTCTGCGTCAGCCACGGCGACCGGAGTACGACTTCTCCCGAGGAGACGCCGTCATGCGGCAGGGGCCGCTCGTCGGGATCCACCACGCGGATTTCCGCCAGGGGAATGGGAAGACCGGTTCGCGTCACGGTGTCGAGCATTTCATCTTCATCCCTCACCAAACCGTCCGGTTTGGGCACGCCGATGCTGATCACCGGGCAGGTTTCCGACATGCCGTAGCCGGTGAAAACGGTGATGCCCGCCTCCATAGCCGTTTTGGCCAGGCCCTTGGTCAGGCGCGATCCGCCGATCATCACTTTCCAACCGCCAAGATCGATGTTTTTCGCCGTCGGGCTGGTCAGAATCATCTGGAGCACCGTCGGAACACAGTGCGAGAAAGTGACTTTTTCCCGCTCAACCAGCCTGAGCAGCATTTCCGGTTCATACTTGCCGGGATAAACCTGCTTGGCGCCCAGCAGCGTGGCGACGTAGGGCAGGCCCCAGGCATGCACGTGAAACATCGGCGTGATCGGCATGTAAACGTCGTCGGAGCGGAAGCGGCCGATCGTCGCGTAGGAGCCCAGCGCCACCGCCACCGAAAACGTATGCAGCATCAACTGGCGGTGGGAGTAGTGAACCCCCTTGGGCAGGCCGGTTGTTCCGGTGGTGTAAAAGGTTGTGGCCCTGGTGTTTTCATCCAGATCGGGAAAGTTGTAGGTTGTTGCGGCCGCGGCCATCAGCGTTTCATACTCTCCGGCAACGGGAAAAGCGGTCGCGGGCACAGCGCCGTCTTTGGCAATGACGACAACGGTCCGCACCGTCGTCAGCTGCTCGCGGATTTCCGTGAGGATCGGCAGAAAATCGGTATTAATGATGACGACCTTCGCCTGGGCGTGGTTGAGGGTGTACACAATCTGGTCGGCGGAGAGCCGCCAGTTGACGGTCTGTAAAACCGCGCCGATCATGGGAATGGCGAAAAACCCTTCCAGATAGCGGTGACTGTCATAATCGAAAACGGCGACCGTATCCCCCCCGGCGACGCGCAGATCGGCCAAAACGTTGGCGAGACGGGATATCCGCTCATTCAATGTCCGGTACGTGTAACGGGATTCGTCCCGGTAGACAATCTCCTGGTCCGGCGCATAGATCAGAGGGGTGTTCAAGAGTTTCTTGATGATTAACGGGTACGCGTAAGGCTCTCCTGCAAGATAAGTTTTTTCGGGCATATGCTTCTCCTTGTTTTTTTGCGTTGCCCTGAAAAAACATCTGCGCTGCGGCAATTATGAACTTCTTCCGGATATTCCTCCGAAAGGGCGATGCAGGACGATGATTTTTACAAACCGTCAACCGCCGGCGCCCGCGCATAATCGGCAAAAGATGCTCAGGGCAACTTGCTCGGGAATAGGCATATTGAACGGCCAGACGGGGATCATGTGCCCATTCCAAAGCAAGTTTCCCTTTGGATGCCATGATACGAAAACCCTAACTGCAAGTCAACATTTTTCTGACCTGCGGTCAGAATATTTTTATAAACACCGGAATTTTGTTATTTAACGAAAAGATAGGTATGATGCGCGATTTAAAAATTCATCTCGCCGGGAGAAGACTTGCCCGTTTGCGGCATCGGCCCCGCTCCTCGCGCCGGCCGCGTCACAGCATGACGCAACCTCGCCTATCTCATTTTGTCGGCGATGCTCTGCTGGTAGGCTTCCACGACCAGCCTGATCTTGCCCGGCCACTCATTGCGCTCGGCCATGATAAAAATGAAGTAAGGTCTTTTGGGGGCCAGCCGGATGAAATAGTAGCGGTCGTCTCTGGCAATCAGTATGTCCTCGACGGACGGCTGCTCGCCGACAAATGGGGCGGCTTTGATTTTGGACTGCACAATGCCGGTCAGATAAGCGGCAATCGCGGACGGATCGGTTTCCGGACCCTTGCCGAGCGCCGCGACCGTAATTCCGTCCTCGATGAGAACGATTCCCGCCGCGCTAAAGCCGGGCAATTCAGACGCAATGGCTTGGAGAACGGTTTGCAGCTTCTGCATAGACCCCCCTCTTTCTTTTTGTAGGAAGGAAAAAGACGATCGCCTCCGTCATCGAGGCCCTTCCGGTTAAACCGTCTGGAAGGTCCGGTAAATCAATTGCTGAATCTCCTCTGAAGAGTCGATGTAAAAGATCTGACAGGTTTCATTTCCTTCGACTCCCTTTATAATATATTTTCCGCTTTTTCGCACCCGAAAAAAAGGCTTCGGAAAGTGGGGAAAATACTCCAGTGTTCCGAGCTTTTCCAGACTTTTGATGAAAGTCGCTCCGATGCGCCCGTCGAACAGAACTTCCCGGATAACGACACCGTCGAGGCACTCTTCAACGACTCTGGTTTCCAGCACTTTCACGTTTGTCCCGTTATGGTTTTCAACGCCTGCAGAAAGGTTTCCACTTCGCCGTGGTGGTTGGCGGCGGAAAAACTGACGCGGATCGCGCCTTCGGGAAAAGTTCCCAGTTCCCTGTGCATCAGCGGCGCGCAGTGAAGCCCCGTCCGCACACGGATGTCGAAGGCATCCTTCAACACATATCCGATATCCGCGGCCGGCCAGTGATCGATGTTGAAACAAACGATGCCGCTGGAATTTCTTTCCGGCCGCTCCGAATAAACGGTGACGCCGTCAAATTTTTCCAGCTCCTCCACCAGATGGCGCGTCAGGTCTATTTTTTGTTTTCCAATGGATGAAAGCCCCCGGGCAAGAATTCCATCGAGCGAATGAGCAAGCCCCGCGATCCCCGGCTCGTTCAGCGTTCCCGCCTCATATTTGATCGGCCAGGCGTCGGGCATGAGTTCCAGGTCGCTGCGGATGCCCGTCCCGCCGGATTTCCAGATCCGCAGGTCGAGCTCCCTGCCGACGATCAACCCACCCACGCCTTTGGGCCCCAGGAGCGCTTTATGGCCGGTAAAAGCGAGAGCCGCGAGCGGCATGGACGAAAAATCGACAGCGATGGCGCCCGCAGATTGCGAGGCGTCAACGATCAGGGGAATGCCGCGGGCTTCGCAAAGAGAGTAGATCGCGCCGATATCCGCTTCCGCGCCGGTTACATTGGAGATGTGGTTCACGACGGCCAGGCCTGTCTCCCGGGTCAGGGCGTTTTCAAATCGCCTGCCGTCCAGAATACCGGGGGGCGGACAGCGCACCGTATCCACATGCACGCCTCCCGCCAGGCAAAGATAGGACAGCGGACGCAGAACGGCGTTGTGTTCGCGGGTTGTTGTCACGACGCGGCTTCCCGGCCGGACCAGGCCGTTGATGGCCATATTCAAAGCTTCCGTGGAGCCAGAGCAAAAGATCACCCGCGACGGATCGGAAAAATGAAACAGCCCGGCAATTTTCTCCCGGCAAACGGTGATGACCGATTTCTGCGTCACATCTTCGCGGTAGAGGTTGGACGGCGGCAGGGCGAGACATTGTCCCATCGCGGCCGCCGTCCCCTCCGGCTTCGGATAGCTGGTCGCCGCATTGTTGAAATAGATCAAAAGAACTTCTCCAGCGCAGGGATGGCCTTCTTGACCTGCAGGCGAATCATGCCCAGCGTTTTATTGTCGGGCGCCAAAAGGACCAGCAATGCATCTCCGATGGGAACGCAAATGATCATGGCATCGGCCGCCTCAAACGTCAGGGAGTTGAAGGCCTGAATCTTCAGCTCCTCCGACATCTTGTCCGTACCGAGAATGACCGTGGCCACCGAAGCCCCGACGTTGTCCAGATCTGTTTTGCCGAATGATCCGGCCGCCTCGATAACGAAACCATCCTTGCCGACGATAAGGATCGCCTTGATCCCGGGCACTTCCAGCATTTCCTGAAGGATTTGCGTAGTCGTTCTGCTGTCTGCCATAGACTTCTCCTTTTGAGTGTTCAGTGTAGTTTCATGTTCATTGCCTGGTTACATCCGCCACATTCCGGCCCTTTATCGGGTGACGACAAATTCGCCAAAGGGATCGCCGACTTCTACTCCCGCCGTCTGCACGCACTTAAACGTTTTGAGCCCCTCGGGGTAAGGTTTGCCGTACGCCAGATCGAAAAACGCTGAGCTGACCCCCCGGATCATGAAGCCGCTCTTGTATCCGGAAGCGATGTCCGCCTCGTAATAGTCCGGCGCCCGGACAACCATCCGCTCTCCCTCTTTAATCTGAACGATGCCGGATTTCGCCCACCCCCACGCGGTAAAAACCGCGTAAGCACCGCGCAGAACATCCTTGGCCCCCTCGGTGACCATGGGCATCACAACCGACTTGAATTCTTCGGACGTGATAATGCCGTAACCTGTATTGTATCCGCATTCCAGCGCACAGTTCACCAGCTCCGCTTCGAGCTTCTCGCGCCGGTCTGCGGGGACTGCGTCCATCATGCGCTGGGTGAAGGTATTCCAGAACGCCACCGGAAGCATGTTCACCAGAACGTTGAATCCCGGAATCAATCCCTCCTCATCGGCCTGCACCTGCATTTCCACCAGTTGTCTTACCACCACGTCTCGCTGAACGGTCATTGCTCGTGTCCTTTCTATTTGGATTTTACGGTAAAGACGCTCGTCGGTTTGCCCATCACCATGCTTGCCGTCTCCGCGACTTCATAGCTTCTGGGCGGCTTGCCGGCCGCCGCGGCAAACATGGCGGCAATATACCCGCGGGTCCAGTGATTGACGGGAGCGTTATAATTTCCCCATTTTTTCGTCCACCCCTGATCCACATGAGAGCGGGTCAGCGTCACTTCTCCCTGGCCCGGATCTCCGGAAATTTTCATCACCCCCATGCCCATGGCCGAGTAGTACTGCCGGCCGACATCCAGTTTATCCGCGAACGAGGCAAGGTTGTTTTTCGCGCAGTAATCGTCGATCATCGGACGGACGGAATCTTCGACGGATTCGCATAAAATGCGAACGCCTCCGATATCGTCGAAGTCGATTGCCAGCTTGCTGAGCAACGACATGTAATGATGGCAGTGCATGACCGTCAAGAAACCGTTCATGTAGCGCCTGTAGGTTTTGTCGTCGAACGTGAACTCCATTTTTAGCGCCATCCTTCAATCTCCTTTCTTTCTGAAGTAAGTGTCGGTCTAAGATGATAAAGCGGCTTCGCCCGGCTGAGTTTCAACTTCTTCTTCCAGTGCGGGTTTTTTCTTCTTGATGCGCAGCCTGATCATGCCGAGTCGTTGGGCATCCCTGGCCAGAACTACGAGTAAATTGTCTTTCACCGGCGCGCCGACGATAACGGCGTCGTCGGATTCGAGCATCAGGGAGTGAAAGCCGCAGATGCCCAGGTCGCCTCCCATTTTCGCCAGTCCGCCCCACACCTGGGCCGACGAAGCGCCGGCCTTGCTCATATCGATGCCGCAGGCCTGAGTGGAGGACCGGACAACGGCGCCGTCCTCTCCGACCAGCAGGACTGCCTCAACGCCCGGTATGGAAAGAAACCCCGACAGCGTTTCGGCCGCCGCCACCGGACTTGGGGAAACATCGCTTGCCTCCTCATCCTGTTCGCTCGGCGCGGACCCGGCGCTGCCGGAAAAGTCAGGATTTTCCCTTTCGTCGTCCGGCGGGGTGCCGTGCAAAGCGGCTTCATCCGGAATGTCCGCTGCGCCGGCGGCAGATGTTTCCAAAACGGGAGAAGGCTGCGCCGTTTCGCCTTTGCCGGTTTCGTCAGGTTTCTCTTGCGCAATCTTTGTTTCTCTGAATTTGACGGCTTCAACGATCAGGCTGATGAGTTCCTTTTTGATGGTTCTCTTGACGCCGTTGGGGGGAAGTCTTTTAAAGCTGATCTCGGCTTTCTCCCAACTGATGATTTCGACGGCCGCTTCTTTTCCCCGCAGATTCTCCCAGAGCGCGTCCCAGGGTTCGCCGTTGTTGAAATAAATATTGCCCGGCTTTTTCCCCGGCACCCGGGCCGTCATGACACACGTCTTTGCCTCCAGACTGATGTACTGCATGACACTCGTCAGGGAAACTCCGTTGATGGAGCCTTTATCCGATGCCTGCACCTTCGCGAAAATCGCGGCTTTCAAATCATTGAAATTCAGCGGCTTCGTTAAAAAGACAGGGCTGCCGTTGCGGCTTTGGAATTTATTTTTTATTTCGGCGGTTATCAATCCGCTCATGAAAATGATCGGGATCGCGGGAAAATGCTTCTGGATATGGACAAAGAGTTCGGCGCCGCTCATCTGGGGCATCCTCAGTTCGGTGACCACCAGATCCACCGGCATCGTCTCTAAAATCCGAACGGCCTCTCTTCCATTGTGAGCGGCGGATAATCTGAACTCGTCGGCGTATGCCGCGAGATAGCGATTGACGGCTTCCAACAATGGTTTATCATCGTCCACAAAGAGAATACTGTACATGAGCAATCTCCGCATGCAACCGTTTGCAGGAGTCACCGGGAAGCGGCGTCCGGTCGCAAAATGGCCGTCTGGCCGGCTTCACCCGCTGATGCGTGAATTTTAGAGATGAATAATTATTTTTAGAATACCAAGGCTGGCTTTGTATCCGTCAAAGACTTGTCATTTCCACACCCCCAGGAGACTTTCCATTTTCTCTGAGCTGTATCCGTGACTGCGCGCTCCTGCGCTGTATTTCTCA
>DBPV01000102.1:111827-113907 GCA_002304995.1 Syntrophaceae bacterium UBA1411
GAAATAACTTCCGCAGCCGCAGCTTTGCCGGCCGCCGGAATGGACGGAAAACCCGGCTCTGTCCGGCATGGAAAGACAAAACGGCGGCAAGAGAAGAAGGCCTCTGCCACGGCCTGGGGAAAAGCAACCCTCAAACTAAAAAGCCTGATGCGGGGAATGACTGGAGGACCTGTCGCCAGGACAGGCCGATCCCTCAGGAAGGAAGGGGATGAGCATTTAACGCCGGTATTTTTTGTAGCCGAACCAGGCCCAGATGCCGCCCCAGAGGACAACGGCCGGCCCCAGCGCAATCAGAAAATAAACGAAGACGTTGTCTTCCCAGGGCTTCAGATAGGCGGCCACGCCCGCCACCCACAAAAACGTGATGACAATGGCCAGACGCATCCAACCTGTCAAGACAACGCGGGGCAGACGAAAGCCGACCTGCGGCTGGGTTCGGGGCTGGGGCCTTGCCCTTTCATCCGACGGGGATTTGCGCCCCATCAGACGGGGAAGAAAAAAGATCGCCGCGGCAATGGCAGCCACGACCAGAATTTCCTGCATGAAAACACCTCAATCCATGTAAACTTCACGGTTCATCTGCTATGACAAACCGGCGGACTGGCTATAGCATACATTTTGCTTTATTCCTATTTTTTCCAGGGGGAAAAGAGCCGTTGACAAATATCCGGATTGGAAGCAAAAGAAAAGCATCCAACAACGCGAAAGGAGAAACAAGATGCATCGTTTTATGCAACTCTTTCTGGTCGCTGTTTTTGCCCTGGCCGCGGCAGGCGTTTGCCCGCCCGCGCCTCTGGCGGACGAGAACGCATCCGCGTCCATCGAACAGACCTTTCAAAAAGCCAAACAGGAATACCTGGATAAAAACATGACTGCCGCCGCCGAACAAATCCAGAAGGGCGCGGCCTACATGAAAGACCAGGCTTCCAGGGCTTCGGCCAAAGGCAAGGGTGCGCTTTCGGCATCGGCCCGGGAACTGGACCAGCTGGCCGTTGACGTTAAAAAGGGCGCGGTCACCTCGCAGAAAAAAATGGAAGATGCGTTTGCACGCGCCTATCTCGCCCTGGCCAACGACGCCCACGTCAAGTCAACGGAATCCTGGGCGAAGAAGAAAAGAGTCGAAGCGGCAGCCGCGCTGGAAACCGCCAACCGAAACCTGGAAAAAAGCATTGCCTGGACCGGCGGGAAAATTGAAAAAGGCACGAACGACGTTGTGAAAAAATCCGATGCGCTGGCGCTGAAGCTGAAGCAAAAAGGCGATCTGCTCGCCGACGACGTGAGCCGCGGCCTGCAGGAAGCGGGCAACGAAATCGAGAAATTCGGCAAGAAAATTTCTCCCCGGTGATGAGCGGAAAACAGGGAATGGTCCGGCAATTTTTCTCAGGCTGGATCGCACACCGCTTGAACCTTCCGGGTCGTCTTACCCGCTGTAGAGCTCATCGATTCTGTCGCCGTAGTGTTTGATGATTTCGCGGCGGCGCATTTTAAGCGTCGGCGTGAGTTCGCCTGCCGCCTCGGTGAAATCGGCGGGCAGAATCGTGAATTTTTTAATCTGCTCATAAGGGGCCAGACGGCTGTTTACGGCCGCAATATGGCCGGCAACGGCCTGCCGCACTTTTTCATGGCCGGACAGATCCCGGTCGGGCAGATTTTCCCGCCGGGCGAAATCGGCAAGTTCCCGCTCATTGAGCGTAACAAGCGCCGTCAGATATTTGCGGCGGTCGCCGTAAACCAGCGCCTGGCTTATGAGCGGCAGCGTGCGGATCAGATTCTCGATATTCTGCGGCGCGATGTTCTTGCCGCCCGCCGTCACGATCAGGTCCTTCTTGCGGTCCGTGATGGTGAGAAATCCCTCGTTATCCATCGCGGCGATATCGCCCGTGGCAAACCAGCCGTCGGCGTCGATGGCGGCCGCCGTCGCTTCCGGATCCTTGTAGTAGCCCTGAAACAGTCCCTTGCCGCGCAAAAGCAGTTCTCCATCCGGAGCGATCTTCGCCTCCATGCCGGGAATCAGCTGCCCCACCGTACCGAACCGGAAGCGCTCCGCGCGATTGACCGCCGCCGGCGCAACCGTCTCCGT
>DBPV01000102.1:113969-128574 GCA_002304995.1 Syntrophaceae bacterium UBA1411
CGGTGGGCGACGGCGCGCCGAGCGGAAAGCCACAGCGGCAGCGGCCGGTTTTCCCGGTTGCAGGCGGCGGCCCGTTTCCCCACGTCCAGCGCCCAGTCAAAGACGCGGCGCTGCAGAGGAGAACCGGCCTCCAGCATCGCCTGGACCCGGTTGTAGATCCGTTCGAAGATCTGGGGCACGCTCACCTGGACAGTCGGGCGCAGCTCCTGAAAATTCTCCACCAGCTTGTCGATGCTTTCAGCATACGCGCCCACGATGCCCAGATGCATGGCCGCGTAAACGCTCATGCGCTGCAGCATGTGCGTAAGCGGCAAAAACGCGATGCCGAAGTCGCTTTCTTCGTAGGTGTGCATTTTCGTGGCGTTGATCGCCGTGTAATAAAGATTGGCATGGGTGATCATGGCGCCCTTGGGCGGCCCCGTCGTTCCGGACGTGTAGGCGATCGTCGCCAGATCGCCGGGCTGCACGGCCCGCCAGATCGCTTCGAACCGCGCCGGGTCGGCGGCGTGCGCGACCCGGCCCGTTTCCAGAAAGCTCTCCAGTGTCATCACGCCCGCGGGCAAGGCTCCGGCGGGAGGATCAAAGAGCACCATTTTTTCGGGCCGGCCGGTTTGGGCCCGGACCGCAAGCAGTTTCACCAGGAGCGCTTCGTCTTCTACAAAGCAGACCGCAAGGCCGCTGTGCGAAACCACGTGCGTGATCTCCCAGAGACTCGCGGAAGGATAGAGGCCGATGGTCACGCCGCCCGCCGCAAGAATGGAAATATCAACTTCGCTCCATTCCCGGCGCGTGCGGCTGGCAATGCCGACCGGATCTCCTTTTTTCACTCCCAGCGCCATAAGTCCCATGACGGCAAGGGGCAGGAGTTCCCGGGCCTGGCGCCAGGTCATGGATTGCCAGACACCGTCTTTCTTCGCCATGGACAAGGTCCTGTCGCCGAAGCGGCGGGCCTGCTGCATGAAGATTCCGCAAACGGTCGGAGGATCGTACAGGGGCTCTTCGGAGTTGATGGCACGTTGTTCTTTCACATCTACCAGCCTCACAGCCCGACTATACCCTTCAATCCGGCCTTGCGTCAACTGAGGAAACGGATACCCGGCAGATGCAAATGCCGGTGGACAAGCGGATGCTTTTCCGATAGTCAGAAAATAACGTCGATTTCCGACGCCGCTCGGGAGAAAAAACTTTGACCACGGACGATTCCATTTACAGACGCCTTCAGGTTCAACTGGACCGATATCCCATCGGATTTCCCGCCACGACAAGCGGCGTGGAAATCGCCATTCTGAAATATTTTTTCTCGCCGCTTGAAGCCGGCATCGCCCTGTGCCTCTCGCTTCGGTCCATCCCCGCCGCAACCGTCTGCAAACGACTCCGGAAGAAAGCCGGCGTTGTCTTATCCGCAGGGGAAACGGCCGCCGCGCTCGATGCCATGTTCATGAAAGGCGTCATCCGGCGTTCGGGCCGCGCCCCCAACGCCCGCTACGGCATTGCCATGCTGGCGATCGGCATGTTTGAATACCACGTGGACGACCTCACCCCGACGCTCGTGGACATGATGCACCGATACTTTGACGAAGCCTTCGGCGCCGAGTTCTTCCGGTCATCGCTGCCGCAGTTGCGCACCAGTCCGCATTTGAAAGCCATTCTTCCGGAATATATCGTCGACACATATGACAACATGAGGCACTTCATCACGCAGACAAAGGAAACCCTCCAGGTGGCAAACTGCGTGTGCAAACAGGGCGAAGCCCTGATCGGCAAAGCCTGCCGGCAGACGGACGACTACGCGGTCTGTCTGCTGATCGGCAATACCGGTTATGCGGCGCGGGGCCGCGCCCGAACCCTCTCCAAAGAAGCATGTCTGGCCCTGCTCGACGCGGCTGAAAGAAAAGGCCTGGTGCTGCAACCGGGCAATTCCAAAAAGCCCGCCTGCATCTGCCTTTGCTGCGGTTGCTGCTGCGGCGTCCTGACAACCGCCAAAAAGGACCCCCGCCCCGCCCGCTTTTTCGCCACGAACTATTTTGCCCGTATCGACGCTGAATCCTGCACCGGTTGCGGCGTCTGCAAAAAACGCTGCCAGATGGACGCCATCGTTGCCTGCGGGAACATCTTCCATGTGGATTTGGACCGCTGCATCGGCTGCGGCCTGTGCGTTACCACCTGCAAACCGGGCGCGGCCCGGCTGATCAAGAAAGAGCGCCTGACAGCGCCGCCCTTGAACACGGAGGCGCTGTACCTGAAAATTCTCCAGGAAAGAGCCGGCCGGAAGAAAATGCTCGTCGCCATGCTGAAACTGCTTTTCGGGAAACCCTTGTGACGGTTCAGGCGCGGACAAGCCGCCGCCCGAGGGGGAAAAGATATGTCTTGATAATTGCAATAATCCCGCCTAAGATTTTTTCATCTTTGCGGACTTCTCCGGAAAGGAGCATCGCTTATGAAAATAATTCTTTCGTCCGCCGCCGCGGCCCTTCTTTGCGGCCTGCTGCTTTATGCCGGGACGGCGGCTGCCTACAACGTCAACGATCTGAATAAGTTAAAAGAGACGAATGCCTGCGTGTCCTGCAATCTCACCGGTGCGCCTCTGGCGGGCGCCGTCCTGAGCGGCGCGGATTTGACCGGGAGCAATCTGACTACGGCCACCCTTCTCAATGCGAAACTGGACAAGGCGAAACTGGCCGGGGCCAATCTGGGCGGGGCGCAGCTCAACAGCGCCGACCTGAAAGGGGCGGACCTGACCGGCGCCAATCTGACCGGCGCCAACCTGTCCGGTGCGACATGGATCGACGGCGCAACGTGCAAGCCGGGCTCCTTTGGAAAGTGCCGAAAATAGAACTTACTTCTCCGGCAATCCGCCGCCGATGCCGAACCATTCCAGAAGGGTTGCGTTGGCCTCGCGCGGGTAGGTATGCGCCAGGTCGTCGACAAGCTGGAGTTTAATGTCCGCGTCCGCCTGCCGCAGTTCCCGGCAGGCCCAAACCGCCCGCTCGGGCGAAAAGATCCAGTCCTGCGCGCCGTGCACCCAGAATATTCTCTTTCCCCGCGCCTGGCGCAGATCCGCCGGCGGCAGGGCGCAGCACAGAGGCGCAATGACCGAAAAGGGGCTTTGGGGAGACAAGGCTAAAGCAAGCGCATAGGTTCCGCCGTCGGACATACCGGTAAGCAATATTCTGGACCGGTCCACGGCATAGCGGCTGCAGACGGACTCCAGGTGACGATGCAGCGGCTGTTCGTCGCGCTTGAGGCTGGTGATCGACCACGTCATGTCCTGCGAGGTGGGCGCCAGAACGAAAAATCCCCGGCTGCGCGCCTCGCGCAGCCAGCTCCAGAGAAAGTCCCGCCCGTGGCTGTAGCCGCCATGCAGCGCCACCACCAGCGGCAGGGCATAAGCGGGCGAATAGCTCTCCGGAACGTAAAGCGAATAGCCGCCCCGCGCATGAGGATGCTCCGACGGATCGCCATGCATCACGCCCGTCTCCGCCCCGGACAGTTGCTCCGCCGCCGGCAAGGCCGCTCCCGATTCCAGAAAGTAGCGGTTCACGTCGGGCCATGCACCGCAGAGCGGATACAGCGCTTCCTGCGCACGGCAGATCCGCCGCGCTGAGCGCAGCGCCGAGAGATACGCGGACTGAAGATCCTCCTCCGCGGCAAAGTTTTTGATCGCGGCCAGAAGAAAATCGCACGCACGCCGCAGCGCACCGGCGTCTTCGGGGGAAGCGCCGGAATTTTCCGGCGGCAGGCTCCGGCGGACGGCGGCGAGCGGCTCCAGATGAAACAGCAGATCCTTCCGGAGCGCGGACAGAGCGATCGGATGCAGGCGGCGCAGGGCGGCTTCAAATGCGGTTAACGCGGCAATCACATGGCTCATCAGTTCTTCCGGAATCATGGCTAATCCACAAAAAATTTTTACTGTACTGTTTTTATATTGACAAAATGCTTTTCTTGCAATATTTAGTTCATACGAACTAATTATAGAGAGAACCCATGGCGCGTACTTTAGTAGAACTTATCGAAATTATAACGAAACTTATTGGCGACGCAGAAATGCAGTTTGTCAAGCAATACACTGAGGAAGGTCTTACCGCGCGACAAATGGACTATATCGATACGATCAACCGGATGGGCCATCCTACACCGGGAGAAATCGCCCGCACGCTGCATTTCAGCAAGCCGTCCGTCACGGTTCTTGTGGATAAGCTCGTTGAAAAGGGTTACGTCGAAAAGTGCCAGTCGGATGAAGATCGCCGCTCTTTTCATGTCCATCTGACCGCCCGGGGCAGGAAACTGGCAAGACTGCACGACGCCTCCCATCAGAAGATTGCCGATTTTTTCGCACATCATCTGGAGGAAAAGGACCTGCGGACACTGGTGGCGCTTCTGAACAAGGTGGCGGCGAAGGTTTAATTTTTTTTGTTCTAATAGTTAGTTCATTCTAACTAAATATAAGGAGGTTTCCATGGACTGTTTTGACGCCTTTCAGGTCGTTTCCCTGTCGCTTTTCCTGGCAATTTTTTTCGGTCGGACCTACCGGCTCAGGCAGACGGGCACGGAAGTCATCCGTCTGGGAAGCGGGAAAAAAGGTTTTTCGCAACTTCTGGAAAAAGGCTTTCTCGTTTTTTTCCCGCTGTGGATTTTTGAAATTCTGATCTCTGCGCTGCATCTGGATATTCAGTTTCTGCCGGATATTCTGGTCAGGCCTTTATTCATCGGTATTGCCGTAAGAGCCGCCGGAGCCGCGCTGGTTTTCGCCGCGATCCTCCTGTTTGTCGGGGCGCTGGTGTCCTTTAAATCGTCTTGGCGGATCGGCATCGACACCATCGCGCCCGGTGGCCTGATCACCACCGGCGTCTTTTCCCGGTCGCGCAATCCCATTTTTCTGTCAATGGATCTCTTCTTTTTGGGAACGTTCTTCATCTACGGCAGCCTGTTTTTTGGGGCGTGCTTCATCGCTATGGCGCTTGGATGCCATTTTCAGATCCGGCAGGAGGAAACGTTTTTGCGGCAAAGATACGGTGAAAGGTATTCCCTGTATCTCACACAGGTCAAACGCTACATTTAAAATCAGGAGGTCCGGCATGAGATTGAGTCACGCTGAATTCACGGCCATGAATCATCCTTTGCGAAGGTTTGTGCAAAAACATTTGGAGTTTCGCAACTTCCAGACGTTGGGACTTGTCGACAAACAAAGGAATATTATGGAAATCGGCTGCGGATCGGGCTACGGCGCCGTTTTGCTCTCGACCCTGCAGCCGAAAACCTATCTCGGCATCGACCTGATGCCGGAACAAATTGCGCTGGCCGGAAAATGGCATCTCCCGGGATGTGAATTTAAAACCATGGACGCCTCGGACATGGCGGACATCCCTTCCGGGAGCAAGGACATTATCGTCATCTTCGGCATTCTCCACCACATCCCGGCCTGGCGCAACGTGCTCAGCGAGTGCCGCAGGGTGCTTGCCTGCGGCGGCCGGCTATTTGCCGAGGAACCGGACGGAAATATCGTTCGCTGCTTCGATAAACTTTTTCATTGGAGACATCCGAACGCGGATTTCAGTCTGGAGGCCTTTGAAAGAGAAATGCTGCGTTGCGGTTTTGAAATTGTCCAAAAAAGGAAGTTTGCGGGATTCGGAACCTATGCCGCGCGTCTGCCGCAATAAACCCGGATGAGCGATCCATTGGAAAAAACGTCCGGCCGACGTCCGGCCGACTATTGGCGTTGTTTAACAAATGCGGTAAAATAGATGTGGGGGAACTATGAACATTGCCTACGCGTTCAAGAAATCACAGGACCTTTGCCGATCCTCGCTGAAACTGATCGGGCTGAAACTGCACGAGCGATGGACGCCGGAGCGCCTGCAGGATTATCAGCGGCGGCGGCTTCGCGCGCTTTTTGCGCATGCCGTCCGGCGCTCGCCGTTTTACCGGGAGCTCTATCAAAACATCAAAATCGGCCCGGAGGTGCAGCTTCAGGAATTGCCCGTCATCACCAAGGCGATGATGATGGACGCTTTCGACCGGTTTGTGACGGATACCCGTCTGAAGCTTGCAGATCTTCAGACGCACATCCGCGATCTTTCCTGCGATACGTATTATCTGGGAGAGTATCGCGTCCTCACCACCAGCGGCAGTTCGGGATTCAAGGGCGTTTTTGTGTTCAACCGGAAGGAATGGAGCACTCTGATAGCAGGCTACAGCCGGTGCTCTTTAAGCACGGGAAAGCTGCCGCGCTTTCCCAGACGGTTGAGGGAATGCTCGATCTTCACGGACAATCCGGCGCATCTCTCCTGCCGCATCAAGATCAGCAGCGGGACGCCCCTGGTCCTCTCAAAACACCTGAACGCCGCTTCCAGCATCGCATTCCTCGTCGCCGAGCTGAACGCCTTCCAGCCTCACGTTTTATCGACCTACCCGTCCATGGCCTCGCTGCTCGCCGTCGAACAGATCGAAGGCCGCCTGAAGATTCATCTGGAGCTGGTCGCAACCGGCGGCGAAACCTGTACAGGCGAAATGACCGCGAGCATCCAAAAGGCATGGGGCATTATTCCCTTTAACGTTTATGCATCAACCGAAGGAGGCGCCTTTAACATCGGCTGCCCCTTTCACCGGGGAATTCACGCCGCCGAAGACCTGACCATCCTGGAAGTCGTCGACCGGAACAACCGGCCGGTCCCGGCCGGCCGAGCGGGCAGCAAAGTTCTTCTCACGAATCTCTTCAACTACACCCAGCCGCTGATCCGCTATGAAATATCCGACATGCTCACCCTGTCCGAGGAGCGTTGTCCCTGCGGACGTCCCTTCCGGCTGATCGCCGGCGTGGAAGGACGCTACGACGACATTCTGTACTTTCCGGACAGCCGGGGGCACAGCGTTCCCGTCCATCCCGTTCACTTTATAACCGCGCTGGGAATCATTCCCGACATTAAAGAAAGCCGTGTGATTCATGAACAAGACGGCCTCGTCATCGACGTTGTTTTACGGGACACAGGCGACAAAACGAAGGTGGTGGACGCCATCAAAACCAATCTGGCCGCCAGCCTCAAAATCCAGGGCATCGAACTGCCGGAAACGCGCGTTTTGTTTACCGATCACATCGAGCGAAATCCGGAGACCATGGGGAAGTTCAAACTTGTGGAGTCCGGAATGAAAAAGCCGGCGACGGGCGCTCCGCCTTAAGGCAAGCGGGGAAAGAGAATGAAAAAAAGGATCTTTTCCAATGTTGCGCTCATCGGACTGGTCAGCCTGTTCGTCGACATGAGCACGGAAATGGTGTATCCCCTGGTGCCGCTGTTTTTGACATCCACGCTCGGCGCAACGCCGCTGGTCGTCGGGATTATCGAGGGGATCGCTGAAAGCCTCGCTTCGCTGTTGAAGGTCTTCAGCGGCTATATCGGGGATGTGCGTTCAAACAAAAAACAGCTGGTCTTCACCGGCTATTCCGCCTCGGTCATCTACAAGATCGTTTTAATCCTGTCGATATCCTGGCTGGGGGTTCTGGCGGCAAGAATCATCGACCGGGCGGGCAAGGGGCTCCGCACAGCCCCGCGGGACGCGCTGGTCGCCCAGTCGTGCGGCGAAAACAATCGGGGCGGATCATTCGGCCTGCACAAAATGCTGGACATGCTCGGCTCCGCGCTCGGCGTCGTTCTCGCTTTTGTCTTTATCGCCGCCGGTTTCAGCTATTCCGGAGCGTTTGCGTTGGCGATTATTCCGGCGCTCATCGGATTGGCGATCATCCCCGCCATCCGGGAAGACCAGACCCGAAATTTTTCCTGCGACAGGCCCGCTTTTCGGAACGTGACGCTCGACGCCCGCTTGAAGCTTTATCTGGCCGTCATTTTCCTTTTTTGCCTCGGCAACTCATCGAACGTCTTTCTGCTTTTAAAAGCCCAGGAAAAAGGCTTTTCGGCTTCCGAGGTCATTTTGCTGTATCTGGTCTTCAATCTGTCGTCATCGCTTCTGGCCATCCCCGCGGGCCGGTTGTCCGACCGTTTCGGCCGGCGCCGCATCCTGGTTCCGGGATATTTGATTTACGGTCTGGTTTACCTGGGCTTTGTTTTTTTAGACGCGCAGGCGGGCATCGTCTTTCTCTTTGCCGCGTACGGCGCCTACAGCGCGTTTATCAGCGCTGCGGAACGCGCGTTCATCGCGGAAAACGCGCCTGACGGCTTTACAGGAACCGTCCTCGGCATCTACGGAATGCTGCAGGGCATCGGCCTGCTTCTGGCGTCGATTCTCGCCGGACTGATGTGGAACACCATCAATTCCGACGCGCCGTTTTTGTGCGGAGGCGTCATCGGCGTCGCTTCAGCCCTTCTCATCGCCGTTATCCTGAAGAAAAAATAAACCGTCCGGAATCGCTGCCGGGCATCCGCGGGTTGCCGGCACAAATCACCGGCGCGGAAGCCTGCCCGGAGAGGCGCTTGACGGGCCTTGCGGTTTCGTGCTAGCGTCCGGCATCAGTCACGGGGGCTTTTGCATGAGCGCGCTTTTGAAAATTCCGCACACCGCCGCAAAAAAGGAACTGTTTTTGTGAATCCGCAAAATCCTTCCCGGATCGTCCGGCTCCTGACCCGCCTGCGCGACTCGCGCTTTCTCTGGGACACCATGGGGTCGATTTACAACCGTCATATCTACGGCGCGGTTTCCGAACTCTACGAACACATCGCCCGGGAGATGAAACTCTCGGGCCATTCGTATGTGCTCGACGTGGGCGCGGGACGCGGCTATATCTCGCTTTTGCTGGCGTCCCGCAATCCCCGGGCCATGATCGCGGGGATCGACTATTCGCCCATGCAGGTCCGCGAAGCGGAGAAACACCGCCGGAAGCGCAACATCGCCAACTGCTCCTTTGGCCGCGGCAATGCCATGGCCATCGCCTTTCAGAGTGCAATGTTCGACGCCGCCGTGAGCGTCGGTTCGATCAAACACTGGCCCGACGGCGTCCAGGGACTCCGGGAAATTCACCGCATTCTCAAACCCGGCGGCTATCTGATGCTATCGGAAACGGACCAGGGCGCCTCGGACGACGCCCTCCGGTCGTTTATCCGGCGTTTCAGAATCTGGTTTATTCCGGATTTCCTGCTTTTCTGGGGATTGCGTCATGTGATTTTCGGGCAGAGCTATTCGGAGCAGACGCTGATCGCCGCGCTGCGCGCCGCGGGATTCCGCGAAGTCGAAAGTCAGCGGGTGCCCGACTGCCCCTACACGCTGGTGCGGGCGCTGAAATAGGCGATCCGGTTGCGGCTTAAATTTTGGCGAAGCCCCTTTCGAGATCGGCGATGATGTCTTCCACGTCTTCAATGCCCACCGCCAGGCGGAACAGTGTATCGATAATGCCCAGCTCATAGCGCTGCTCGCGCGTGTAGCGGTAGTACGTCACCGTGGCGGGATGTGTAATCAGCGTTTCGATGCCGCCCAGGCTGGGCGCGATATAAATCATCTCCAGCGCATCCATGAACCGCTTGGCCGCATCCAGGTCGCCCTTGACCGTGAAGGTGACCACGCCGCCGCCCCCCCTCATCTGTTCTTTGGCAATGGCATAGTGCGCATGGCTTTTGAGAAAGGGATAGTAGGCCTTTTCGACTTTCGGATGCTTTTCCAGGTATTCGGCGATGATTAAAGCGCTTTCGTTTTGCGCCTTCACCCGCAGCGGAAACGTCTTGAGCCCCCGCAAGAGCAGGTAGCAGCAGTGCGGATCGATCACGCCGCCCATGGACTTGTGCAGTTCGCGGACTTTGCCCACCAGTTCCTTCCTCCCCAAAAGGACGCCGGCCAGGATATCGTTGTGCCCGGCCAGGTACTTGGTACCGCTGTGGATCACCAGGTCGATGCCGTAGTCAAGCGGCCGCTGATTGTAAGGCGTGGCAAAGGTGGAGTCGATGATCGTGATGACCTTGTGCTTGTCCCCGATCTGCTTGAATTTGACCATGTCGAACACATTGAGGTACGGATTGGTCGGAGATTCCGAAAAAATAAACCGCGTATTTTTTTTAATGGAGGCGTCGAACGCCTCGTAATCGCCGAACGGCACGATCGTGCATTCGATGCCGAACCGCTTGAGATAGGTGCGGCAGAATTCCAGAGTTCTTCCGTAGCAGTCGTCGGTGATGACGATATGGTCGCCGGATTGCACGAGCGCCAGAATGGTGGTGGTAATCGCCATCATTCCCGAGGAAAACATCAGCGCGTCCTCCGCGCCGTCCAGCACGGCCAGGCGCTGCTCCGCCACCTTTTCGGTGGGATTGCCGTAGCGGCCGTATTCATAGCGCTTTTTGGCGTTTTTCGTGTAGGCTTCTATTTCCTTGCTGTCCTTGAAAACATAGGTGGATGACTGGATGATGGGCGTGGTGATGGAATCAGCATAGCGGGCCCGCTCCTCGCCCGCGTGAATGGACTTTGTAAAAATGGATTTTGACTGGTCTTTTTGAGTCATAGCTTCCTTTCAGAAAAGCAAAGATTTTGGGACTGCCCACTTGCTTTCAATTGCTCGCAGTATAAAAATTAGAGCAGGGTCTGTCAATGGACAAATTCGGCAGCGATTTCCGGCCGGAAGTACCTATCCGGGTATTGACTTTTGCCGCCATCATCTCTAGATTGAATAAAAAGCAACAAGGATGTGACGTCATGCCGATTTACGAATTTGAGTGCGATAAATGCAAAAAACAGTTTGAAGTGGTCACGCTGAGCCTGAGCGAAAAGCCCAACGCCGTATGCCCGAAATGCAAATCCAAGAAAACCCACAAGCTGGTTTCAAGGGTCGGCAAGGGTAAATACGGGTCCCTGAGCTCCGGAGGATCGCTTTCCACCGTTTCTTCCGGTTCAGGCTGTTCATCGTGCAGTTCGACAAACTGTTCCTCCTGCGGACACTAAGTCTTTTTTGAACAACCGACGCGAGCGCGGTCTTTCCTTCACAATCTGCGGGGAGGACCGCTGCCACACAGGTTTCCGCGGCGGCAAGCATGCATAACGGTATTTTCTTCGATGGTATTTTCTTCGATGGTATTTTCTTCGATTGACGATCTACCGAAAAGAGGTATAATACCTCATCCTTAAGAAGTGATGCGCCTGTTTGTATTTTCTCTTCTCCGCTCATTCCCTTCTGCTCCGAAGATAATTTTGCTTTTCTTTTCTCAGTAAGTCTTCTGATGTCATCATCTTCCCGGACTTCTGCGACTGCTTCATATCTCGCGTGTTCCAACAGCACGGCCGACCGGTAAAATCCGGCGGTCCCGAGGCGCCGATGACGGGCCGAAGCCCGCCTGTAAGGTTGGATGACCGGCATCGGGCCGGTGGGGAGTGTTGTTCTTCTCGAAACCCTTTAATTGAGAAAGGAGCGAAACGATGAGCATTTACAAGGTGATCGAAATCATCGGGGGCAGCGAAAAATCCTGGGAGGATGCTGCCCAGAAGGCCGTCGAAACCGCCTCGAAAAGCCTCAAGGAGATCCGGATCGCGGAAGTCAAGGAACTCGACATGAAGGTCGAAGAAAACAAAGTCGTGGAATATCGCGTCAAACTGAGAGTGTCGTTCAAGTATATCCCGGACTGAGTCTAACCTTTTATCCCGTGCCGAACCGGATACGGCCAGGCGCCGGATGATCCGGACGCCTTCGGGCGGCGGAATCCTTCCCGCCGCCGGAGGCAACGGCGCGGCGCCGACGCTGTCGGGATCGACCGAAAACCGATTCTTGTCCAAGGCCAGAATGTCCCTGATCGAGATGACAAAGAAAAGCGCTCCGCCGGCAATCGACATTTACAGCGCAAAACTTCCGGTTTACCAAACCCGGCGGGGCTGAAGCCCCGCCCTACATCGCCCAGGGGTAAACCGTTTTCCTGCTCGGCAAACCTTCAGGTCCGCTTAACCCCCGGCGGGGCTGAAGAACCGCCATGCATCACCCAGGGTAAAACCGTTTTTCAACCTCACCGGTAGCCGTTGAAAAAATCCGCGACTTCGGCGGCAAAAGCGGCCGGTTCTTCCCAGGCCGCGAAATGGCCGCCCGCCGGCATCTTCGTCCAGCGGGTGATGTTGAATTCCAGTTCGGCCGCCTCACGCGGCGGCGGCGGAACAATCTCCACCGGATAGGCGGCAAAACCGGTCGGTACGGTGATGTAGCCCCGCGTAGGCTCTTCCTTTGTCGCGCCGTAATACAGCCAGATCGCCGAACCCACCGCGTCGTTCACCAGGTAAATCATGATATTCGCGAGGAGCTGATCTTTGGTGAACCGGCTTTCGATGCGTCCGCCCGTATCGGCCCATACCGTGAATTTTTCAAGCACCCAGGCGGCAAACGCCAGAGGATTTGTCGAAAGCGCGAGCGCTATGGTCTGCGGTTTTGTCTGCTGTTCATGCAGGTAGCCCCCGCCGCGCGCCATGGCGGCGGCGACCGCTTTACGCCACGCGGCAAGCGAAGCGTTTTCGCTTTCGATATTCAAATAAAAAATGAGGTTGATGTGAATGGCGGCCACCACGTCGGCGTGGTCGTGGGCCAGCGCCCGCGTCACGCCCGATCCCCAGTCGCCGCCCTGCGCGCCGAAGCGCCGATAGCCCAGAACGTCGACCATCAGTTTGCGCCACAAATAAGCAATGCGCCGTCGTCCGATGGGCGCTGCCGGGCGCGATGAAAAACCGTAACCGGGGAGCGAGGGAATCACGAGGTCGTATCCGGCTTCGGCAAGCGGCAAGACGGCCTCCAGAAACTCATAAACCGACCCCGGCCATCCGTGCGTCAGGATAATCGGGAAACAGTTCTTTCCCCGGCCGCGGACATGGTAAAAATGAACGTCGATATCCTCAACGCGCGCCTTGAACTGCGGAAAGCGGTTCAGTTCCGCCTCCGACTTGCGCCACGAATACTCCCGGAGCCAGTAGTCGCGAAATTCAGCGAGATACTGCGCGTCGGTGCCGTATTTCCAGTCCCGGTCGTCTCCGGGCGCGTAACCTATTTCCGCCGCGGCAAGACTTGTTCTTATCGCATCGATTTTCTTTTGCGGAATCCCAACTCTGAAACGAAGGGGCATCATCCCGTTTTTTCTCCTTTTCCCGACCCGCAGGGTGATCACTGCGGTTCCATATGCAGATAGCGCTTTGATGAGCAGAAGTAAAGAGAGAAACGGCCGCTCCGATGCATGATGCATTTCATCGTTTGGGACGCTTGGGGCAGTTTTGACAAAGAGGATGGGGCTCGCGGCCGAAAGACTCGCGAAACTCCCGGTAGGCGGAGCTCTTCCAGACGGCCGGCAGGGTTTTTCCGGCAAGCGAGCCGAAGGTCAACTTTTGATAACCGCTCCCTTCTCCTCCCGACGCACAGGACGTTTCCTGTACCGGGAGGCCGGCAAAAACACAGGGAGAGATGCTTCCGTCCGCCGACACAAAGAGCGCCCGGCGCGGATTTTCCGCGCAGTCTTCGCCGTGCGCCTCCGGGTCAACCAGATTGTAATAGAGAGAAATCCCCTCGTTTTGCGCCTCCCGGGCCAGGCTGTCGAAAAGCGCCTGCAATTCCCGATGCTGTCCCTTGTCTTCCGGCGTCAGGCCTTCCTTTTGCAGATTTTCGCTCACGGCAAAATCGAGGGTGCTCAACACAATCTGTTCGACGCCCGTTCCGGCCAGCGCCGGAATCAGTCTGCCGATGTCCGGCAGATGCGAGCCGAGGAGCAAATACGCAACGCCGATGACCGGCGTCGATTGCCGCCGGATCTTCTTTTCCGCGGCAAGTCCCGCAATCGCCTCAAGAACGGCGGAAAAGCGTGTGCCGCGGCGTGCCTCGTCGTTTTGACCGCCCACGCCCGCAAGCGAAAAAGCGACGTGATCGACGCCGCTTTCGACAAGACGGACGGCCGNNNNGGCGATCATATCGAAAAGATGCGGATGAAGCAGAGGCTCGCCCCAGCCCTGGAGCTGCACCATCCGCGTCCGCTGGAAAGCGGGAAGAAGCGACCGGAACAGCGCGGAGGAAAGATCGCGGTCGTTCCAGGAGGCGCGGCAAACCGTCCTGGGACAATAGCGGCAGGAAGCGTTGCAGCGCGTCGTGACCTCGAGCTGCACCCAGTCCAGGCGGGGCATTGTCTGATGCGCCCACCAGTTTTTCACACGGCGGATCAATGCCGGCTTTTGCACCGCAGCAGCCATGATTTCTGCATCCTCAAACGGCTCCGGATCAAAACCTTTTCCCGCTCATTGACTAAAAAAACCGCATGCCCGCATCCGTTCAGGAGGTGATCGCGCCGTAAGCCATTCCGGCCAGTGTGGACAGAACCACCACGATGGCGCAGTACACAACGGTTTTCTTCACACCCATGATGCTGCCGATGGTGATCATGCTGGGGAGCGACAGCGCCGGCCCCGCCAGGAGCAGCGCCAGCGCCGGCCCCTGCCCCATGCCGGAGCCGATGAGCCCCTGCAGAATCGGCACTTCGGTGAGTGTGGCAAAATACATAAACGCGCCGACAACGGAGGCGAAGAAGTTGGCCCAAAGCGAATTCCCGCCGACCAGCATCTGAATATACGATTCGGGAATCAGCGCCGGATAACCGGGGCGGCCCAGAAGAAATCCCGCCACCAAAACGCCGCCGAACAACAAAGGCAGAATCTGCTTGGCAAAATCCCAGGT